>NZ_JBJURI010000017.1:0-149964 GCF_046098255.1 Paenibacillus jiangxiensis
TACAGGTCGCTGTTCACCTTCACGTCTCCGCAGAGCAGCTCCCGGGCATCGAACTCCCCGATGGCATGGCGGATTTTTTGCAGCGTCAGCCAGGCGGTTTTGTAGGTGACCTGGATCACCTGGCTCAGCCGCACCGCCGAGATGCCATCGGGGAGCAGGAACAACTCCAGCGCCTGGAACCACTTGGTCAGGGGGAGATGGGTTCGTTCAAAAATCGTGCCGACCAAAGCCGACGTTTGATGCGCACACCTGGCGCACTCGAACATGGGAATGCGCCGGGAAGTCAGACGACTGCAGCGGGTGTGAGCGCAACGCGGGCAGACGAAGCCGTTCGGCCACTTCATCGCGATCAATGCCTCCATGCAGTCCTGCTCGTTATGATAACGACTACTAAAGGATTGAAGTTCCGTTTCCGCTTGGATTTCCATGTCTGCTCGCCTCCGAATCAACAAAATAAGAACATAAGTTCTTTTACTCATCATACCAAACATATGTTCCCGTTTCAAGCCGAACATCCCACTTGAACTGCCTCTTTTTTTCGTATCTCTTTTCTCTTTATTCCTTCTCCTAGGCCCCATCAAACCCCAAACCTCAACCCCCTACCCTCTGATCAAAAGGGATAATCATGCAAAGCTGTATGGGGAGGCAACAGGCATCAGATAACGGACACCAGATACCAAACACCAAACACCATACCCTATAGACACCCGTCTCACTCTGGATACTAGACTCTGAGCGGGCCGAATCCCCTTCTTCCAAGAAAGCTAGAAAAAAGCTGTCTGCTTTGATTCAGCGTCAACTCCAGCAGTGGGTCCCCGTTTTGCCCAGTGACATCAAGGCCTGTTTGCCGATTTCATGCTGCGAAAGTTGAGTAACTAAGGCACGGCTCCATTTCCATAAGCAAGAAATAAGAAAAATGTCTATCGTCGTACATTCACAGAAGCCGGACCGCGTTGAGCGGAAGCTTTACCCCGCCTAAACAGACGGGGCACACAAAGAAGATAACAGATTATTTAAGGCAAACAACAGAATTTTATTTGTCCACAAGGTAGCCTAAACCGTATTCATAAAGAGGACTGCCACAGTCACAGGCAGCATAAATGTAACATCAGGCAAACTGCCATCCGCTTTTCGGGGGACAGATAGTTGGGACGTATCCAGACTTATAAAATCTTCGCTTCAATGCTGCTGGCGTAATCAATAAATTAAAGGACCGCTTGCGCAGCCCCCTATATCTTTATATCTTTATAGCTTTAGCATAAATTGAATGGTCTTGTCCTGAAAACCAGGCAGATTTTCATGCCCGAAATCGGGGAAAATCTCCAAGGACTTCGGAGCTTGAATTTTATTGTAAACCGCGAATTGTGTAGAGGGGGGACAAATCGTATCCATCAGCCCGACAGCCATCAACACTTCCGCACGGATACGCGGCGCCAAGTGCTGAATGTCGATATAACCGAGACGTTCAAAGATGGCTTGCTCGCGCTCGTGCTGCGGGTCGAAGTTCCGAAAGTAAGTGCAAAGCTCCTGATAGGCGTCCTTGGCCAGATCCAGTTCCCAAACCCGTTGATAATCGCTTAGAAACGGATACATGGGCGCAACCCGCTTGATGCGCGGCTCCAAGGACGCGCAGGCAAGAGCCAAAGCTCCGCCTTGAGAACCGCCGATGGCGCCTATCCGGTTCGGGTCCACCTCGGGCAGTCTCATCGCGATCCGCGCGAGTTGGGCCGTATCCAGAAAGATCTGGCGGAACAGCAGATCATCCTGTTTTGAGTCCAAGCCGCGAATGATGTGACCGTTGAGTGTCGTGCCCGTTATGGAGCTGGTGTCTTCGGACAGACCTGCCTGCCCCCTGCAGTCCAGGGCTAATATTGAATAACCGAGCGAAGGGTAGCTTAACAAATCCGACCAGTCGGCGCTGCGCCCGGTATAACCGTGAAAGCGGAGAACAGCCGGATGTGGGCCCTGGACATGTGCCGACATTTAATATTATAAAATCACATACATTTCCTCCTGTTGTCAATCAATTGTTTGATGATGTGGCCGATTTATGCAAAATGCTCACCTAGTAAATTACGGTGCTAACTCAATGTTTGGTCGTGGAGGTGTAGTCATTCCATCTCCAAGATAATAATCAGTCAAATGAGACTGCAAATATCCTTTTATGGTCATGCTGTTTCGATAAGCCGGATTTTGCGCGAGTGTATAGAGGCGCGTGTCTGTTGGCTTATCCGTTGTAAAAACAACCAGCTGGGAATAATCGTTGCCCGCCACAATGATCTCTTCACGCCAGTCGCCTAAGATATCACCGTAAAATAGTGATGCTTTACGATAATTCGTTGTCGCATTGTGATGCTTATAAAGTGTCTCCAAACGAGAAACAGAACTGGTGTTATAGTTCCATTTGTCTAGTATCTTATCATTTAAACTTTCACTCAACAGGTCGCCATCCCACCATATACGCAAGGCAGGCCAAGGTGCTTTATCCGGTTCTGTAATCTGTGTATTTGTTGGACCGTTGTAGATCCCTGAAAAAGACCAGGCTTCATAACCAGGGTAACGAGGGTCGATATCGCCCACATCCCCACGGCCAACATCTCCTGCGGGAGGGGTGGTGTAATGCTGCCATATCATCTTACCTGTAGTGGCATTATAGTAATACTCAAGTAATCCCGTTTTGTTATCCTGTTGAACACCATAGCCATAAAATTCAGATGAATCGGGATCAAATTTACCGATATAAAAGCGATCGCCATGGACAACATTATCTTCATGCAAAGAGTATCGTACTGTACCGTCGCCGTTAAGTACGTACCCGATTTGAGCTATTTCATCTTTGCCATCACTATCCAGATCCACAATACGTACTTGATGGCCATCAGCGCCGTCGAATGACTCGTGAAGCCATTTCCAATCCATTATGAGTTTGTTGCCATTATAGTGATAAGCTGAGATCATGACATTAAAGGATTTATCCGGATTCCGATTTTTCATATAAGCAACAATACTTGGTGTAGTTCCGTTGAGGTACCCGATACCTAACTGCAAGGCAAGAGGACCGCTGGAAATATAATCATCAGGGATATCACTGTAAGCTTTGAGCTTTCCTGTCATGCCATCAACGACAACCAGCCATTGGCGATCGTCACTTTCTTCAGTTTGCCATACCGTTCCATCCCCGAAAGTGACACCATTGGCGATCCTGAAGACAATCTCTGCTTTACCGTCTCCATCCAAATCATAAACTGTAGCACCATCCCACATCCCTACATCAATCGTAGTAGAACCGGGGGAGATATTGTTTTTATTGGTGCTGTTAGGCCCAAGATCGATAGACCACAAAAAAGTGCCGTCACGTTTATAGGCCTCAAGGGTTTGAGTAGCGGTTGCTCTGCGAGACAATAGAAAATCGTATTCATGATCGCCATCAAAATCCCCCACCCATACATTTCCGATCTCGCTGCCGCTATGGATCGGAATGACGAAGGCAGGCTCATTGGCGGAGTTTGCGACCAGCGTATACGATGCACTGGCTGCTTGTTCTTTATCGCTGATAACGGGCTTTACGTAATAGGTATTATCCTTCGTAAGATCGGCAGTAGTGTCTGTAAAATTGGTGCCTTCAGTCAGAACCTCACTGTTGAGTTTGACAGCAGTGTCCGCTAGTGCAGCAGCCCGATAGACGTCGGTCACAACCGAACTGGCTGACGAGCCTCCTTCCGTCGGGTAGACATCAGTCGCAACTGAGCTTGGTGCGGCTGCTGCGCTGTCTGTTGTTATTCGATAAATATTAAAACCGATATCTGAGGGATCTAATGCCAGTAAGCGCCAGCTGATAAAAACATTGGAGCCATCGCGGACAGCCACCACCCCCCTGCCCAGATTTTCCATCATTCTTGGCCCGCTTGCTGCTTCGGCTGAATTGATGGTCAAACCAATGGACGTGGTCATAAGAACAAATGCAACTACAAATTTAAATACTCTACTGATTCGTTTCAACAAAACCATCCTTTCCTGCTTCTTTTCATAGAATTTCCATATATACTTTCTATCTATATAAAGATGCTGCTCTCCTATTGAAGAGGCATCGAAATTTGAAGAAAAGGGGATATCTAATTTTCTCTTTTGCAAATAATCAGAATAGTAGTGATACGAAACAGAATATTATGTCTTTCCCGGCTACCAGTTTTTTTCGGCATAAAAAAGTGATCTTATCATAGGACAAATGGTGTGATTTTTTACCATTTAAGATGTGTCCAAGTTCTTATTGAAGCAACAGATTTCTGCGTTATTCATCCAAGCGGTTTTCATTTGGATGAATACTCGTGTGATGTGATTCATTCTTTTTTTATCGCTTGCTCCCGGTATTGTCCGGGTGTAACGCCTTCCAGCTTCTTGAACAGCCGGTTCAAATAAGAAGGACGATAGCCGATTTGCTGTGCTATTTCATTTACCATCATGTCTGTTCCGATTAACATTTCCTTTGCCTTATCAATCTTTAACCGCATAAGGAAATCAATATAATTGCTGCCGGTGACTTGTTTAAATGCTTTGCTAAGCGTAAAAGGACTTGTTCCCAGATGCTCCGCGCACCGTTCAAGCGACAGATCGGAATCGAACGTTAATTTCATATAATCCATCGCCCGCTCTACGAGACGCCGGAGGTGTATGGTTTGCTCCCTCTCCAGGGTCTTGCAGTAAGGCTCAACAATCCTGTTCTTCAACCATGCCGTAATTTGATCAGGCTCGCGAAGCTGGCGGAGCTCCCCGTACAAATCGTCATCGCCGTATAAGGCGCGGGGATGGTAGCCTGTTTCCAGGATCGCATGCTGAATGCTGCCCAGCAGTTGAACGGCTCCGTCCTGAATGAACATCTCCTTATTCCCTTCCCTCACCAGCGTCTCCATGAACAATTGAATCGCATCGTATACTTCATCCTTAAGCCCCATGCGGATCGCCTGTGTAACTTCCTTTTCGGCCGCAAACGGATAAGGGATCGTATCTCCCGTTAAGCCTGGCAACAGCTCTTCCAAAGATAAAATCTGGTTGCCCTCCCTAACTTCACGATAGCGTACAACCTGCCGAAGCTGCTGGAGCGAACCGGGAATATCCGTAATCCTCATCATTGGCGTACCGACCAGAATGGTGCTGTGAAATTTCAAAACAGCACTCGATGCTTGCGCAAGCGAGTTCACGAGATGAAAAGCCCTGCTGCGAACCGTTTCTTCAGGCTCTTCTGTATTGAAGGAGAGTAGAATTCCGACAGACATATCCTGAAAATTGATCGTGTCCGCTTCCTCGCCAAGGCCGGCCATTAGCTCTTGTGCCAAATTTTCGGCAGCAAAGGAGACAAGCTGCACGTCGTTTTCCTCGAACCGTCCCTGCTGCCGACCAAGGCCTGTCACCTGAAACAAAATAAGCAGAAAATTTTTGCCGTTCACGGTCCAGCCAAAATCGCTCATCCGCTCGCGCAGCTCATCCTCATTTAAATAATAGTAATACCCTTGAATCAAATGCAGCAGAAAGCTGGAGCGCAGCCCGGGCCGTGCTTTCTCCAGCTTATCCCGCAGCTCATGGCTTTCTTTATAGAGATGGCGCCACTCATTCTCTAGAAAGCCAATCTCATCCGAGTTCTGCTCGCCCGGTCGCCTGTTGTCACGGAATAGGCTAACCAGTCTTGAGATGGGGGAATACATTCGTTTGGAAGCCAGCCAGGACAGAAGCAGCGCCAAGACAAAGCCGCATAGACTGATGACGATAATGATCTTCGACAACAATTGCACAGGTGCCGTTAACGAGGAAAGCGAAGCGGCGGTTACATAAGTCCAGTCCAAGCCCAGCTTGGAAAAATCACCGTACGTAACGGTATAGGTCCTGTTCTCCCATTCATACAGAAAGGTCCCGCTCTCGTTTGTTTGCTGCCGTCTAATTTGCTCGCTTAATGCAGACTCAAACGGCGATCCTTCCGGCAACCCGGCCCCTTTGTCCGTAACGACAAAATTGCCCTGCTCATCGAAGATGAACGAGTGGCCCGATTTGCCAAGCGACAGCTCCCTGACCATCTCTACCAGCCTGTCTCTGTTCAAATAAAAGACTAAAAGACCGTATGGCTCCCCGACACCCGGCACCTTTTGGGCAAGCACAACCTCATGGTTGTCGTGCTGGTTGACCCGGGGAAAACCGTTCAGCCAGAAGGAGCTTTTCTTTTTGCGGTCTATAATCGCGCTATACGCGGCTTGATCCTCGTAACCGTTAACGGCCTCAATGCCATCCTGATCAGATACAATCTGCGGAGTGGGGCCGTCGAGGTAGAAGTGAACCTGATCGATAAGCGGATTAAATCCTTTCATACCAACCAAGGTACGGTACAATTCCTGGGTAGTGCTGTATTCCTGCTTGAGATCAATATTCCGCAGGCTGCCGTCAAACCGGGGATCATACGCCCACTGCACGGCTGTCAGCTCAAGCTGGTTTAGGTCCTCCTTCATCCGGTTCAAAGCGTTCTGCAGCAGCGCTTCATTGGAATAGGAGACTTCCTCTTTGATGTTAGCGCTTCCAAATATGTAAAATAAACCTCCCATGATAATGGTAGGCAAGCAGGTAATGCTCAGCATAAGCAGCAGGCTTTTCCGGTAAAATTGGCCTTTCACGGCAGGCAGCAAAAACCCCGTTTTCCGTATCCGGGCAAATAAATGCTTCATCCTATTCCCCCTCGCAGTACCTTATGGATATATGAAATTCATTCACCCACGGCAAAAACCCTCTTTTGAGGGTCATGAAAAAGAGGGTTTTTGTCTGTTATTTTATGCTCGCTGTGCGCTGCTGATAAGCCGCGTTTATTTCCTCTGTCATTTTAAGCAGATCCGGATTGCTCTTAAGCTCATGAACGAAATTATCCCATTCGCTAATCGGTAATTTACCCAAAATGATTTTCGTTTTCATATCCTGGATGCTTTTCTGCAACTCGTTGCCAACCCTCGTGCTTGTTTCGGAATTAAGACCTGCCGCGAGATCCGGTATGCTGATTTTCGCTCGTTCATCGATAATTTTTTTATTCCGCTCCAGCACTTCGTCAGGCATTCCCGAACGGTAAGCCCGCAAATATTTATCATACTTGAGGAAAATTTGGCCTAAGGCCTGCTGGGCGACGATATCGGTTTTGGCTTGCTCAGTCGGCACCTTGATGCCGTTGTCTTCGGTATAGTGCACATCCTTAAGGCCATAGCTTGCCAGATCACTGCCTTCATCTGACGCCCCGTAATCCATCAGCTCAAGCAGCTTTTTCATCTTCTCTTCCGGCACGGTCTTCGGAATGACGAACATACCGAAAAATCCGGCATCACGGTTGACATATCCGTTCAGGGAAACCAGCGGCTCAAAATCGGCTTTTGGATCTGTTTTGCGAAGCTCCTCGGTCGGCTCCCATGCGGCCTCAACCGTATCCTGGAACCCGCCTGCGCGGCCAGCCTTCAGCATATCCTTTGCCTGCGAGTTTTTCAACGTCGCCAGGTCCTCAGGAAGCAGCTTTTCTTCGTATGCTTTATTTAGCCATTCCAGAGCGTCCTTCATTTCCGGAAGCAGGTTGATATTGACCAGCTTGCCATCAATAAGCTTCCAATCTCCGTTATTTTGCACAAAAGCGTACTGCAGCGCATTTAAAGTACCCATGCTGGATTGATCGACATACCCCGCATACCCAATGGTATCCGCCTTGCCGTTGCCGTCGGGATCCTGTTCCACAAAAGCCTTCAGCACCGTATACAATTCATCGGTCGTCTTCGGAACTTCAAGGCCAAGCTTATCCAGCCAATCCTTGCGGATGTACAAGAAGTTGCCGCCATCCACCGGACGCACGCGCGGGATGCCGTAGTTTTTCCCGTCCGCCTGCTTTGTGTTGATCCACGCTTCCTTCGGGAACTTCATCAAATTTGGGTAATCCTTGATGTATGGCGTTAAATCCCAAAATGCCCCTTGCTGCACCATCATGCGCACCTGTGCGGTAAACGCGTTATCAAGCAGCATCAGGTCGGGAATATCGCCTGAAGCCAATGTGACATTAACCTTGTCTCCATAGTTATTGGGTGACACCCAGGTGATGTTCAATTTTGTATTCGTCCGTTTCCCGATTTCCTCTACGATGACATTGTCTTCGCCCGGCGGCTCAGGCGTATAATACACCGACATGATATCCACATCTAACACTCCGTCGCCAGCCCCGGATTCGCCGCCGTTTCCGCCGCACCCGGCCAGTAAAGCCAGGATGAGCAAGATGGAAACGATGTTCCGCATGGATTTCCAAGAGAAATGTTTGAACATATTTTCCCCTCCAAATGATCGTCACTTTTTTTATTCCTTAACGGAACCGACCATCGCACCTTTAGCAAAATGCTTCTGCAGAAAAGGATAAACAAGCAGGATCGGCACCGTTGCGATCACGACCGCAGCCATCTTCAGTGTCTCGGGCGGAATGCGCTGCTCCGACATCATCTCGGCTGCAGCCGAGCCGCCTGCCGCTGTTGATGCGTCAATAAGCATATTTTGAAGCAGCACCTGCAACGGTTGTTTGGAAAAATCGTTAATATAGAGCAATGCGTTAAAAAAGGTATTCCAATAAGCGACCGCGTAAAATAAACCAAATGCGGCCATGGACGGCAGGGAAAGAGGCAGAATTACCCGGACCCAGACGCTAAAGTCATTGCATCCGTCGATGCGCGCGGCCTCCTCCAGGCTCGCCGGGATGCTGTCAAAAAAGCCTTTCATCAGCAGCACGTACCAGCCGCTGGTCAGCACGGGCAGAATCAGCGACCAGGTGCTGTTGATCAAATGTAAATCGCGCACCAGTAAATACGGCGGTATGATGCCGGGATTAAACAACGTCGTGAGCAGAATCGCCAGCAGCATAAAACGTCTGCCCTGCAGCCTTTTGCGGGATAGAGCATACGAAAGCCCCGAGGTGACGATGAGACTGAGCACCGTGCCCACGATTGCCAGGAAAGCGCTGTTGCCCGTTGCCCGCAAAAAGGCGTTCGTGGACAGCAAATATTCATAAGAGGCCAGGCTCCACTTTTCCGGAAACAGGACAAGTCCGCGCCGGATATACTCCGACGGATCGGTAAACGAGACGATAAAGACATAATAGAACGGAAAAAACGTAATCAGACTGACCAAACCAAGTACGAGGGCATTCACAATGCCAAACAGTCGGTCTCCTAAACTCTCTCGCAACAGATTTCACCTCCAGCATGGATCACTGAATATAGTTTGGACATCGTCAGTAAACGCCCTCTTCACCGAATTTCTTGGCGAGCCGATTTGCGCCGATGACAAGCAGCAAACCAACGATAGATTTAAATAAACCAACGGCTGTGCTGAAGCTGAATTGCCCCTGCTTGATGCCCAGACGGTAGACATACGTATCGAACACGTCGGCCACCTCGGATACAGCTCCGTTCATCATCAGAAAAACCTGTTCAAAACCGACATCCATCATATGACCGATCCGTAAAATGAGCAGAATCACAATGACCGGACGGATGGCCGGCAGCGTCACATGCCAGATCTGTCTGATCCGGCTCGCCCCGTCCATCTTCGCCGCCTCGTACAGCTGCGGATCAACGCCCGCGATCGCGGCAAGGAAAATAATCGTCCCCCACCCGGCATCCTTCCAGATCGACTGCACCGTCAGCAGCCCCCAGAAATAATGGCTTTCCGTCAAAAAGTCGATTTTCTCCCACCCAAGGCTCACCAGCAGCTTATTAATCACCCCGTCCCCCGTAGATAACAGAAGGAAGGTTATGCCAACGATAATGACCCATGACAGAAAATGCGGCAAATAAATGATCGACTGCACGATTTTCTTATAAGAAGATACGCGAATCTCGTTTAGCAGAACGGCTAACAAAATAGGTAATGGAAAGAAAAAAATCAGATTGAGCAGATTGATCGCCATCGTATTGCGAAACAGCATCAGGAAATCCGGATTCGAGAAAAAGCGGATAAAATGTTCGAATCCGACCCACGGGCTGCTCAAGACGCCCTGGTAAGGAGAATAATCCTGAAACGCAATGATGATCCCCCACATCGGAACGTACTTAAAAATAATGAAATACAAAATCCCCGGCAGTGCAAGCAAATACAAGTACCTGTCCCTCATAAGCCCCGCCAATACAAGACCAAAGCGCGAGTTTCCCCCACTAGCATGAGAATTTCCCGCTCGGGCGCTGCCGGAGGTCTTATCCGCTCGGACTTCCATGATCGCTCCTCCTTATAGTTTGTTAAATGTAAGGCGTTCATTTGGATGCGCTTTCAAAATCATATGGTTAACATACATTCGTGTTCAATTTCCGGCAATAACTTATTCTTGCGCAGCGATTTCCGGGCATTGATTTTTCTTGCTGCAATGCGTCATCCAAGTATTTCGTGAATACAAAACACCGCTTTGTCTGGTGAAGTGAACGTGCAAGCACTACCAGACAGAAGCGGTGTCCTTCAGCATGATATATCCATCAGTCCCACTAAAGTTAATTGCCTAATAAAGTGCCTGCTCCTGATACACTTTTACATCATCGATATACGCTCTGCTCGCTGTATTTTCCGCAAAAAATTTGACTTTGGCGATATCGGACACTGGCGTTGTCAACGGCGCTTGACTTAATCTTTTGATGCCGTTGATATACAAATCCAGCGTATCTGTATTTGTGTTTATTTCCATGTCAACCTTGAACCAAGTTCGGATCGTATATGGTTGCAGTGTCGTCCATAGGCCTTCGTTATCCTTATATACAATATTTCCAGAGTCATCAAATGCCAGACTGATTGCATTATTGCCCAGGCTATCGTACACATATGGGGCACCAAACCATTCATCCGTGGAGGTTTTGTGAATTTTGAATTGCATTTTCACAATTCCGTTCACCGGTGAAAACGACTTTTCGGCATAGGTTTCTCCGGCTGAAGAGGACGTTCGTCTAATAAAGAGACTTTTATCTACGATGCCAGGTTTATTTTCGCGGTAAACATACCCTTTGGAAGTGTCCGTTGCCCATCCATCCATTGAATCGTTAAAATTATCATCGACAGAATAAACCGTATTCAGGGCAGGAAGAGACTCGGCTGTGGATACCCTTACCGTCTCATAATCATCCATGCTCACGATGACATCGTTACCATCAGCAGTAAAGCTTTTGCTTCCTTCGGATACCCAATGATGATCGGTTTCATCATAATAACCCGTTGTTATTGTAACAGGACCATATAACTGCAAATTTCTTAGCGTAAATGCAGAGGCGGTTTTGCTGGCGAGGACAACCGCTTTGTCGCTCTCTTCTATCGCAATTCCGACCCCTTTATTGTTTGTGCTATAGTTCACGTCAATGCCGCGTATCTTTTTCGTTACATTGGCTTCGGAATCTCCATGCGGATTAAAGAACTTGAGCTTCGTACCACCCAGACTGTCAGGTTGCTTGGTTGCCAAATCATACCCAAATTTCCTTAACCATTTGTTTGTTTCCACGATCTCTGATATGTTTGTGTTCTTCGCTGCCGGACTATAATTTCCCGATCCCGGATTATAAGCTGGATCATAATTATACATGGCATGTGGTCCTGTCCCAATATATTGATACAGGTTATAAGCGGCGCCTCCGGCAAGTGCAGCAATATTCATATCATCGGAATTTGCATTCTGGGCAGAGGTTTCCATGATCATGGCAAAATTGCTGCCATAATTATATGGCTCATACTGCCGGTCGTCCCACAAGCCTTGTCCGTATCGATAAGCTTCATCAACCGTCTTGACATAAGGATCATATCCGACAAAATCAACATAAGTTGTTCCTCCGTTTGCCTTTACTTCCTCATTCCTGTATAGAAAGTTATGCTCCGCAGCATGAAAATTAATTCTTGTGTATACCGGATAATTAGAATCCTTCACAGCTTTACCTAAATTTTGTGCAAATGTCCAAAAAGAATCTTCCAGGAACTTGGCTGTTGATGTATATCCCCCTGCTTCGTATGCAGCCTGGCTCATTGGCGAGTATGAACGATCTCCATGAATGGCTGCCCCGGGCTCATTCAGAATCTGGCAGCCAATTACCGTCTTTTTATTTCCGTTCGCATCATTATACTCCGCAACATGGTCAAACAGCCTCTTCAACACCCTGTACTCGAGTTCTCTTAGCGCTGAATCATGAAGAGACATCGAATACTGGTATACGGTATTGTCTGTAAGGCTTAATTTTGCAGGGTCTGTACCCTTTTCAACAATTTGATTTCCTGAAGCTGTCTCCATTCGTTCGTAATTTCGAATAACGTACCATGGCGTCACATTATCGGCGGTTACCTTAACGATTTGCGACCCGAACCAGAGCAATTCCAATTTAAGATCGGCAGACTCTGACCAATCAATAACCTTATCAACCCAAGAGAAATCGAATACATCCGCTCGTGAAATGAGAAGCTTTGGTGTAAACGTTGTTCCATGAACACCGTCTATGGAAACCCCGGTTTCATTGGATGCATCCGTTTTCAACATAAAGCTTGCAATTTTCTCTTCTTTGTCATAAACATAGTTGTTCACAAAATCGGTCACATCAAAATCATAAACAGCCACCTTGTCCACCGGATCATAGACTGGAGTGCCACCAAAGGTGACATAATCGACACCTTCGGTTCCGGCTATATCATACCCGTTATGATTAGGCGCATTGTTCCAAGTCAATGTCGAGGAATCCCAGGAATCATCAACAATTCCATACAACTGAAGTTTTGCTGTCCCGGCATCCATGGAATTAACAAAAATTCTGATCTTTGAAGCATCTTTTCCCGCATTAAGGTGATCCAAATCAGAGAAATCAAATTTTAAATACGAAATAGCTTGATTACCGGGATCGTCAGCATCATACTTCGCTTTTATAGAGGGGTTGTCAGCGAAATATGTATCCGCATAAACACCTCCGGAAATATATGTGGATTCGACCGCGTCATACACCATATCGGGTTGGATATGCGTCCACCAAATCTGTGAATTTACGACTGTAAAACCATCGTCAGACGCTTTTTGATATATCGTTTCAAAAGCCTCATCTGGGTAGTGCATATCTTTTCTGATCCAGTCGGGTCTGATCTGAACCCCATTAAAGAAAAATGGCTTGCCGTCAACAAGCATTACTTTTCTGTCATAGTCCGTAATCGATGCGTCAATGCTTGAAATAGGAGTTTTGACGGTTGCAGCATATGTTCCATCGTTAGCAGGCAATTCATTCGCTTGTATAGCGGCAGGATGCATCATTACGACAAGCAAAGCAGCCACGCACAAGATCGAAGCCCATTTTCGAATACGCTTATGTCCAAACAATGGTTATACCTCCTCTATAATCATGTCATACCATTTTAGGAGTACCTATTCCATTCGATAAAAAAGCGCTTTCAATTTTCTCTTTGCTGTTTTTCTTAGGTCAGTTCCTCCTTTCCTTTTTGGATAATGACTGAAAATTGTTGATCCACGGCACCCTCTCATCCGAAAGGGGCATTACCAATATATAGCGGGAAAATAGAGTGAACAATATACAAAATTCCGCCTGTTATCTAAATTCTGAATAACATGGATATGCCAGATTTCCATCTCCATTCTGATCATAAACCAGGCCCTACGGACGAGATTCGCGATATTGTCTCGGGGACATGCCAACAACTTTTTTAAATACCCGGATAAACGATGTTGTATTGAGATAACCTACGCACGCCGAAATATCCTGCACCGTCTCATCCGTTTCACGTAAGAGTTTCTTGGCGTTTTCAATACGCAGCCCGATCAGGAAATCGCTGAAATTCTCGCCAACGCACTCCTTAAACAATTGACTCAAATACTTTGGGCCAATTTGGAACCGATCGCTGAGCAGCGTGAGAGACAAATCGGGGTCAGAAAAATGCGTTGTAATATATTCGCGAATCTCCTGTATGAGCGAGTGGTGGCGCAGACTGCTTAATAGTTCCTCAAGCTGTAATGAGAATTGCCCCAGCGTCTCCATAAAGTCGCTCTCCAACTGCCCAAGTGTATCAAATTGATCCATAGCTGCGGTTAGCTTTGGTTTGACCTTTTCAAGCCAAGGCTCAACAGCGTCCGGCAGCGATCCTTCCAATTCGTATTCCAGCTGGAAAATCAAATAGTTAAGCAATCGGTCAACATCTTCCCTGCGAAGACGCTGAGCCGCCATTTCATCGAACAGCCGCTTCAGCTCAGCAGACCAATCGGGCTTGGAAAGACGGAACAACCGGATAACAATGCGAATGATGTCCAGGTAGGCCAGCCATTCACTCTCTGCCTTCCCTTTAACTTCAACCACGTCTATGATCTGGTTTGTACCGAAGGAAACTTTGCGGCTGACTGCCGCCTCCGCGTCCTGAAATGAGCGAGCAATGGAATACTCATCCTCTGCCGCTGAACCTATCCCGATAGTGACGGTGAAGTCGAGATGATTCTGGACCCAGACCCGTATTTTCTCCGACACCTGCAGCATTTGATACTCCAGGGCCCCCCTCTCGTTGGCGAGCAGGAGCAGAACAAGCCGGTTTTTGGCAATCCACTCGGCCACCATTCGTTGGCTATTCTGCTCGGCAATTTCAACCTCAATGCTGCTGACGATAAATTTAAACAACGATTGATCTTTAAGACTATACTTCAAGCTGAACGGGACATACCGGTCGAGCTCAAGCAGCGCGACAATGAAGAAACCCGCTTCCAGCTCATAATAATGTCTTTCCTGTTCCCATGCGCTCCAGCCGCCTTCATAATCTCCCTTGAGGAGGAGCTGCAAAAACTGCTGCCTGCGAATGACCTGATTCTCCTGCTGCTGTTCCTGGTAGGCCATATTGTTCGTAATCAGCCGCTCGATGGCCTGATCAATGAAAGAGAACTCATTCTCCATCCGGTCTGCCGCCCTCACTGAGGCAGAGAAGCGCTCAATCCGGTCCATAATCGCTTCAATAGGCTTGTAGCTTCTGCGAGTTACATAGAATGTAGAGCATATCGCGAAGATGATCGCGCTAAGCCCTATCCATAACCAAGCCGTGCTGCCGTGAAACAAAAGTGTGAACAGCTGTCCGGCCTTAATGCTGATCCTGTATGTCCAACCTGTATAATCAGATATGATATCGGCGCTTAGGCGACTATTGGAAGATACGATGTTATTCTCATCTGAAAAGAACTCACTTTTGGGATCAAGCAGCTGTGCAGTCGTAATGTTACGGTCAATCATTTGGTCAATGAATGCCTGAAGCGAAGAAATCCGAACATTGATGATTAAAAAACCGAGACTTCCGGTGTCGCGCGGGATTTTAAACCCGAGCGAAGTGACACGCGTAGTTTTCGCCGCGCCCCTTGCTTCGACCTCCTTGAGGCGCGGCGAAGACCAAACGCCCGGATAAGCCTGCTGTTGTGAGTCAAGGATATAGTTTCGGTCGGGGAACTCTTCGAGCGTGCGAATCGCGCTCTGGTCAAGCACCTTGTTGTCCTTAACGCGATACAGATAGACGGAATCAATCATTCCATGTTGAATCATCAGGCCCTTGAGAAGGTTGGAAACATCATATTCCAACGCCTGGTCCGAAGGGCCGTCGAGATAATATGATATTGTTCCGCCAGGTTCTATCATTTTTTGCGCATCAAGAGAGATGCTCTTGAGGGAACTGTCCACCATATTGGCGACGTATTCAGCCGTAAGACGGTTTGCCTGTATCGTATTACGGACGTACAGTTGATTCATGATCGAAATAAAGATAAAAATAAACACACTGACTGTAATTAACAAAATGGGGAGGTAGGAGAGAAGCATTCTTTTAATATAATTGTTATTCACCATCATCGCCCCATTCTTGAAATCATACAAGATAGACAAACCCCTTTCTTTAAAATGGGGTTTGTCCGGAAACGCGTATCTATCGGGAGGATTACTTGTGCATATCCTGGTAAGCGGCGCGGCGCTCGTCCATAACTGCTTGACCACCCAGCTTCAGATATTCATTAACACCTGCATCGTAGATGGAATTAAATTGATCCCGGCTGGCTACAATACTCTTCACGACAGTCTCCGTCGCTTTACTAATGAGCGTTGTACCGTATTTGATCTCAGAATCGATCGGACGGTTGAAGTACGGATAGGTATATCCATCTTTTAAAGCATAACGGATAGGTTGCATGGCGATTTCTTCATAGCCCGGGAATTGGTAGCCAGCAGCTTCAATGTTCTTTTCCAGGGATCCAAAATCTTTACCATTGCTAATAATCGCTATATCTTGATTATTGTAAAATGTCTTTTTCGCTTCATCCGTTGTAATCGCTTTCGGATATCCGTTCTCAAGCGTATAATGCTGCCCTTCAATCCCGTTCTGGAGTGTGAAAAGTATGTCCTGCTGGGCCATCCAATCCAGATACTTGACCGCTTCCGCCGCATGCTTGCTCGACTTTGGAATCATGATGTGCATGCCGATCGGATCATACATCATCTTTGGCGTCTTGCCTTCTTTATCCGTGAACGGATCCATTGCAACATACTCGGCTCCCGGTACGTTTTGCTTCAAGGTATCGAATACCTGGCCCGTCCCCAACAAACTGGGATGCGCGGCAAGTGCAGTGAAGGCTCCCACATAACCATTTGCCACATCGCTTTCGAATTTCTTTCCATCTTTGTCTAATGCAAAGTTGGAATTGATCAACCCCTCGGCATTTAACTGATTCACGAATCGAACGCCTTCTTTGTATCCCGGTCTCATCAATTCCGGAGTGTTGAGTGCAGGCGACAAGGCATAAAAATCTTCTTCAGATACGCTGTCGTTAAACGAACTGATAAGTGTAGCCGGGCTCGCAATAGCCGAACTGTATATTTCGCTAAAGTCATACGGGATCAGTTTGCTGCCTACTTGCCCGGGATCTTTCTCCTTAAACGCTTTCAAAGTGTCATAGAATTGCTCCGTTGTTGTTGGAACCGGCAAACCAAGTTTATCAAGCCAGTCTTTGCGAATATACGAAGCCTGCATATGCTGCAGCGGCCTCTTTGCTAGAATCGTATACTGAACACCGTTAATAATGCCGTATTTGAGAACCTCTTCTCCAAGAAATTCCTTCAGGTTGGAGCCGTATTCGTCGATGATTGGCCCCAAATCGGTAAGCCCGCCGTCTTTTGCATAACTATAAACCGTATTATTGCTGTATGTAAAGACGATATCAGGAGCGTCGCCTGTTGCTATAAGCACATTCAGTTTATCCACTTCTTGATTGCGGGGCACCGGCACAAATTCCATCTTGATGTTGTTTGGATCGCCGAAATTCTCCTGAATCCACTGTGTCCAGAAATTATCAGTTACCGGCCCTGCTCCCGCTGGCGCGTTGCCTCGGTCGAACATTTCAACTCTCAACGTAATGGCCTCTTTATTCGAACCCGGGGTTCCCTCGTTTGCGCTGCCGGAACAAGCCGACAACAGAGCGGACAGCAATATGACTGCTATACAAGATGAAAGTCCTCGCCTTACAATTGCTCGCATGTTTTTATACTCCCCTCTGCTTGAAAATATCAAAATCTATCGTTATTCCTTCACCGCGCCAACCAGCGCTCCGGAGACGAAGTACCGCTGCAGCCATGGATAGACGATTAGAATGGGCGTTGTCGCGAACATGATGCTGGCCGCTTTAATGCTTTCCGACACCGTTTCGGCCTGCACCGCTCCTTCCTGAGCCGTGAGATCCGTTGTCATGCTGTTCATGACGACCTGATACAGCTTCAATTGAATGGGATACAATTCTGAATTTGTAATATAAAAGAGCGCATCCATGAATGAATTCCACCGGGAAACCGCATAGAACAGGCTAAGGGCAGCCAGCACCGGCAGCGAGAGCGGCAATATGATCCGAATCAGCGTGCCAATGTGGGAGCTGCCATCCAGATGGGCTGACTCCTCCAGGCTGCCCGGAATCGAAGAGAAGAACGTCCGCAGGATGATAAGATTAAATGCGCTGATCATCCCAGGTATTATAAGCGATAATAGACTGTCCAAAAGACCGAGTTCTTTTACAAGCAAGTAATCAGGAATTAACCCCCCGCTGAAGAACATGGTAAAGACAATAAGCAGCATGAACACCGACCGTCCCTTCAGCCTTTCCTTGGTAAGCGGGTACGCCGCGCAGATGCTCATAATCATGCTGATGACCGTGTAGGTCAGTGTCAGAAAAATCGTTAACCCCATCGAGCGAAGCATGCGGGAATCTTGAAATACGATCTCATAGGCGTTCCAATTGAATTCCTGCGGCCAGATCGTTACCCGATCAGACAAGATCGCTTGCTTGGAGCTTAGCGAAACGGCAATGATGTGCAGAAAAGGCAGCAAGCAAATGAGCATGAGCCCTCCTACAATCAACATAATGAGGATATCTGATAACCGAATTTTGGGCCGCTTGCGTGCGATTGAGTCTGTCATTGCTCTTCCCTCCTACCATATGCCTTGCTCACCAGAGCGCTTGGCGATTATATTTGCAAGGACGACGAAGATCAATCCAACGAAAGCCTGGAACAGCCCCATCGCTGTTGCAAGCGAGAATTGCCCCGATTGCAGTCCAACTTTAAATACAAAGGTGCTGATCACTTCCGCGTAATCTTGGACGAGATCGTTTCCCATTATGAAAGGTCTCTCGAAACCAATCGTCATAATATGACCGAGCTGCATGATAAGCATAACGATGATTGTCGGCCGGATCCCGGGCAATGTTATGTGCCACATCTTCTTCAGCTTTCCCGCGCCATCCACTTCTGCCGCTTCGTACAATTCCTTGTTAATACCAGTGATCGCCGCCAAATAAATGATTGTTCCCCAGCCCGCGCTTTGCCAAATGCCTGTTCCAAGATAGACCAGCAGCCAATGATTCTTTTCCGTCAGGAATGGAATCGGCTCTGCACCCAGTATCCCGAGAAAGTTATTCGCCAACCCTCCTTGGGTAGAAAAAATTTGGTAGACAAGCCCGCCAATGATGATCCAGGATATGAAGTGTGGCAAATAGAGAAGCGTCTGCGCCATTTTTTTAAACCACACAACCCTCAGTTCGTTCAGCAGAAGAGCGAGCAGAATGGGCGCGGGAAATGAGAACAACAAGTCCAAAAAATTCAGCATAAGTGTATTTCGGACGACGATATAGAATTGGCTCATCGAGAACAATTCGCGAAAGTTTTCGAACCCCACCCATTCGCTGCCCGTTACCCCTCGAAAGATGCTATAGTCCTGAAATGCAATGGCCGCTCCGTACATAGGAACATATTTGAATAGAATGAAGTACGCGATTGGAAAAACCAGCAGCAAGTATAGCTGATAATCTCTCCGGAACCAGGAAGACCTGCGCTTCGCCCCAGATCGCCAAGCAGGTGCTTTCCCACGTATTGATAATTGCTTCACTGACATCCCTTCCCCCTTTAATCGTATAGCAGCAAATTTGTCTGCAGTTCAAGCGCCTGAACTTAGGTTCGATCAGGTACAAACACTATACTCCGTGGGCATTTGCAGAGACAATAGACTTATTTCCACCGGTTTACCGAATTCCGAAATCCTTGATGCGACTGCTTTTTTCACCGGAGAAAATGATAAAGCCCCGCCTGGTCAGGCGGGGCTTATCGCAGCTAATTCAGTTTATTCCCGTTCCAGCAGTTCCTCGCCGGCGATGCCCGGCTTGGTCATCTGGAATGGGTCAAGAATAATATCAAGCTCTTCTTCTGTCAGCACGTTATACAGCAGAACCAGCTCCCGGACGGATTTGCCCGTCGTGATGGCCTCACGCGCAATGCGGGACACCACTTCATAACCAAGATGCGGGTTGAGCGCTGTAATGATGCCGACACTGTTCTCCACATACTCCCGGAGGCGTTCAACGTTGGCCTGGATGCCTTCGATGCAGTGCACCCGGAACACCGTGAAGCCCTGGTTCATAATCTCCAGTGACTGCAGCAGATTGTATACCAGCACCGGCTCCATGACATTGAGCTCCAGTTGGCCTGCCTCGGAAGCAAGGCAGATCGTGTTATCGTTGCCAATGACCTGAAACGCAATCTGATTAATGACTTCAGGGATCACTGGATTTACCTTGCCGGGCATGATGGATGAGCCTGGCTGCCGTGCAGGCAGCAGCAGCTCACCGAAGCCGGCGCGCGGACCTGATGCCATAAGACGGATATCGTTGGCCACCTTGGACATATTCATCATGCAGATTTTAAGGGACGCAGACACCTCTGTATAAGCATCCGTATTCTGTGTCGCATCCACCAAATGCTCGTCGGCATGCAGCGGAAAACCGCTGATCTCCGACAGCACCTCGGCAACACGCTTGATATAACGGCGGTCCGCATTCAATCCGGTTCCTACCGCTGTTGCACCCATGTTAATGCTCAGCAAATGCTCGCGTGTTGCGGCAACCCGCTTGATGTCGCGGCCCAGCACGCGCGCATAGGCGTCAAACTCCTGGCCCAACCGGATGGGAACCGCATCCTGCAGATGGGTGCGGCCCATTTTAATTACACCGTCAAACTCCTGTGCTTTGCGCTGGAACGCATTGCGCAGCTCATCCATCGTACCGAGAAGTTTGTCCAACATCGCCAATGTCGCAACATGGACCGCAGTCGGGAAGGAATCATTCGTCGACTGTGCCATATTCACATGGTTGTTGGGGCTCAGTTCCTTATAATTCCCTTTGGACAATCCCATCAGCTCTAGCGCACGGTTCGCAATCACTTCATTTGTATTCATATTAATAGACGTTCCCGCTCCACCCTGGATCGGGTCTACGATGAAATGGTCATGCCATTGACCGTTAATCACTTCTTCCGCCGCCTTGACGATGGCTTCTCCCTTGGGCCGATGCAGGCGGGTAAGCTCCATATTGACGGTCGCGGCCGCCTTTTTCACTATCGCCATAGCCTTGATCAGCTCGGGGTGCAGACACTGTCCCGTAATCGGAAAATTTTCCGCGGCTCTCATCGTCTGAACGCCGTAATAAGCGTCGTCGGGCACCTCTTTGGTTCCTAAAAAGTCATGTTCCAGCCTCATTCTTCATTCCTCCGCTGTGCATACTCGTATCGAATTTTCCCGGTATAACTTTCCTTTTCGGGTCCTCACTCATTATACGTTTCCCACGCAGCAGATTTCCAGTCAAACATCATGGGTTAATACAATGGGCGAGGCGATCCGGCAAGCTTTTAACTCACCAACTTCAAACCCACTGCAGATCCAAGTACCATGGTAATACACATAATTCTTAGAATGTTTTTTGGCTCACCATAAAATATCATACCGAGAATAGCCCCTCCTGATGCTCCTATTCCTGTCCAAACTGCATATGCCGTTCCCATTGGCAGTGTTTTCATCGCCAGCGACAAGAACATAAAGCTTAAGCCAAAACCTGCTAGTAATAAAACAAGTGATTTCACATTGCGATCCTTGTTCAACTTATTAATCATCAGAACCCCTATCATTTCAAATATGCCCGCCAAAATAAGAAATACCCAATTCATGTTTTATGCCACCTCCTCTTTCTTCTCCTTGCTTAACATCTTTAGACCTATAACTCCCAACAGAAGCACTCCAATGAGCAGCATCTTTTCAAATTGAACAGAAGAACCAAATAAAATAATTTCCGCCAATACCGTGCCTGCTGTACCCAATCCAACAAATACTGCGTACACGGTTCCCACAGGAAGTGAGCGGGACGCTCTAATCATTAATGTGAAACTCAAAATGATTGCGATCACTGTAGCTCCCCATTCCAAAACCCCAGTGGCATGTTTCAATCCAATGACCCATCCCACCTCGATCAACGCAGCAATAATGACAGACAACCACGTTTTGTTCATTACTTTCACACTCCTCTTTAGAATTACGCCACATACGGTATTTACCAAATGCAGCAAAAAAACAAAAAAAGCCTGGGAAACAAACTGTCATTCAACAGTTTATCTCCCGGGCTTTTATCCCTCCGTGACACAACACCTAAGGTTGTGAGCTATCTCTCGGACCAGCCGATATAAAATCGCGGAACCCTAGATAACATGTTTAATTCATTTTTCCTCTCAAATTATACACATTTCCTATTAACTTTCAACCCCTGCAAATAAATTTCCAGTAGGGTGTCAAAAGTCTGTTCTATTCGAATCATTTTACTAAATTCAGACCAGGTGAATTCTGTGGTACACTAATCACAATCAGCATTCAAAAAAAGAACCGATAGGATGAGCACAATGATGGAACATTTAATGAACTCGCATGTAAAAGACATTCAGATCAGCGGTATCCGCAAGATTGCCAACAAAGCGGCAGGCATACCGGACGTCGTGTCCCTGACCCTCGGGCAGCCTGATTTTCCGACTCCCCGCCATATTATGGAGGCTGCTCACCGTGCCATTGATGAAGGACGTACCGCCTATACGCCAAATGCGGGATTGCCTGAGCTGCGCGACGCTGCCGCAAATTACATAACAAGCAAATATGGACTTTATTACCGGGGAAATGATGAGGTTATTATCACGAACGGGGCCAGTCAGGCGCTTGATATCACACTGCGCACGATCCTTTCCCCCGGGGACGAGGTGATTTTGCCAGGCCCCATTTATCCCGGCTATGAGCCTTTAATCCGCCTTTCGGGCGGTATTCCCGTTTTGGTCGATACCCGTCCTTCCGGCTTCAAATTGACTGCCGAGCTGCTTGAGCCTCATTTGACAGCCAAAACCAAAGCGGTGATTCTCGGTTATCCCTCCAATCCGACAGGCCGTGTCATGACGGCAGCAGAACTGCAGCAAATCGCTGAACTGCTGCAGGAGCGTGAACTCTTTGTCATTTCCGATGAAATTTACAGCGAGCTTGTTTATGATGTGCCGCATGCCTCCATCGCTTCCATGAAAGGAATGCGTGAGCGGACCATTGTCATCAACGGCCTGTCCAAGTCCCATTCCATGACTGGATGGCGGATCGGCTTTACCTTGGCACCTGCTGTAATTACGCAGCATATGGTCAAGGTTCACCAATATAATGTGACCTGTGCCAGTTCGATCAGCCAGTACGCAGCCCTGGAGGCACTAATAGCCGGGGCCGATGATGCGCTGCCCATGCGCGAGGAATACCGCAAGCGCCGGGACTATGTCCACGGTCGCCTGACTGCGATGGGCATGCCTTTGGACAAACCGGAAGGGGCCTTCTATCTGTTCCCGTCCATTCAGCAGTTTGGCCTGAAATCCATGGAATTTTCGCTCCGTCTGCTTGAAGAGTATGCAACCGCCGTTGTACCGGGGGACGCATTTTCAGTTTACGGTGAAGGCTATATCCGCATCTCCTACGCGTGCTCGCAGGCGGTATTGGAGCAGGGGCTGGACAGACTGGAAGGATTTATCCACAAACTGCCTTGACGCATCGGCAACTTTTCCCAATTAGCAAGCGTCATATATGGTGTGCAAATTTACTTTCAGCTAATTGGAAAAGGAGCAGTTTATGACGATGACAACACTTCCGTTTGTGAAAAATTTGTTCATGACAGCCATGGCTGCGCTGATATCCGCCGTTCTCCTGAATGCCGGAACGATGGAGGCAGCGCCAGCCTCAACTTCCGGCGTGAACATTACCTTCAATGGAGATGAATTTACGCCGGAAGCCAAGCCCTTTACAAAAGATGGAACCATTTTCCTCCCACTGCGTGATCTAGGAAACCTGCTCAACGCTGTCGTATACTGGAGCGCCAAGGATAAAACCGTGACCCTGACCTATCCGGAGCGCCTGGTCACGCTGAAGCTTGGCAGCCGGGAGGCTGACATTAACGGAGTGAAAACCGCCCTGTCCGCACCCATCCAGATGAAAAATCAGCGTGTGTATGTGCCTCTCCGCTTTTTCTCGGAGGCAACCGGAGCCAAAGTCGAATGGAAAGCGGCGTCCCGCACGGTGGCGATCACAGCAAATGCTTCTTATGTGAAAAACCTGCCGGAAAATCCGGCGGTTTGGGTCAACCGTAAAACCGGTGATCTGTACACCTCCGCCTCATTCTTCTCCAAGCCTGCAAAAGCCGGCACGCTGAACGCCGATTTTCAAGAATATTTGGAGGTGACCGCAGTCAAGCTGGACGGAGACGGACTAATGGTCACGGTTTTAGATAACTACGGTGAACCTCATATTAATTTCGATGTGTATACAGCCTTCGTAAAAGACAATAAATTGCTTAAAGAAACCAAGGCCCACTATTGGCAGCGCTACGAGGCAAATGTAATCTCATCGGAGGGCCGACCTCTTTTGACGGATGGTAAAACTTTATATTTGCTGAATAAGGACGGTAAGGAACTGGCTTCCTATGATCTTCCGGCGCTTGTGGGGCTTGATGAAGAATACACCGTTGCAGCAGTGGACGATTCTTATCTCATTGTACGGCCGAACCGGACGGGATTGTTAACGCTGATTAATCTGGACAACAATCAGGTTGTAAAGCTGTATCAGGAGCTTCTTCCCACAGCTGAAGACCTGGAGTATGCGGAAAAGAACGATGTCCCTTATCACGGAGATACGCTCATTTTTGCGGGAGAAACGGATGACGGCACCTTGAAGTTCCTGTATGACAGCCCGTTTGACAAAAAAGGCGAGCTGGAGCTGTACTATACTTTATAAAAAAACGAAAAAGCCTCCGCACCACTTTATTGTGGAGCCGGAGGCTTTTTGGTCATGGTCTGGCTAATCCAGACTCATTTTGAACTGTAAATACAGCTCGTTATAATGAGCCAGCATACGCTTTCCGAGATTGTCGTATACCTCAAGACGCTTAATCAGATCGGGCTCCGGATAGAAGCGGGTGTCGCCGGAAATATCCTCCGGCAGCAACGCCAAAGCCGCTTTGTTCGGGGTGGAGTAACCGACATATTCGGTGTTCTGTACCGCGACCTCCGGATCCAGCATGAAGTTGATGAATTTGTGGGCCGCCTCCACATGGGTGGCCGTCTTTGGGATGACCATATTGTCAAACCACAGATTGGAGCCTTCCTCCGGGACGGTGTAATCCAGCTTCTCGTTCTCACCCATAATTTCCGAGGCGTCACCGGACCAAACGAGCCCGACCGCACCTTCTTCATTCGCCAGCATCATCTTGATCTCGTCGCCGACAACGGCCTTCACATTCGGGGAGAGCTGCTTGAGCTTAGCCAAGGCCTCCTGCAAATGAGCCTCTTCCGTATCATTGAGCGAGTAACCGAGGCTGTTCAGCCCCATACCCATCACTTCACGGGTTCCGTCCGCCAGCAGGATGTTGTTGCGCAGCCTTGGGTCCCACAGATCGTCCCAGCTGTTGAAGTCAATTCCTTTTGTCATTTCAGGGTTGAATATAATGCCAACCGTGCCCCAGAAATATGGAACCGAATACTTATTGCCCTCGTCGAAGGACAGATTCATAAAGCGGGAATCGATATTTTTCAGGTTCGGCAGCTTGGAATGATCGAGCGGAATCAGCAAATTCTGTTCCTTCATCTTCGAAATGGCATAATCCGAGGGCATGGCTACATCGAAGGAGGTGCCGCCCTGCTCAATCTTCGTCAGCATCGCTTCATTGGAGTCAAAGGTCTGGTAAATGACCGTGATGCCTGTCTCCTTCTGGAATCGGTCCAGCAGCTCGGGATCGATATAATCGCCCCAGTTGTATATGGTCAGCGTATTCCCGCCCGAGTACCCTTGACTGGAATTCAGCCATGCGGCCACTCCCATCAGGATAAAGGCAGCGGCAAAAACCGACACGAACACTCTAACAAGAGATTTCATTGCGGCACCCCCGCTTCAGCCGCAGACTCCTTGACCCGTGCCGCCTTCAGCATGGAAGTCTGGTTGTACCTGCGGTTAATGAAATAGTAGCCGATGACCAGCAGCACGGTGAACAGGAAGATCAGCGTGGACAGGGCATTAATCGACAATGCCACGCCCTGCCGGGCCCGCGAATAAATTTCAACCGACAGGGTTGAATATCCGCTGCCTGTCACAAAGAAGGTCACCGCAAAATCGTCCAGGGAGTAGGTCAGAGCCATGAAGAAACCTGAAAAAATTCCCGGTTTAATAAACGGCAGAACGACCTTCGTTAGCACATCCGTCCGGCTGGCCCCCAGGTCGCGCGCGGCATCCACCAGTGTCGGGCTCATCTCCTGCAGCCGCGGCAGAATCATCAGCACCGTAATCGGGATGCTGAACGCGATATGCGAAAGCAGCACAGACACAAAGCCCAGCTTGATGCCGGCGATGGTAAACAGAATGAGGAACGATGCCCCGATAATGACGTCAGGATTGACGATCAGCACATTGTTCAGCGAGAGCAGCGTATTTTTGACACGTCTGCGCTGTACACGCTCAATCGCCAAGGCCCCCATAATACCAATCATCGTGGCAATGGCGGACGACAGCAGCGCAATCACCAGCGTGTTGATCACAATGATGATGAGCCGGGTGTCCTGGAACACCTCCATATACCATTCAAGTGTAAAACCTTCAAAGCCGTGCATCGTACCGCCGCTGTTGAAGGAGTAATACATCAGATACAGAATCGGCGCATACAGCACCAGAAACACAAGAAAGAGATACACGCTGGCGAGCCTGGACTTATTTTCCACGCTGCACCTCCCCTCTGCCGCCAAACAGCAGCATGAGAATAATCATGGCGACAATCAGGAATACCGCAACCGTCGAGCCCATCCCCCAGTCCTGGGTGACCAGAAAATGCTGCTCGATGGCCGTACCCAGCGTGATCACCTTGTTGCCTGCAATAAGCCGGGTAATCATAAACAGGGACAACGCGGGAATAAAGACAGCCATGCATCCTGAGCGGACTCCCCCCAGGGTGAGCGGAAACACCACCCGCCGAAAGGCCGTCCACTTCGAAGCCCCGAGATCGCGCGCCGCAGCCAGCAGTGAAGGGTTGAGCCCTTCCAACGCGTTGAAAATCGGCAAAACCATAAACGGGATAAATATATATACAGATACAAACACAAAGCTGAAGCTGGAGAACAGCAGCTGCTGTTCTCCAATGCCAATGACGCTGAGCAGGCTGTTGATTGGCCCCTGTGTACCGAAAATGCCAATGAAGGCATAAGTCTTCAGCAGCAGATTGATCCATGTCGGCAGAATAATGAGCAAGAGCCACAGCTGCTTGTGCTTCGTCCGGGTCAAATAATAGGCCGCCGGGTAGGCTACCAGCAGTGAAAACACGGTTACAAGCAGCGCATACCAGAAGGAGCTGAGCGTCATTTGCAAATAGATCGGTGTCATAAAGTTGGCGTAATTCGCCAGCGTAAAATTCCCGTCCACATCGAAAAAGGAATAATACAGCACCAGCAGCACAGGCGCCACAACAAACAGCATAATCCACAAATAATAGGGCAGCAGATATACTGCGCGCGTATTACCGGACATGTGGCTGCACCTCTTCGTAAGCCTCCAGGCGGCGGTCGAATTCTTCCTCAGTCTCCCCGAATCTCATGACATGAATGGCCTCAGGATCAAAATACAACCCGATTTCACTGCCAGGATCGGCGCGGCGGGTGGAATGCACCAGCCATTCATGGCCCGATTCGTCGTAACAGCTGATTTCATAATGGACACCGCGGAACAGCTGGGTGTCGACCTTTACCCGCAGCTTGCCTTCATCGACGGCGGTAATCTGCAGATCCTCCGGGCGAATGACGATCTCCACTTCCTCATTCGGACGAAGTCCCGCATCCACGCACTCGTACTGCCGTCCGTTGAATTCAACGAGATAATCGGAGAGCATTTTGGCAGGTACAATATTCGATTCGCCGATGAAATCCGCTACAAAACGGTTGATCGGCTCGTCATAAATGTCATTCGGTGTCCCACTCTGCTCAATTTTGCCGCGGTTCATGACAAAAATTTCATCCGACATGGCCAGAGCTTCCTCCTGATCGTGTGTGACGAAAATAAACGTAATGCCAAGCCGCTGCTGCATTTCGCGCAGCACGTACTGCATTTCCGTCCGCAGCTTCAGATCAAGCGCAGACAACGGCTCATCCAGCAGCAGCACCTCCGGCTCGTTGACGATTGCCCGGGCAATAGCGACGCGCTGACGCTGGCCGCCGGACATTTCGCTGATGCTGCGCTGCTCGTAGCCTTCCAGGTTGACGAAGCTCAGCGCCTGCTTCACCTTGGCGTCAATGTCGCGCTTGTTCATTTTTTTGATGCGCAGGCCAAATGCGATATTCTCATACACATTCAGATGCGGGAACAGGGCATAGTCCTGAAACACTGTATTGACCTGGCGCTCATTCGCAGGCACGCGGTTAATCAGCTTGCCGTTCATATAGATAGAGCCTTCCGTCGGCTCGGCAAAGCCGGCAATCATGCGCAAGATCGTCGTTTTACCGCAGCCCGATGGCCCCAGCAGGGTATAAAACTTGCCCTTCTCAATGGTAAAGCTGACATTCGACAGAACGGGCGGATCGTTATCATAACGCTTCGTTACGTTCTCGAATCTTATGATCGGCTGCTCTTCCATTATGACCTCCTAATGTCCGGGAGCCTTCAGGCTGCACCGGGGCGCTGCTGTGCGCCGTTTTATTTTGTTACCACACTTATTCACGAATTCAATCACGGCAAAACCCCTTTCTCATGCCATTACAGCAGGGAAAAGGGCTCCAGTATGGGGAATGTTTTTACGACTGAGATTTCCAGGTGAAGTAATCGGTCATGACCCGAATGGCCACACCTATGGCTTCCTCCTTTGGCTCAAGCTTGGCATGATGCAGCCCGTACGGTGTGTCCACGCCCAGCCAGAACATAAATCCTGGAATGCGTTCAAGGAAATATCCGAAATCCTCACCAGTCATCGCTTCACTGCATTCCACCAGCTTCACATCCTCGCGTCCGCTGAGCCAGTCCATAAATTCATCGGTCAATTGGGCCTCATTGAACACCTGCCGGTAGTTCGAGCCATAATCGATCTCGGCCTTGCACTCGAAGCCTGCTTCAATTCCGCGCAGCAGAGCCTCGATTCTGGACTTGATCACTGTCATCGTCTCCGCCGACAGCGTCCGGATCGTGCCTTCAAGGCGGGCCGTTTCAGCAATAATATTCTGCTTGGTGCCGCTCTCCACCTTGCCGATCGTAATGACGGCCGCATCCAGCGGGTTGATATTACGCGCCACAATTGTCTGCAGCTGTCCGACCAGTTGAGATCCAGCCACCACCATATCATTTGCCCGGTGCGGATAGGCCGCATGACCTCCGACACCTGTCAGGTCAATAAACAGCTCGGACGTATTGGCGAATAAAATGCCGGGGCGCGTAGCAATCGTGCCTACCGGATACTCGGGGGCGATATGCAGACCCACGATCTGGTCTGGCATCCAATCTTCCAGCTCCTCGCTTCCCAGCATCGGCAGCGCCCCTCCGGGTCCCTCTTCGGCGGGCTGGAACAGCACGACCAGATCGTCAGCCATCGGCTCGGTAGCGAAATGGGTCACAATGCCAAGGCCGATGGTCATGTGGAGATCATGGCCGCAGGCATGCATATAGCCCGGATGCTGCGATTTGAAGTCATACCCGGTCTCCTCTTCAATGGGCAGGGCGTCCATATCCGCACGATAGCCAAAACGGCGCTTGGGCGCAGTCCCGCGAATCAGCACCAGAATCCCCGTTCTCCATGTGCGCACCTCCAGCCTGTCCTGCGGCAGACCAGCGATATAATCGAGCAGATATCTCTGTGTCTTGAACTCCATGAAGCCAGGCTCCGGAATCTGGTGTAAATCGCGCCGGATCTGAAAGTATGTACTGAAGTTCCCTGTTGTCATCGTCGTTCCAGACCTCCTTTCGACACATAGTTGCATAAATCATCATAGCTTATAATTGTTAGAAGAACGTCAATCCTAGAAACAAGTTAAGGCCCGGCGCGTCCGCCGAGCCTTGTCCGAGGTTGCCGTCTACGTATCCTGAAATTAAAGGGTGCGCAGCTCCTGCAAAATTTCCGTTTTGGATCTTGTCTTGTCGTCGACCTGCTTGATCACCTTCGCAGGTGTTCCCGCCACTACGGAGAATGGAGGAACATCTTCCGTTACGACAGCGCCGGCCGCCACGACGGAACCCTCGCCGATACGTACGCCTTCAAGGACAACGGCGTTCGCGCCGACCAGTACATCGTCCTCCAGCACTACAGGCTGCGCGGAAGGCGGCTCAATGACGCCTGCAAGCACAGCGCCTGCGCCAACATGGCACATTTTGCCGACTTTAACACGTCCGCCAAGCACGGCGCCCATATCGATCATGGTGCCTTGGCCGATCTCTACGCCGATGTTGATCACCGCGCCCATCATAATAACGGCGTTATCGCCGATGCCAACCATGTCGCGGATGATCGCGCCCGGTTCAATGCGCGCATTGATGCCCTTCAGATCCAGCATGGGAACAGCCGAATTGCGGCGGTCGTTCTCTACCACATAATCTTCTTCTTTGGCATTGTTGCTGTCGAGCACAGCCTTGATATCGGCCCAGTCGCCAAATACGACGCCAGCGCCACCGGAAATAAAGGATTGAACGTTCTCCCCGAAGTTCACGGAAGCCAGTTCACCTTTAACGTATACTTTGACAGGGGTCTTTTTCTTGCTGTTCTTGATCAGATTGATTACGTCTTGAGTGTTCATTTCAATAGACATCTCGGTTCAACCACTCCTTCATCGCAGGTCATACGCTTTCCTTATGGATACAAACATGCTCCTTTTGGAAACAAGCATACACTATAATCCTTTATAGCATAAAAGACAGGGCCCCGCAATTGATACCTTTCAGGTCATACCATTGCGAAGCCCTTATTTACAGCGGTTTTCCGCCGATTTATGAAATCTTTATTGCAGTGTGTTCAGCGTCTTGTAAATATGACCCATAAAGCCTTCCAGCGGCTCTCCTTGCGGGGCGTTGATTTTAACCGCAAAGCCCTGGCCTTCATTCTCCAGTACGATGTATTTCTGAGTTACACCGTTGCCGGTAGCGGAGAGGAATAATTTGGAACCTTCCAGATCGGCGGGAATATCTGACCCTTCAGCCTTCTCCACTTCACCGGTTTCCGCCAGCTCTTCTTTGCCTTCTTTCTCAAGCGTATCGAGCTTAAAGTCGGATGGCAGCTTGGTAATCTCCGCATAGTAGTTATCATCTACCGCCAGGGCAACCCTGTTCTGGTCCGGGAAAAAGGACATCATATCAAACACGTACAGCGAGTAGCCGTCTCCCTGTGCCAGCTCAGCCGTGCGATCCTCCTTCGTTCCTTCCAGATTCACCTCGAACGTTGCGGTTGCAGGACGTGCGCCGCCTTGTCCACCTTGTGCGGTATCATTGTCACCATGTGAAGCAGCATCCCCTGTTTTCGTAATTTTAGTGATAGTGAGCTGCTTGGCTGTATCTCCTTCAATCGCTTCTTCAGTATACTCGAAAGAAACGGCGTCCCCTTCATTCAATTGAGCGATCTCTGCGTCAACGCCTTCGCCAAGCTGAAATGCAGAGGGTTCACCGTCTACTTCAATTTCCACGGTATGAGGATCGGCCTGTCCATTATACACCCCTGTACCGGTAAGCGTCTCCGGTGTCTGGACAGCAGGTTCGTTCTGTTCCGGAGCCGGAGTGTTGGCGGCTGGCGTATTATTAGCCGGCGGACTGACTTGCTTGCCGCCGCAGGCGGACAGGATAAGAGCCATTACGGAAGCAAGCGCTGCTGCATAGATCATTCGTTTTTTTATCAAAAGTAACACCTCCACATTATTTAGACGACAATTGGCTGGAAAAGTTCCTCTTCTCACTAACTTGCTCCCCCGTGCTTGAGCGGGAAGCTCTTCGGCACGGCAATACGGGAATTTGGTTTGGGGCTATTCCACACCTGCTGGCGGTCAGGTATAATGATATTTTGTCTGACACACCATTCTTACCCGTTTTTTAATCTGAATTCACGGAGATGCAAAATGAATACCCATCAGAAATCGTTCTACTCTCTGGAGCTCCTCTACGTCATCGGCATTATTGCCATTTCATTTTCTTCCATTTTTATAAGATGGTCGGAGGCGGAGGTATCCGTCATCGCCATGTACCGATTGTACCTGACGAATTTGCTGATGCTGCCGCTCGCATGGAAATACCGCCATGAGCTGTTCAAGCTGACAGGCAGGCAGTGGCTGCTGATGGCCGGATCTGGAATCATGCTCGGGCTGCATTTTTTGTTCTGGATGAATTCCCTGCGCTTGACCACCGTTGCCAGTTCTACCGTTATTCTAACGCTTGAACCGATTCTTGTCATGCTCGGATCGTTCTGGCTTTTCCACACACGGGCCAACCGGATGATGATCATCGGCATGTCCCTTGCCGTTGTTGGCTCCATCGCCATCGGGGCGGGAGATTTCCGCGCCTCGGGAAACGCTCTGCTGGGGGACTTCCTGTCCTTGCTGGGAACCATTGCGGTCGCGGTTCATATGCTGTTCGGCAAGCATCTGCGGGAATCCATAAGCGCCTATGTATACAACTTCTGGGTATTCGCCATAGCCGCAAGCTCGATGGCTCTTTACAATGTGGGCAGCGGATTTGCATTTACCGGCTACGCCTGGCGTGAATGGGGACTGTTCCTGCTGCTGGCGATCGTGCCGACCCTGTTCGGCCACTACCTGTTCAACTGGCTGCTGAAATATATCAATGCAACAGCCGTATCCATGGCCGTGCTCGGCGAGCCTGTCATCTCCTCCATCCTGGCCTGGCTGCTGCTGCATGAAAGGCTGACGGCCGTGCAGCTGCTGGCGGGCATGCTCATTCTGTGTGGGGTGTGGATGTTTATCCGTTTTGGAAGTGACTTTAAGAAGCCGGTTAGTGCTGCTGGTGACAATAAACTGAGCAAGGCGGGATAGGGCGACTCTTGCGCTCCCGGGACAACTGCCTCTACGCCATGTGTGCCTTGCCGCTGTGCTGCTCTCCTGTACTGCAGGCTGTGCGGACCTTGCGAGGCACCGCTCTACTCCACTAGTTTTATGCGGACACGAGGAGCGCCACACTGCGTACTTCGCGCTATGGGGACTTGAGAGGCCTTATTTGGATAAAAAAGCACGTTCCACTCAAGTAAACGGACCGTATCGTCCTTATTCTGTTAAAAATGTTCTTCAAGAGCGGAAATTCATATAAATAACTGCAGCTCGGTCCGCTTGGAAGTGAAGCAGCCATAATTTTGCGTAAATAAGGGCTCTCCGGTCCGCTCCAAGCCAAAAGAGGCACCCAAAAAGTATTGAAACTACACTTTTAAAGGGTTCCTCTTTTGTTTTAACCGGAATTCTAAGGTTTTGGGGGAAGAGCGCTGTTATTTTGCAAAATGTTACTTTACAATGATCCTGCACTTGGTATGCTTAAACTATTAAAAGGAGATGAGAACATGCTACATACCGTACCGATCAAGTGGCTGCTGGCCCGGTTATATGAACCGGACCTGGTCATCGTGGACTGCCGTTTCTGGCTGAACGATACTGCAGCGGGAGAGCAAAAGTATCTTGAAGAGCACATTCCCCGCGCAGTTTATCTGGATCTGGACAAAGACCTGTCCGCACCTGTGACCGAGCACGGCGGACGGCATCCGCTGCCGGATGTGGAAGCGATGAGCCGCACGTTCGGACAGGCCGGGATCAACCAGGATAGTCGCGTCGTCATCTACGATGACAACAACGGCATGAACGCGGCCCGGGTCTGGTGGATGCTGACCTATCTTGGGCATGAGAATGTCTATGTGCTGGAGCAGGACTTCACGGCCTGGAAGCAGGCCAAATATCCGGTGACGCAAGAGCGGCCGGTTGTTGTTCCTACGTCATTTACGGCTCAAGTGAAGCCGGATATGCTGGCGCAGATGGAAGAAGTGCGCGAGGTGTCCAGCCAGGCGGGACAGGACGACAAGCTCCCGGCTGGCTCCCCCATCCTGATCGACTCCAGAGACCACCGCCGCTATCTCGGACTGGAAGAGCCGCTGGACAAGAAAGCGGGCCACATTCCGGGCGCGATCAACTTCTTCTGGAAAGACGTAGTGAATGAGGACGGCAGCCTGAAGAGCACGGAACAGCTGGAGCAGCATTTCATTGAGTTGGATAAGGATGCCGAAATCATCGCGTACTGCGGCTCCGGTGTATCGGCCTGTCCGAACGTGCTGGGATTAAAGCGGGCTGGATTTAACAATGTGAAGCTGTATGCAGGCAGTTGGAGTGACTGGATTAGCTATGAGGAGAATCCGGTAGCGACCGGGGAAGAGTAGAAGCAGTACAAAGTATATGATGATGATACACCGCCCTCAGCTTTGAGAATTAGGCGGTGTATTTTTATACTCAGAGTCATTTGGTTGACGAGACACGCCAATTATTCACAGAATTTATTACTCCTCTAAATGGGGCAGCGGAACTTGTGAATAAACAATGGTATCCCCATCTTCATCACGTTTTAGAACAATGCAAAAAACAGCGCCGTTTGTATGATCTCCCTTGGGAAGAGCAGAGATCATGGGTGGACAACGAAGCTCATTTTGATAAGGAAATTGCTTGTTCCAATGATCCTGAGCAGCCTTCAGCAGTTCATCGATTTGAGTGAACATGTCCGTAAGCTCTACTGCGGCATTTTTGTAGAAAGCTTCTTTTTTCTTGTACTTCTGCTCTAGTTTTGCTTTGTACTCATCTATATCTAAAAAACACAACTCCCAATCAAGCGGGAAAAAGCCTAGATCATATGAAAAAAACTGCATTTATACCCTCCTATCTTTTTAGGGCCTTTACATCGCAACTTTACAGACATTCACTGGGTATGTCTTTGCTAAATAATCAAGGTATTACGAACGTGTGAGTCCCTCTGTTTGGCGACTGCTTCTCACATTTCAAAAGACCACTCCTCAAACGAGTTGAAAGCTGTGTCTATCAAAAAAAGTCTCCAATTAGCTGTTCCCGTAACTACCAAGATATACTAGGGGGCAACTCCAGGGCGAGAAACCGCTCAGAAATATGCAAAAGGAGGAACTCCTGTGCGAGCAACAGGCAGAAACAAAAACATTCCCGTCATTCCCGCCTCTTCGCTGGAGAGCGACGACTTCCGGCTGCTGCGGTTCAACCTGGAGGTGCATGGCGATGAGCTCGAGGCCTACGACTTGCATCGTCATGACTGCTATGAATTATTCTGGATTATGGAAGGACGCGGCAAGGTTCAAATTGATTTTCAAAGCTACAGCTTTTCCCCTAACACCCTGAGTCTTATTGCTCCAGGTCAAATTCACGGCTGGATCGCTAAAGAGCCCGGCATGGCGTTCGACGGTTATCTGCTCATCTTCTCCAAAGACCTCATTGCCGGGCAGCAGCTGGATCATGCAGGCTGGTTGCAAACGTCTCTGCTCGATCTAATGGGTGATAATCCGTTCTATAATATAGGCCCTGATCATGCTTCCGTATTCAACGAGCTGTTCCGCCTGCTGGAACGGGAGCTGGCGAAGGAGCACAAGGATCAAACCGATGCAGTCCGCAGCTACATCCGGTTATTGCTGATTGAAGCAGGACGAATACATGACCAGTGGCAGCAGGGCCATAGAGAAGAAGCAGGTTTCAGGCTGACCAAGCAGTATCTGGCCCTCGTTGAGTCCCATTTTCGCTCCGTGAACAGTGTGTCAGAATATGCGTCCATCCTTCATGTCACCACCAGCCACCTGATTGAATCGGTAAAAAAAACTTTAGGGAAATCGGCAGGCGAAGTGCTGCGTGAGCGCCAGCTTCTCGAAGCTAAACGCCTGCTGCGGTACTCCTCCTCGACAGTCGATGAAATCGCGCGCCATCTGGGTTTTCACGATCCTTCCTACTTCGGACGTTTTTTCAAAAAAAATGTGGGCATGTCTCCGACCGCCTTTCGCAGACAAGGCTGACACATGTATAACCACCTCTTCGCATTGAGACTAGAGTAAAGGGTTGAGGTTTCAGCCCCTTCTCATCAAACCGCCCTTTCGCATACGGCTTTCCGATGCGAAGGGTGGTTTTTTGCTAGTTTTCAGGACAAAGCAACAAAATAACCGGACTTCTTATGGCACTTTCCCGTTCCTCATTGACGCTGAGAATGGTTATCAATAGTATGGTGCTCAGAAGGAGGATCAGTCTATGAGTCTTGAACAATTAATCCGGGAACGGAGAACGATTCGAAGATTTAATACCCGTCCTGTTTCACAGGATTTGGTGATACAGCTTTTAAAAAAGGCCGAGCAGTTGTGCCCCTATGAAGGAAAAGCGCGCTGGCGCTATATATATGCAGGCTCCCTCGAAGAAAGAGAGCGGCTTACGGGCTATTTATTGGAGAAGATCACAGAAAATAAAATCGCCAAATTTGCGCTGGGACCGCTGCTCAAGCCCTATCAAAAGCACTTTAGTGAGGTGCCCGCCTATATTATTGTTCTTGCCAAAAGAGAAGGAGAACCGCTAAAGGATGACGCAACCTACGGAACGGTATGCCGTATTCTGCAAAATTTCCAGCTGCTTGCATGGGAGCAGGAGCTGGGAATGACCTGGAGAACCGAGCCTTTTCTTCAAAATGAATTATTTTTTGGAAGCATCGGTATGCAGGACGATGAGCGGTTTGTGGGCATTATACTGCTCGGACATTTTGACAAGGCTCCCAAAGGGCGACCGCGGACGCCTGCCGAACAGCGATGGACGGTCATCGGCGGATCATAATTCCGCGCATACCAAACTTTAAGGAGGATGAGACCAAGTGAAACTGTTGGACCGCAACATTGCAGAGCTGAGCAGACTTAGGCCAGATCATCAACCGGTGCCGCAGGAGCTGGTGCTGGAGCTGCTCAACCATGCCGTATGGGCTCCCAACCACAGGCTCAGAGAGCCGTGGCGGTTTATTTTTGTCCCGCGCAACGAAGCGGAAAAGATAGCATGGCTCAGCCATGAGCCGGGGGCGCATTTAATCATCGCCAGCCAGAACGACAGCGACCCGTATAAACAAAGTGAAAATACAGCCGCTGTCTTTTGTCTCGTGCAAAACTTTCAGCTGCTCGCCTACGAGCGGAGGTTGGGCGCTAATGTCATATTCCGTGAATGGATGTACGACAGCGCAGCATGCCGGAAGCTTGGCGTAACAGAGAAGGAAAAAATTACAGCCGTGCTGGAGCTCGGCTTCGGGATTGAGCAGCCGGGGACTGCACCTCCCATGCCTGTTGATCTGAATTGGAGCCGGCTCTGAAGACCCTGAGCGTCCACCATATTTCTATTATCGTTTTCATATGCCCTCCATTTGGTATAATCAGGGTAACTATACCAATCTCTCATATCATTCTGAAATTACGGGGGCAGTTATGGAGCAAAAACTTATCGAGCAATTGACTCAATGGCATGAAGAGGACGAGCATCAGCAGATTGTGGACACCCTACTGGCAATTCCCGAGAACGACCGGGATTATGAGACGGTCAGCCGGTTGGCCAGAGCTTATAACAACCTGGGACTTTACGATGAGGCGCTTGAGCAATTCGACAGAATTGCCAGCGAAGGCGAAAAAGATCCCAAATGGCACTATCGGGTCGGCTTTGCTCTTTATTATTTGAAAAGGTATGAAGAAGCGGCGCGTGCGTTCGGTATTGCAGACAGCCTTGAGCCTGGCGACGAGGATACCGGGCTGCTGTTAAAATGGAGCCTGCAAAAAGCGGAGAAGCGGCGCAGACAGGAGCAGCGCTTAGCGGCCAAACGGGCAGCAGCGTCATCAGCCTCTTACGATTCGGCCACGAACTATGTTCCTTTTACGGGAATGTCGCTTTCGGATTTCTGGGACGATAGCGAGTATGCCAGGAAGTCCTATGTCTCCGAGCCGCCAACAGATGAAATGATCGCATTCGTCGAAGAAGAGCTTGGATATAAGCTGCCCGCCTCATATATTGCTTTAATGAAACAGCAGAACGGCGGGATTCCGAAGAACACCTGCTTTCCGACAGAAGAAGCGACTTCCTGGGCAGAAGCTCATATTGCCATCACAGGCATCCTGGGCATTGGACGGGAGAAAAGCTACTCGCTCTGCGGTGACCTTGGCAGCCGTTTTATGATTGAAGAATGGGGCTACCCCGACATTGGTGTTGTCATCTGCGACTGTCCTTCGGCAGGCCATGACGTGGTGATGCTGGACTACCGGGCATGCGGTCCGGAAGGCGAGCCGGAGGTCATTCATGTGGATCAGGAGGACGATTATGAAATCACCTTTCTGGCCGAAAATTTTGAGGAATTTATCAGGGGCCTGGTGAATGAAGAGGAATACGACACCTCCGCGGAAGACAAAGAAGCTGATTTACATAAAGTAGCCCATGGGAGGTTCTCTCCCCTGCTCGCGGAACTGTGTGCCCAAGTCACCGAAGTGGAACAGATTGAACAAAAAATCCGCAAAATCTGTACCCGCATCGTCGAAGAAAAAGGCCATTTTTCCTTTCATGCAGACGAACGGTCTTATCTGATGTATGATGTGCAGTTTTGGCTCTATACCAAATCATACCCGGATACCGACCGGCAGCAGTATCTGGATGTCTATCCGAAAATGATTGCATTCGGCGGCGAATTCGGCCAAGGCGGCTATGCTCCAAGCTGGATTACCGGCTGGCTGGACCAGCGCAAGCGTGAAGACCGGATTAAGCAGGAAAACGGCCATCTCCGCTTCACAGATCAGGCTAAAGCGGAAGTGATCAGGGCTCTGGAAAATCTGACCGATTAGCTAATTTAGCAACCGAAATAGAAACTCATCCATTGCCGGATAAGAGCACGAACGAAAGCCCGCGTCAGTCGCGGGCTTTTTCCTATGAGCCAATCTTTTCGGTTAACACTTACCTTTAGGAAAGTAGTTGAACTAAAAGTGCATACTTACATCATTGCGATCTTCTCTTTATACTCATGACATACATCAAATTCAAGGAGGATAAATCGTTGAAAACTCTTGTTGTCGTAACTCATCCAAACATGGAAGAATCCGTTATAAACAAACGCTGGGTGGAAGAGCTCCAAAAATACCCGGAAAAGTATACGGTGCATGAGCTGCATAAGGCCTACCCTGACGGAAACATCGATGTGCAAAAAGAACAGCAGCTCATTGAATCACATGGCAATCTTGTGTTGCAGTTCCCTGTCTACTGGTTTAACTGCCCGCCCCTCTTAAAAAAATGGATTGACGATGTCTTTACGTATGGCTGGGCTTATGGTTCAAATGGAGGCGATAAACTAAAGAACCGCAAAACCGCTTTGGCAGTATCTGCTGGCGCAAAAAAAGAAAATTATAGTGAGTCGGGGCGGTACCGCTATACCCTTGAACAGCTGTTATCTCCCTTTGAAACGACCTTCCGATACTGTGATGCGGATTACCGTTCGTCTTTTGCGTTTTATGGTACAGAAGGTGATCCCGGCGAGAACGCGCCTGGTGCAGAAAATGAAGCGCCTGCCAGCAAATTGGACAAAAGCGCACAAGCTTATTTAAATTTTATCGACAGTCTGTAACCGGCATGTTCTCCTCTCCCCAGTCGCACATCATATTCAACAGCGGCATAAGAGATTGACCGCGTTCAGACAATGAATATTCAACCTTTGGAGGCACCTGCGGAAATTCCCTGCGTATGATCAGGCCGTCTGCCTCCATTTCTTTTAGCATCATGCTTAGCGTTTTAAAGGAAATGGTGCCGATGCTCCGCTGCAGCTCATTAAAACGCATCACTTTATTTTCATACAGCCAGTACATAATGATCATTTTATATTTGCCGCCGATTAAGGACAACGTATATCCAAAGCCGGTGTCTTTCGGTTTCACTCCAGTAGGGATACAAGTTTCAGGCATAAGCTGCACACTCCTTCAGCAAGTAAAATGGTGTAGCTTTTCAATTGACCATTATCCAATCTTATGGAAAGAAAGTAAAGCAGGATCACGGCCCTTTAAACATTCTACCTCAATTATTGTATAATAGGAGGGAATCAGACACAGGGGGACGGTTAGCCGTGATTGAAGTCATCACCTACGCAGAATGCTTGATAAGAGTGCCTCACGAGGAGGACTATGAACAATATATAAAAAATGAGCTGCTGCATTTGCAGAACGAAATTGTCACAGAGCAGATCGTCTCCATCGATAAGCCTGTGCGCAACCCTGCCAATTGGACGCTGGAAGCCCGTGTGCTGGCCCGCTTTATTCTCAATATCCCCGAGCAAAGTCCGGACAAAAGAGTTGGGGATTACCAGGAGGATGTCGTTCCTTTCCTGAAGCGGCATGTGCCAAAATGCAATCACATCGCGGGCACCAAAATCGTGCAGATGAAGAGAGCATTGTACACGGACTGAGGCAAAAAATGGACAAGCAAAATGACCTGCAGAAACCCATTGCACACGAATCGGTTTTTGCAGGTCATTTTCATGGTTCAGCATCTCATCAAGCCTGCTAATTGAACAGGCCGCGGTATTTGCTCGGCGTAATCTGCTCGATTTTTTTGAACGTTGCCACAAAATGACTCACATCATGAAAGCCCACCCTATGCGCAACCTCCTTCAGCGGCATATCGGGTCTTGCGACCAGCAGCTTTTTGGCCTCACGGATGCGCAGCTGAATCAGAAACGCATAAGGGCTCATGTTAAATGTCTCACGGAACAAATGGCTGAGATGCTGTGGGCTTACGCCTGCTTGCCGGGACATCTCCTGCAGCCCGATATTTTCCGCATACTCGCTCTCAAGCCACTCCACAACCGGCCTGATCCGATCATAATAATGGGATAGCGACGGCTGATTTTCCGTTTTACCGTATTTTTTCAGCATGATTAAAAAACGGTACAGCTCCTCGGATGCATCCAGCCTGGAAAACTCCGCGCCTTTGCCGATCTTTTTCAGCATACGCCATATGAGCTCGGAAAATGGGAACTCCTCCGACTCGGTATATACCTTCGACGCTCCAATCTCAAGCGCATTCAAAATGCTGTCGGCTGAGGCTCCCCCGAACGTGACATACAACGTTGACCAGGCATCTTCCGTGCTGTAATAAGAATGCTCCGTAAATGGCATCAGCAGAATGCCCGCGCCTTTGCCAAGGGTATACTCCTCGCCGGAAAAGGAGAATATCCCCTCCCCCTCAACGGTCTGCAGCCAGTGAAAGTAAGGATATCCTTCAGGCCTTGCAAAATCCTCTTCACGCGGATTATAACCGATGCTCTCCACAAATAAGGGCAGAGGCTTTTCCTGTCCGGAAAATGTGTATCTGATCTTCTTCAAGGCCGCTTCTGCCTCCTCCTAAAGCTTGTCCAATCATCATACCGAAAAGCCTGTTCGCTATGGAACAGGCTGACAGTTCAGGCTTATTCTATTTTACCGGATTGCATCCCGCTTTAAAACCGTATATCCGTAAGCTGGCAGTTCGAGCTCACCTGAGCGACCAGTTTGATCCAGCAGGTCCTCGAATTGTCCTTCAGGCAGCTTTACCTGATTGGTGCTGTCCGCAAAATTCATGATGAAAATATAATCATGCTCTCCGTCGGAACGCTGCTGCACACTGATTCCTTCCGGGATCTCGATATCCAGAGCCTGCCCGATTCCGAGCTGCCCCACCAGCTTGCCATAGAATTCATCATGGAAGCGCGCCTCATTCCGTGAGGCGATATAATAAGCTGCTCCCTGTCCGAATGGATTGACCGTCAGCGCAGGAGATCCCTTGTAATAATCTTGCCCATATTCGGCTAGCACCTCGGCGGTTTCAGCATGGATCACCTCACAGTATTCCATGGCCTCAAATGCTCCTTCCAGCCCAAGCCCGTTCTGATTGAAGCGGATGCTGTTCCGGTCCGCATCATACAGCGTATCGATTTCCTCTGCCCAGATACCAAGCAGCTTGCGCAGTGGTCCCGGGAACCCGCCCAGGAAGGTCAGATCATTCTCATCCACGATACCACTCCAATAGGTGACAACGAGCGTTCCTCCCTGCTGCACAAATTGCTCCAGTCTTTCCGCTACCCCAGGACGAACCATATAAAGCATCGGGGCAATGATCAGCTTATATCCGGAAAAATCCCTGTCCATGTCGATGATATCCACCGGAATGCCGCGTTTCCAGAACGCTTTGTAATGGGCCTGGCAGGTAGCGATGTAGCCCTTCTCCCTTGGCTTGAGCGCCTGCGCGTCATCCATGGCCCATTGATTTTCCCAGTCATAAATCAAGGCTACCTCGGGCTCTACCGAAGTCCCGCGGATTTCTCCGAGCTTCTGCAACATATCGCCCACTTCGGCCACTTCCCGGAATACGCGCGTATGCTCATGGCCGCTGTGATCCACCACCGCCCCATGGAATTTCTCTGAAGCTCCTCTGCCTTTCCGCCACTGAAAATACAAAATGGAATCGGCGCCGTGAGCCAGGGACTGTACAGCAGATAAAGCGTGCATTCCCGGCCGCTTCAGCTTGTTCACATTATGCCAGTTCACCAGGGATGGCGTATTCTCCATGACGAGGAACGGCTGCCCGCCTTTCATGGAGCGGTAAATATCATGTACAAAAGCGACGTCTGCCGCCAGATCGGCGGTTTGCTGAAAATCGCTGTGCCAGGCCGGATAGCTGTCCCAGGAGACGACATCCACCTCCTTGCCGAACTTGGCATAGTCGAGGCCAAGGAACGGACCCATATGGGGGTAATTGCCCATAAAATTGGTCGTTACTGGAATATCCGGCGTAATTTCACGCAGCGGAACGATCTCGTTGCGGTAGAAATCAATCGTCTGATCCGTCACAAAACGCCGCCAATCCAGATTATGGCCATGCACCTGATTCTCGCCATGCGGAGCCGGGGATTCGATTTGCTCCCAAGCGGAGAATCTGTGGCTCCAGAAGCCGGTCCACCAGGCGTGGTTCAGCTTGTCGAGCGTTCCATATTTCTTCTTCAGCCATTCGCGGAAAGCCTCCTGGCACATGTCGCAGTGGCACTCTCCCCCGAATTCATTGGAAATATGCCACAAAATCAGTGCAGAATGATCCTTGTACCGCTCGGCGAGCTTAGTATTGATTTCCCTTGTTTTCTCACGGTAAACAGGAGAGGTAAAGCAGTGATTATGGCGCAATCCGTGCAGATTCCGCTGCCGGTTGCCCTCCACCCGCAGCACCTCCGGGTACTTCGCGGACATCCAGGCTGGTCTGGCGCCGCTCGGAGTTGCCAGAATTACCTTCATATTTCTTGCCGCCAGATCATCCATGATCCGGTCCAGCCAGCCAAACTCATATTGGCCTTCCTCCGGCTCGATCGCGCTCCAGCCGAATACGTTCAGCGTAAAAGCGTTGCAGTTCGCCAGCTTCATCAACCGGTAATCCTCTTGAATAATTTCGGGGTAATCGAGCCATTGATCCGGGTTATAGTCCCCTCCATGCAGCAGGCCTGTTACCGCAGGATGAAACGGGGCAAATTTTTTAGTCATTATGGTGTGTTCTCCTCTCAATTTAAATTATGGGTTTATTGACAAATCCTCTTGATCTGTACCAGCTTACTTCACCGCGCTGCCCAGCATGCCGGCAACGAAGTGCTTTTGCAGTGCCAGGAAAAATACAATGATCGGAATGGTGGCAATCGTGATGCCGACCATGACCTGACCGTAATCAATCGTCGAAAAGTCCACCAACAGGTCGCATTGGCCGATATAGCTAATTATAAAGCGGTTACACCCGGATCAAATGTAACAAAATGATGATTGAATATAAAAATATGAAACAGTAATCCTGGGCTCGACTTTTTTATGTTCTGAGACGCTCCGAGAACGAACCATTCCTGCAATCGCTGTTGACCCCAAATTTCTGATGATTATATTTTCAGTGGTTGAAATTTGGTGCCAAAGGCGAACGCTGCCGCTTTTCCGGAATTGCTTCGTCCTCTCCGCTGCTGCGTGCGATTCCCCACTTCAAAACAGAGAACAGGGGCAAGTTCACCCCTGTTCTCGATCTTGTTCCAGTATGTAGAGGAGGAGAACCTCCCCAGTAAGAATTACTATTGACCAGCTTCCAGTGCTTGTTTAGGATTCTTCCACTGTCAGAGGCCCATGATGAAACTTGAAAAAATCCAGTGCAATTTCCATGGTTTCATCTGTGATTCTTGTCTCTTCCGTTAACTTAAACTCCAGATGGCGGGTTAAATATCCGTAACTGTCCTCCTGGTAGTATAGAATCCCTTTGGAATAATCCCCTTCGTTGGTTGCCTTTGTCGTGTAAGCTGCTGTTCTGGCATCCTCGCCCTCAGTACCTGCCTGTCTCCAATCTGTAAAAGCCAGCGGCTCATACACGGTGAAGCCTTGCTGATCCGCCCACTCGGCCCGCTCGGGAAAATAAGTGCCGATTATGTTGATCGCGCAGCCCTGACATGAGCCCGCTGTGTCAATATACTCCAGCGTCTGATCCGGATTATTGGGATTATTTAGAGTAACTGCATACGAACCGTTCGCGCCGACAACGGCCGAGGCCTGCCATCCCTGCGGAGCAAGCAAAAGATAACCTCCGGTTACGTCCTCACGGTACACCATGACAGCCTGCAGCTTGTCCTGCATCTCAGCAGGGATTTTATAGCTCATCACCGGCGGCTCGGGGGGCTCTGTAATTAAGCTTCTGGTGCCGTCATCCAAAGTTAATTGGCTCTTCACAATTTGCAGCGGAAGCCGTACCCCACCGCCATCCGTACCAGGAAACGCTAGGCTTGGAGTCTGCAATAGTTCTTTGGCATCGTCCTCTTTCAATGAAGCGGGAGAAGCGGCAGGCGGCAAAGCCTGCTTGTCCAGCTCCTGTCGAAAGACCAGATATCCGAGCATAATCACGCACGCGATAACGAGTACAGCAGCAACGGAAAACATCCCTTTTTTACTCATTTCTTCAACTCCTGAGCCATTCAAATGGGGTGACGTTAATTATTCCAACAGTGCTAAAAGCTGTTCCAGCCCGTTCTTGAGTGGCGGCTGTTCTTTTTTGGCCGCTTTGGCAAGCTTTTGGACACTGCCGAAAATCCGGCACAGTACCAGCTCACGCTCATAATCCTTTTTATCCTTCAGCGCTCTGACAAGTGCCTCAGCAAGCTCAGGACGATCAATAGCTATATTTTTAACAGGTTTAGCTTCCTCGTTGCCTCCCAGCAAAATGGCGACCAGGACAGGCATATGATCCGCCTTGACGCCATGAGCGTCAACAAAAGCTTCCGCATAGCTGTCCTGTACCAGCTGATGCTCGGTATCCACCAGTTCCATATAGCGGCATACCAGCGGAAAATAAGACTCACTGTACAGGCCGAGGCCAAATACGGCATAGGTGCCGGGCATGACGGATTTTTCGCCAGGCTCTACATCCCCGTACCAGGCAAATTCCTCCATGGCCGTTTCGGCGTATTCGGCAAGCTTGGGGAAGAGGGCCAGATATTGCAATGCATTGCCAAAAAACTGATGAAGCTTCGACTTGGCCAGCTTTTTCAGCGGCAGAAAATGCTTTTGTCCGCTCTTCAGCTTCAGCTTGTACCCTTTGGGAAATCCGTCTCTCAAAAGGCCAACCAGATAGTCCAGCGCTTCCTTATACGCCAGTTCCTCCTCGGAGAGAATACGGATTTCAATCGTCTGCGTCACATCGTTATTTCTGCCTTCCATCCGGCTTCCTTTATATAAACTCTCAAATCTTCCGCTCCCCGCTTGCAAATAGTCTGCCGCTTTTCTGGAACCAAGCTGAACAGCGAGCTCCAAATACTTTTGTCTCGTGTGCGGATCGGTCCTCCCGATCTCCAGGGCTGCAAAGAGAAAAAAGTCTATCTCCCCCGGCTCTGGAGCCTGGCGTTCGGAATCTCCCTTCAATATCCAATTTGTCGAGTAATCATCCGGACGAACAAAATGCTGATTCAGAAAATGCTCCTGCGCCCAATCGTTCAAAGCCGAGGTATAATGGCCTGTCCACTCGTCCAATCGTTTGCGGTTGCTGCGAAGCTTGTCTGCAAGCCGGTGAATCAGCGGCCCCACTACTTTTTCCTCCTGCTTTATAACGTCTGGATTCGTCAAATGCCGTGCAAAGAAAAACATATCATTTTCGCCTGGCAGCACGGGAGGATCGGATAGAATTTTCGTCTGAATAAAATGATCCAGCGATTCTTTGAGCTCCGCAAGCTTCGATTCATTCACCAAGCGATGGCTGAGCCGCAATTCAGATTGCTCCCGTTCAAATACAAATAAGATTTCAAAGTGGTAATTAAAAAAACGGGGGCCGAGCGCATCAGAACGGAACAGGGCATCCATACGGCCCCATAATGCAGGGAAAAACTCCTGAATCAGATGCTCGTCTGTCAGTTCTTCTATATAAGAACCCGCTTCGATTTTGTACGAGCTGTCACTCCAGGAGAACGGTTCGTAAACATCGATATGGATGCTTCCTTGTGCCCGGTTTAATTTTCCCTTTCTCCACGCCACCTGGAGGTAATCGTGAATGCCTGCCTGCAGTCTGCTTTGCTTTTTCAGCTCATGAATTCTTTGGCTTTCCTTGGCGTAAATCGCGCTGACTTCCGCCCACACGTCGCTCAGAAAAGCTTTGACAGCTTTATTCAATGATCTATCCCCTTGTCTGATCAGTTAGTTACGTTCACTTGGTATTCTTTTATTTTAGTAGCCGGATAAGGTTGTTAAAAGAGCTTAAAGGCTTAGTAAGCCATAACGAAAATGGGCGGAAGGGTCAATTGACGCTGGTTATTTTTGCATGATACATTGGTGCCAACTATAAAAACCCGGAGGACAGGCAGATATGTATACAGGCGCAGCGCTTTATCAGACTGAGGCGATCAGCCCTACCGAAGCCTTTGGTTTGGGGGAAGCTTTTTTCCATGCTATGGGTGTTAGTAAAATAACCGATGGAGGTTATTACAAGCTGCTTGAGGATGGAGACCATGACGGCGATTTCGATCTGGAGGAGGTACCCGCTGCAGCATTGAAAGAGAAGCTTCATGATGGCGAGGCAGACACCTTTTGGCTCTACGGCAATGCAAGCGATCCCTGGTCCGCTTCCTTTCATTATGCTACTGGCCGGTTCGGCAGCTTTCCCCATATCCAGCTACAGTTTGCCAAGCCTCTGAAAGAGCTGTACCCCGCTATCACCGGGTGGCTCAAAGAAGCGGCTCAACAATTTTCATTTCCATACGGCATTTTATATGAAGCTGACTCCCCTATACGCACATTAAATTATGCGGAAGGACATAATTTGACCACGCTGTTTCCGAATGAAAACGGATTTGCCTGGAGCCGTGAAACACCGGGATTGTATGAAAGGCAGGCCCGTTATACCGGTCAGATGCTGCGGATGGTATACCCGTGCAACTTGCTTAACTACAGACATCTGCACTTGCAGATCGGCGGAACTGCTCTGCAGGACTGGATTTCCGGTACGAAAACACACGGCTCGCTAACTCAAGCCGGAGATGACATGTGGATGTGGGAAGCCCCCTCGGAACAGCTTGCGGAGCTGAACAAGGCTCTCGGCGAAGCCGGCCTGCTCGTGGCATGGCGCCCTGAAGCACCCAGGAAAGCAAAACGCCGGCTGCCCTAAACGAAATCAGCTCAGATACTCGCCAAAGTAATACTCCAGCTTGTCCCGGGAATAGCCGTCTTCCCCACGCCAGGTTGCCACAGACCTAAAGTCCGTACCGCGTCCGCGTTCCTTGCGGAAATCATCCTGCGGGTGCAGCAGACCTGTATATCCCCAAATTTCCAGCACACTGTCCCGTTCATACTGATTGGACGGGAACACATTCTTCCATCGTTTCTCGAGCTGTCTTGCAGCATCCTTCTCGCTGCAGGCTTCCACCGCCTCAATCATTCGATGCAGGATGGCAACATCCTCCCCGCTTACAGTTAACTCCTCCTCTTTGCTGAGCAGTTCCAGGTCCATAAGACAATAGATCAGCCAGTTTAAACGGACACCTCCCCATTTCACCCGTTCAAAGTTCAGCACGTTCAGATCTTCATTCACATACTTTTCATTCGACATCAGCCTATGGTCATTGCAGTCCGCGCAGGCACTGTAGCCCGGCTGGATCGCCCCCCTCTGTTGATAGGTATGCAGAGGTAAATCATGGGTAAGCGCCCAACTGGACAATGCGCTCCGCAGATGAACTTTTCTCGTAGAAAGGCTATGCATAAAGGCGGAAACAACTATTTCCCGGGTCAGCACCTTTTCATGAAGATCTCGCAATTTTCGGACACACTCATCATGTGTCATCGTCAAATAATCGAACATCAGCCCTTTACTTTTGGCGTAGGCAAAATCCTCATCCGGACACGTAAATCCCCCGCTTTTCCAACCGGTTGAACTCCAGAACGTTTGCATTAATATTTTTTTCGCTTTTGTGTCCACGCTGTCTCCTCCTTTCTAACAGCTCTTGCAGCTTATTTAAAAGTCTCAGCCAGTTCCTTCTTTATGCTTCCTTCTGCCATTAAACCATCAATCCCGTCTACTTTTATGTATACTCAAAGCAAATGACGGCTTTACGAAGCACGCGCGAATAGAACAAATACACCGCGTCGGCACCGTAGGCCTGAAAATAATAACCGGTCAGACACCCGATATACGTAAAGACCTTCCCTTCCGGTGTGCGGGGCACGTGCAGTAAATTGGTTTGCTCAAAGCTCAGCCAGTCCTCCACAGACTCTCCCTCTTTCCGAAGCTCCTGCTGAGCCTTATCAGACAAAAAGCCGACATCATCAAGCAAACCGTTCACTTCGGGAAAGCTCAGCCCCCAGCCTTTCTCCTGCTTCTCCCGAAAATTCTCCTTCAGCTCCTCCGCTGAGGCAGCCGCCCGGCCAAAGGAAGAGTACGGGAAAATATGTCCTTTCTCTTCATAGAACTGCTTACGCGCAAGATAATCCCGCTCATTGTCAGCATATGCTTCTGTCATGGCCTCGTCCCCGGGCTCCTGCTGCAGCAGGAAATAGCTCCAATCCGCCTCAAAGCGGTATTTGCCATCCACCACATCGAAACCAAGCATATCCTCCCGTGTAAAGTCCCGGTGTTCCGACGCGGTGGCTTCTCCCACACATCCCTCATAAATTTCCTTGACCGATACGAAATGCAGCCACTGATCCTCCTCGGGGAACAGACACTTCAAATTCAGGGAGAGGATGGGCAGGAAGTGGCGGTGGTACAGCTCCAAATCTCCTACAAACACTTCCTCGTATGCGGGAAAGGGCCGGATATAGGAATCTGATATATTCATGAATACACTTCCTCCCTGATTGAACTTATAGTTTATTGAGGGGATAATTAATCCTCCGTCAGCTCCTCCAGCGACCGGTCAAGCCAGGTTTCGTACCAGTCCAGAAAGGTCAGCCGGGCTTTATTTGCAAAATAATGATCCGGATAAATGCCGTTGCTGTTGGCGCGGTCATCCACCCAAATCTCGCCGCAGGACTGTCCCTTAACGATGAGATTGATCGTTACGCCGCAGCCGAAATTGCTGATCCGCAGCATGCCCGCTGATTTCTCCGGACTGAAATATTGCTTTTCCAGCTCTGCGATTTGTTCCTCGCTTACATCATCGTCGTACCAATCAACATCGGGGTTCCATTCCTCCGTAAAGGGGAATTCACCGGAGACATCGTTCAGCAGATCCTTATAGTTAAGATCTGCATACACACCATCCTCCGGTTTCTCCAATCCGTAATAGGGACCAGCCCCGCCTGCGCCGGCCTGCAGCAAAAAAGCCCTGTAATCTTGCGGAAGATCTATTCGCCACGCTGCTTCAAACTGCCGGATTTCCTCCGGTGTTCTCACCGGCTCCAGCTTGTAATGATGGCTGTCGGCACCGAAAATATCGTATTCCTGATCTGTCTGCGCAAGCTGCCGCAGCTTGGCCAGAATACGCTCTATTTGCTGTGCGTACAAGGTTCTCCCTCCGTTCAATTTGTTCAATGACTAATGGCTCCCACTTACCATCGAAGCTGTCTCAAAAAAGTTCTCTCAAAACGCCAACCGGATCGGCCATAAAATCGGCAAACTTCGCCAAAGGGGCAAACTCCAGGTGTTCTTCATCGTAGTATCCTATTTTTTTGGGGCCCGGGTGCCACACGATCAGAATATGGCTGTAATTATCCACCCCGGCCGACAGACGCAGCAGCTTTTTGCGGTCAACCTTCATTTCGACGGTATCCGTCAGGCTCAAAAAATCAATGTATTTGATATCAAACTCATTTTCGGGGAGCGCAAGACGCAGATTGTCTCCGCTTAGAAAAGCGATCAGCTCTTGAGGAAGCTTATAGCTTTGCAGTGCGTACAGCTTGTTGCTCCGGTCATGAAATTCAGAGGGCTCCAGCGACTTCAGGTAAACGGCCAACTCGTGGTTCTTATTGGCAGCCGCAATAATGTACGGGCGCTCGCCGTTCTGCTCGGCCAATGTGACATCCGCCCCATGCTCGATCAGAAACCTTGCCATCCGCATATCGTTATTTCTGACCGCCACGGTCAGCGGAGTGGCCCGGTAAGGGTAGACCATGTCCGGTTCGTTGAAGTTGATGTCAACCCCATGCTCCAGCATATATGTCACGATTTTCAGGTTGCGATCCGAAACCGCGGTGCGCAGTGTTTTACCGCCATATTTGCGGATATCCAGTCCAAGCTCGTGGATGACCGGAATGTTTTTAACGTTTCCGTAATAGGCCTCCTGATAGGCGCTGGATTGGACAGAGTTCAGCAGATCCACCCGTGCCCCCTGCTGATGTACATAACGTACCGTTTCCTCGCTGCCATACCGGACAGCCAGAAGAAAAGCAGGCTTTTTCTCTTGATTCAATTCTGCTCCATGATCTATGAGCAGTTTTACAACGTCTAGCCGGTCCATAATCAGTGCGATTTCAAGTGGCAATAGACTCGTATATTTCCCAAGCTGAAGCGGGGCCTGTATATCCCATCCCTCGGCAAGCTGCCTTTGCAGTGCCGACATGTTTCCTTCATAGATATGCAAAGCTTCCTCCGGCAGAGACTCGAAGTTTCCTTTGTCCTTCAGTTTGTACACCACAGACCCTCCCATCATGCTTCCTTATTAATTGGCCGCAATTTCCTGCTCAGCTGCTGCCTCCATCAGCTGATGAATCTTCCGGGTCGTATTCACGTTGCGGACCGTCATATGCTTATATAGCTTGGTGCCCACCAGTTTGATCAATCCACTCCTTGAGGCATTCGCTTTACTGACGGAATACAAAATGACCCCGGAAGCAAACAGCACCGTGTCGATCTCCGGATTTATCGGAATCTGGTCGAGAACCGACCTGTCATTAATCTCATCCCACAGGAAAAGAACATCACCTTTCATTTGGGCATCATTGGTCCAGTGCTCAGGCAAGACTTTCATAACTTCCCTGATTTCCGGCAGATTACGGATAAGGACACGGATATTGAGGCCAAAGTCGGCGGAGATGCCCTGCTCCAGCTTGTCTGCCAACTCCTGGTGACTCATGCCTTCGCTGGAAAAAATGATGTTTCCCGAATTGATATAAGTGGTCACATGCTTCATGCCTGCTTTTTCAAACGTTTGCTTGAGCAGCTTCATATCCACCTTGTTGTTGCCGCCTACATTGATCCCTCTCAGCAAAGCGATGTAGATCAAGAGCTTCCCAACCCTTCTGTGATGTAATGAAAATATAATGGATCCGGTTATTTCAGGGGAATTTCATACAGCTTGATTGCGGTCTGCAGCGATTGCTGAAGGCGGCGTATCACCTCAAAAGCCGGTTCCAGGCTCTCCCCGATTCCATCCACAAAAAGGTCAACATGAAATTTCAGTGTTGTTCCGATCTGCCTGCCGAAAGGAGTTGAGGGCGGAAGCGCAAAGGGGCGAAGCTGAATCCGTGTTCCGCCACGCGCACAATCCCTTACGAACCAGGCAAGAAACTCCAGAGAATGCATGCTTTCCAGCGAATAGTCCGTGCAGAGCTCAAATTGGATCAGCACTTCATTCTCCAAGCCGCCGTTCGTGCGGAGCAAGGCTGCATGGGGAAGATGGGCGAACCCTGGACTCCCCAACAGCTCCGCGTTAATGGGCTCCAAATTTTCAACTCCGCTCTGGACTTCCGTAATTCCCTTTAACTGCATCAGGGTGTTATGGAATTTTTCAATATCAACGGGATAATGGCTCATATGCACTCCTCCAAAAATAATCGTCTACAGTTGTTTCGTCATCTCCCAGCCTTCCCGGCATGGGCGGCATTTGGTTAAATCCCCAAGCGGACAAAATGTTCTCCGATCGTTTCCTTTCGCTCGGTCCCCGATTGATTGATTCGGTCCTCTCCATGCAAATATCTGTATTCAACTGCGGTGGAGGCTTCAGGAATCCTTGCGTGAATACTGCTTCATGGACACGCTGGACTCCCTCACGATCAGCCGGGGCTCGAATTCCACCCGGTCATATTCGATATGCTGGGAGGATTGGATGCGCTTTAGCAGAAGCTCCGCGGCCAGGCGGCCAACTTCATTGCCCATGATCGAGACCGAGCTAATCTGCGGCGTAGTAACGGTCGCCCACAGGTTGTTGTCGATCCCGACAACGGCCACTTCCTCTGGCACCCGCACGCCCAGCTCCTTGAAGCGGTTCACAATCCCGATCGCCACCATGTCGTTTACCGCATAGATCGCATCCGGCATATTTTTCAGGTTGTAGAAATAATCCGCCGCCTGCCGCCCGGTTTCAAATGAAAAATCTTCGCCAAAGTAGACCAGCGAAGCGTCCACCTGTCTTAACGACTGTTCATATGCCAGATACCGCTCCTCAATCTTGTCCTTGGGAGCGCCCGCATAGGCGATCCTGGTTCTCCCGATCTGCTGCAGATGCTCCATCACCAGCTTTCCTTCCTGGCGGGCCAGGCCTACGACATCCGCCTTCAGGTCCAGGCTGAGCCTCTTCCCATAATTGATAACTGACACCGGAATCCCGCACTGGTTAATCATGTTCTCCAGCGTTTTCGGGTAAGCCAGCGGAAAAAGGACCAGGCCATCCACATGCATCTTCTTGACCTCTCTCAGGACCTCCAGCTCAAGACGTGCATTACCGAGCGTGTTAATCTGCACAACCCGGTACCCATGCTGTTTGGCAGCCTGTTCAACCGACCAGGCAATATCCGGGATAATGGCATTGCGGATATCGGGAACCGCCAGCGCAATCTGGCGGGTCTGGCGGATTTTCAGACTTTGTGCCGAAGTATTCGGAACAAAGCCCATCTCTTCCACCACCTGCAAAATACGCGCTTTTGTCTTGGCGCTGATGCCCCCGCTATTATTAAGCGCCCGGGATACGGTAGCGATGCCGACCCCCGCTTGCTTGGCTACATCCTCAATCGTGACCTTTTTTTTATTAGCCATGCGAAAATCCCTTTCATATAGGAATCGTTTCCGATAAATGCTGAAAATTTTCATTCTTTGCTTACATTATAACATGAACAAGCGCATAAATCGTAAAGCTGACAATCTGTAGCATAACCGCAGCCTAGTCATAGTATTAAGATCACATTTTCACAACCAATTTCGATTGACAATATGTCTAAAGTGTGACAATATATTTTTCGGAAACGTTTCCTGTTTTGTTTTTTATTTTAATGTTTTACGTATTCAAATTTTGAGGAGTTTTCATTTTTAGTTTGAATTGGGAGATGACTTCATTGAAAGCATTAAGATGGCATGGGGTAAAAGACGTAAGAGTGGACAACATCGAAGAACCGGCTGCCCTCAAGGGGAAGGTTAAAATAAAAATTGAATGGTGCGGCATTTGCGGCAGCGATTTGCATGAATATGCGGCCGGGCCGATTTTCATTTCGCAAAACAGCCCACACCCGCTCACAAATGAAAAAGCTCCTATTGTCATGGGACATGAATTTTCCGGGCAGGTTGTTGAAGTCGGGGAAGGTGTGACCAAGTTCAAGGCTGGCGACCGTGTTGTTGTGGAACCGATCTTTGCCTGCGGCAAATGTACAGCCTGCAGACAGGGCAAATATAATCTGTGCGAAAAAATGGGCTTCCTCGGACTTGCCGGAGGCGGCGGCGGTTTCTCGGAGTATGTCGCTGCAGATGAGCATATGGTGCATAAAATCCCGGACAGCGTATCCTTCGAGCAGGGTGCCCTCGTGGAGCCTTCGGCAGTTGCGCTGTACGCCGTTCGCCAAAGCCAGTTCAAGGTCGGAGACCGTGCGGTCGTGTTCGGAGCCGGTCCGATCGGACTGCTCGTCATTGAAGCACTTAAAGCCTCCGGTGCATCGGAAATTTACGCAGTGGAGTTGTCCGCTGAACGCAGAAATAAAGCGGAAGAGCTGGGAGCCATCGGCCTGAATCCGGCGGAAGTGGATGTCGTGAAGGAAATCCACCGCCTCACGGGCGGCGGCGCTGACGTCGCTTATGAGGTAACGGGCGTGCCGGTCGTATTGACTCAAGCCATTGAATCCACCAAGCTGAGCGGCCAGATTATGATTGTCAGCATTTTTGAGAAAGAAGCTTCCATTCATCCGAACCGGATTGTCATGCAGGAGCGCAACATGGCTGGCATCATCGGCTACCGCGATGTGTTCCCTGCTGTCATCAGCCTCATGAATCAAGGCTACTTCTCTGCAGAAAAGCTGGTTACCAAACGCATCGGCCTGGATGATATTGTGGAACAGGGCTTTGAAGCGCTGCTGAAAGAGAAAAGTCAGGTGAAAATCCTCGTTTCTCCAAATCTTTAATATTGAAAAAACGAAAATAGCCGGGCAAGGTGGATCATTCCACACCGGCTATTCTTCTGTCAACAAACAGGAGCAGGAAAACCTCCCGGCGGACGATCCTGGCCTGATATAAATTACTGCCTATTTTTATGATTTCGTATACTCTCTCGATTTTCCCAAAGCAGCTTACGAAGATTAGACTTCGAACCTTCAATCTTAAAATGAGGAATATGATGTTCTTTCGCAATAGGAATGCAGCTCGTTGTTGCCTCATGGGAGTTTGCAGTTAAAAGATAAAAAAGAGCATCGGCGCGGCGCAGCTTCGGATGAATTCTGGATGGCGTTTCTCCGCTATCATGATAGAACTCAGCTCCCGTTTCCTCGACAACGGAGTCGAACCATTTCTTTAATCCGCCGATGATGACAATCTTACACCCTTCGAGGAAGGGTTCGGCCTCGGCATTCGTCTGTTCATATTTCTCTTTTGACTCGGTACCGGTGCTTCCTTTGATTGACTGCTCTTTCTTTAGCTTCTCCTTGGTGAAGTATTCCCCTTCATACCTGGTGAAGAGCTTGGACAATCGGGCATGTTCCCCGCCATGAGCAACATTAAACAAACATGGATCGCCATCTTGAGGATTCTGAATTTCAATATCCTTTTCATACAATGGGAACCGACGAGTGGGATCAGACAGATCCACACAGTAGTATTTAAAGTGTTCGCCAAGTTCAATATACCCCATATATTGTGTAATTGGGGCATGGGTATCATCCCCTTGCAAAAGAACCCGAATAAAGTAATTTGCAGAACCATCAAATTTACGTGTTGGTTCACATTCAACTTCAGCTTCATGCTCTAAAGCCAAGGAATTTACCAATGACTCAGGAATATTGAAAGCCGCACCGTTTTCCAGCTTAATATAACCGCCATGATCCATTCTATAAAAGGTACCTATTTGTGAACGGAGAGTTTCATCGTTTTGAATACTTCCCTTTGGAGGCTCCTCAATCTGCAGTGCAGAATAATTTTTTTCGGGTGCTAATCGAACATCAGGTATTTTTACTTCTTCCAGAAGCAATTCCAGGGCATTCATGAGCTGAAAGTGATCGTTTATTTTTCTTCTTAGTTCTTCCCGCTCTGTCCGGATTTCAAGGCCGGCTTTCAGTTGAGCAAAATTTTGATCGATACCTTGACTCAGATACTCTAACAGCATCTTTCCTGCTTCGTTCAAAGATATATGGATAGAGGATTTTTCCTCCTTCATTTGCTTTAGAGCCGCTTCATACCTTTGAATGATCCTTTGTTCGCCAGCTATTAACTTTTCTATTTTATCCTCATAATTTTGAATTTTTAGCTGCTCATTGGCTATTTGCTTTTCAAGTATTTCCTGAAGGTTGTATATTTGAGCGTTCAGATGATCCTTTTCGATTTCCAGGTCAGTGGTTTTATTGCAATAAAATTTTGTGGACTCTTCCATTGCAGACAGCTTTCCTTGCAAAGAGACATTCTCTGATGTTAAAAGTTCGTTTTTTTGTTGTAAACGACTCAGACTTTTTTCTAAGCTCCTCATTTGTTTCTTTAAGCTTTCTGCTTCTTGCTCTGCCTTTACTCTTAGACCTCGTTCCTTTGCAACAAGAGAGCTCTCTTTTTCTTCTTTAGTTTCATCTTTTGCAACAGTCAGATCGTCAGTCACTGCCACTTCCTTTGAAACATCAGTAAAGGTTGTCATCTGCTCCCCAAGTTCAATGAGACGCTGCTCTATGTTGTTATCATGGATCGGAAACATGCGCAATCCCCAATAAAAGTGGGCCGGTCCATATTCCTCGATGATTCTGCGTTCTTCACACAAAAATTGATCAGCGGTGATTTCTTCAGGTTCGCCATAGATATCGAAAATAAGATTAGCAATTTGCTGGTACAATAATATTTTTGTTTTTTCTTTTGTATACTTCGTTCTTAATAAGGTGATTAGTTGAGAATCAGGAAAGGGTTTGTTAGAAAAGGTTTTGATGCGGATATTCATATTTAATGCGAAAGCTCTTTTTTTCTGGTCAGTAGATTCTTTTAACAGGAGTGATAATTCACTTAAAGGAAATGGAGAATTGATCTGCTTTAAAATAGCCAAGTTAAAACCTTCACTCAATTTTACCTCAGTCTCATCCGCCAACATTCCAAAAGTCTTCAAGAGTTTTTTATTTATCATCTGCTTCACTCCATTAAAAGTTTGATTAGAAATAAAACCTCAAAACAGACGAATAACGCCCTGCTGAGGCCATCGTTAGCAGAATATAATAGTTTATTATACCTTTGCGTCTTATGTTTGTATAACTACAATCAACAAAAAATAGCCGGAGAGGAGCTCACACTCCTCACCGGCTATTCATTTTAGTGAATATAGACACTGGAGCATGATTTACATTTAGAACCTGGAAGGTTCATTCTTGATCTGGCTCCATGTATAGCGCAGCATCCATACATCCCAATCGGTGATCACCTGGGAGTTGCCGGCCCACATAATAGTTGGGACAGGAAAACCGCCCGGAGGCCGATCCTGAGGCTGATAAAAATCAGGCAAGCCGAAGCCATGCCCTATTTCGTGGCTGACAATCACGTTCGTGCTGGAATTAACCGTGCTGAGGATATAATCCTCGGACATCCGCTGCCCCCAGTCTCCGCCAGCTCCTCCACCAAAGTTGGTAGTCCCCCAAAGATACATGTCAAATCGTTTGTCTAATCCGCCGGGATATTGATAGTTCGGGTCGTTAAAATGGTCAAATCTCGACAAAGCGCTTGGCGCCACCGGCAGCTTGGCGGGAATGCGCGGATCAGTTTTGCTCAATTCGTCGATGATATAATCCGTATATACGATTTCATTTGGCTGCTTATTCTGAATCTGATTCGCATTGGCAACTGCCCAGCCAACAACTTTGACTTGAATTTGGCCGTATGGCCAGCCGTCATAACCTTGAAGATGCTTGGTCCAGTTATCCATTTGGCGCTGAAGCATGGCCGCGATATCTCTACGCTGCTGAAGTGTAACCGCTTTGTCAGACTGCCAGCGTACCACATAATTTATGGTCCCTTTCCCCGCAAAAATCTGATCAAATATCAGATTCCTTCTGACGGTAGAACCTTCCCTGACCATTCTATTATTCCAAACCCATTCAATAGACGATCTGTAAGCAGACGGCATATCCGCAGGCGTTAAGGCTGAAACTGAAGGGGAAGTATTTTCAGAGTTTTCACCGGCATTAGCGGTTAACGAGGCTCCTGTCGTTGTTAGAAGCAATGTGGAAGCTATTATGGAAATGAATAACGTGCGGATCCCTATCATCTTGAACATGGAATTACCTCCTTCTTGTCATTGAAAATGCATGCAGACAATGACCAGCGGCGAACCTCCAATCTATCAAAAAGGGGTTATTTCCAATTAAATAGAATAAATTGGATGATCAAATTCTAACATTAACATTCAATAAATTGTAGTGACATTTTATATAAAATTTCTTTTATTAGAAAAATTAGTATAAAAATCCGATAGAAAAAGGCCATCCAGGGAGCTTCCCTGAACGGCCGCTTTATCGTTGGTTTATTGCACTCAGATCGCCGTTTCACACGAATTATCTGGCATTTGCCGCACTTTTCAATCGGCGTGCAATCTCAGCGAAATCCTCTTCTGAAATGCCTGGAGCGAATTCTTCCTCTACCTCCGGATACTCAGGCACTGGCACGCCTTTCGGAACCCCATGTATCACTTCAAGCGGCTGACCGTCCTCCGGATGAGGCCCCTTCCAGATTTGGTCAATCATCTTGAAGTCGCTGTCACTATAAGTGTAGAGCTTGGTATGAACGCCCTTCTCCTCATACTTTCTCGCTTCGCTGAACTTTCTGTTATCTAGTGAAGGAATAGTTCTTTAAATCTAATTTGTAATGTACATCTTTAGCATCTTCTTCCGGAGTGCCTGCTCCAATAGGCGGATGAACTACCAATGTATCATCTTCAACAGCTGGCATCGGTTCAGCTTCAGAATATAAAAGAGTTTTATGGGTATTTCCATCAACAACAATTTCTAAAGGAAATGCATCCCCGCTTTGCTTATCAATTGCAAATACATACCCTTGCCTTTATCCGTTTGTTGCTCCGCCCGGATCGATTGGTCCTCATTCACAGAATCAATAGCAAGCGAAGCTGTAAGAGCAGATTTAGGGAATGCGCTAGAAATCTCCCATGAAGTAATTCGTTCATTGGAAGTTGGGGTGTTGGAGTTAGTAGCGGATTCAGGGGTAAATGGCTCTGATTTTTGTTCACTGTTACACCCGACGAGCAAGCTAAACAACAATATCAATGAAGTTAATAGCAAAACATGTTTATAGATGATAATCCTCCCGCTTTCATATTTGTTTTCCTTTCGGGAATCACTTCGGCAAACAAAGGCTGCACTTTTCTGCAAATGGATGCCTTTAGTCACATAAAAAAATAGGAATCTGCTCAGAGAGGAATTTTTTGCCGAATGTGCTACTCTATACAGGCATTATAAAGAAGATTTATACAGGGGGAAATATGCTTAGAAAAATATGGTTTACTTATGGCGTAATCACACTCCTCGCAGGATTGATGGCAGCATGCAGCAGTGACCGGAATAACAGCAGCTCCGAACCTGTTAACACCGTTCCTGCCAAGACAGAAAGCAATCAACAAGCAAGCGAAGAGCCAAGATCCATCGATCTTGGAAAAGCAGAAAAGGGAACCTACATCAACGACTACTTTGGCGTTTCGTTCAGCTATCCTGAAGAATGGCATGTGCTGGACGCTGAAGCCCTCAATGAGGTGGTGGAGGTCGGCTCGGATATGATTCAAACGGACAGTGCATTAGAGAAGATGTCCCTGAAGTGGGCACAAAAAAGAGTGCTGAATCTGTTCGAAGCGTCCCAGTTCCCTTTGAGCGAAAGCACTCCAAATACGTCAGTTATGGTGGTAGCGGAAAAAATCCTCAAGCTGCAGAACATCAACTCAGGCGCCGAATATTTGGAAGCATCAAAAAAAATACTTATGAAGTCAGAGCTTCCCTATGAGTTTGAACCTATTATACCTGTAACTGTAGGCGGCAAGACTTTCGACGTGATGAAGGCGTCTATAGATTTTGGCGGCAATGAAATCATTACGCAATATTACTACAGCATCCTTTTGGATAATTATACTTTTAATATCATCACGACCTCTTACGATGACGAAAGTCAGGCTGTAGTGCAAAAGATTATCGACTCAGTTACATTTAAATAGAAAAAAGGCAGAGCTTAAAAAGACAGGTCCCCCGGCCGAGACCTGTCTTTTGCTTTATACGGTGATCTTATTTCGGAGTTGAATTCTGGCTCAGCCTAACAATCAGCGCTTGACAGTCAAGCCGGTAACCGATCATGGCAAGAAATATCGGAAGGGCGTTGAAAGCTTGAAGACAGGGAAGGCCGGTGGTTGGTCGGCAGATCAACATCCACTGTCCGGACGCTTTGCACGATTATCCCGTTTGATCCGGAAGCAGAGAGCAAGATAAATTCAGGCGAAGAAAATATGTTTGGGAGAAGCATACATGTTCGAGATCGTTAGATAGGTTTGTGAGAAGAAGGTTTAGGAAAAGTGAAGCAGACCTGACGGGAGGAAGGGGCAAGACACCGGGGAAAACGAAAGGACCATGATTAGCCCTCCACCCTCTCCCCCTGAACAAAAGGGATAATCGTGCAAAGCAGCATGCAGGGATACCCAGACACGAACGCTATAAAAACAGCCACCTCAGAGCCAAAGTCATAATTTATTTTGTCAAGCACTGATCTCGGTTTTGAGCCGGAATTCTTGAATGTTATTCCTCCAGATAACGGCTTAGTTCCTCTATGCAAAAATCGGCTTTGAAATCACAGATTTCAATTTTTAGTCAATTTCAATCCAAGCTCCTGCGTAAGGAGCGACCCTTCAAGCTCTCGCCGCAGCTTCGACATATCATTTCTCCTCTCCAGACAGCGTAATAAGCTGTCCTGGGTTTTGAAATAATGAAGGCAAGAGCCGAAAAGCCTTATTCCTTTGCTGCTCAAATTTCTTTCGCTACGGAGTACTAGTTCTAATTTACTCCCAGGGGGCATGTCTTAAAGCATAAGAAATCTCTCTATTAATGCGGATTCCGCCGTGACCGGGAAGCGTCTGTATCGGCACGTCCGGCCCCTGATGCAGCATTAATACACGCGGGCCCTTGCGCAGCAGCCCTTGCAGCTCTCTCAGGTAGTCCGCTTCCGGCATTCGGTTCGGCTTGTCCGTTCTCCCTGTAACGCCTCCAAGTCCCGCAACCAGCATCCCCCCATGCCATGCTGTCCTGGGTGCAGCATACCAATCCATGCCCGCTGCAGCCGAGTGTGCTATTCTAAATTGATCATTATTAAAAAGAATCTTTCAGAGGGGGAAATATGTTTATAAAAATATGGTTTACCTATGGTGCAACACTTCTGATCGCAGTATTACTGACCGCCTGCAGCGGTGAACAGAACAAGGACAGCGCTGAGCCCGCTGGCTTGATACCCTCCCAAGCTGAAACAGATCAGCAAGTAAATGAAGAGTACCAAACCATCGATCCGGGAAAAGTTGAAAATGGCACTTATTCTAACGATTATTTCGGTATCTCTCTCAACTTTCCTGAAGAATGGCTTGTAATGGACACGGAAGCCCTTAATGGAGTAATGGAGGCAGGCGCAGATACAATTCACTCGGACAGTACATCAAAGAAGAAAGCCTTGGAAAGAGTACAACAAAGAGCGCTGAATCTGTTTGGGGCGTCCCAATTCCCTATGGGGGAGAGCGATACAAATGCGTCAATTATGGTACTGGCACAAAGAATCAACGGGCCTCGGGACAACTACTCTGGAGCCGATAATTTGGAGGCGGTCAAAAGAGGATTTATGGAAGCAGAGCTTCCCTATGAGTTTGGGCCAATTACATCTGCAGCTGTAGGAGGCAAGACCTTTGACGTAATGAAGATCACTGCTGATTTGGATGACAACGAAACCGTTACGGAATATACTTACACCATCCTTTTGGATGATTACATTTTTAATATTCTCACTGTCTCTTATGATGACGAAAGTCAGGCTGTAGTACAAAAGATTATCGACTCAGTTACATTTAAATAGAACAGATCCAGAACGCAAAAAGACAGGTCCTCCTGTGAACTGCAACTCCATTGTTTGTTGTATCTAACAATTGGGGTGCAGTTCAGCAAAGACCAGTCTTTTTGTTTTATACGATTTGCCTCCTATTCCGAATTGGAAGAAGGATACAAGTGACACGCAACCTGGCGTCCGCGGGCCGCCTCGGCAAACACGGGCTGGATCTTGCTGCAAATGTCCATGGCCGCCGGGCAGCGGTTATGGAACGCACAGCCGCTTGGCGGGTTCTCGGGGCTTGGCACGTCGCCCTTCAGGACGATGCGCTGCAGATCCGCTTCCGGGTCGGCGACCGGAACAGCGGACATCAGCGCTTTGGTATACGGGTGCAAGGGTTCCTGGAAAATCTCCTTTGTCGGCGCCAGCTCCACCAGTTTTCCAAGATACATAACCCCGACCCGGTCGCTGATGAATTTCACGACAGAAAGATCATGGGAGATGAACATATATGTCAGGTCGTACTTCTCCTGCAGATCCTTCATCAGGTTCAGCACCTGCGCCTGAATGGATACGTCCAGCGCGGATACCGGTTCATCGCAGACGATGAATTTCGGATTCAGGGCGAGCGCTCTTGCAATGCCGATCCGCTGCCGCTGTCCTCCGGAAAACTCATGAGGATAACGCCCGGCATGGTAGGACGACAGTCCGACGACCTCCAGCAGTTGGTCAACCCGCTGCTTAAGCTCCGTTTTGCTCAAATTTTCATGGGTGATCAGGGGTTCTTCCAGCACCTGCTGCACCGTCCATCTGGGATCAAGCGAAGCGAAAGGGTCCTGGAACACCATTTGCATATCTGTCCGGAATTTGCGCAATTGCTCAGGATTTAGACTGCGCACGTCCGTGCCGTTGAATAGAATTTCGCCGTCCGTAGGCTCAATCAGTCTGAGGATCGCCCGGCCTGTCGTGGATTTGCCGCACCCGGATTCACCCACAATAGCCAGCGTTTCCCCCTTCTGCACCGTCAGGCTCACACCGTCGACAGCCCGGACTGCTCCTACCTGTTTGGAAAATAAGCCTTTTTTGATCGGATAATGCTTCTTCAAGTTACGAACCTCAAGCAGTGTGCTCATGATATCCCTCCTGCTGCAGCAAGCAGCGGCATTTATGCCCTGCTTCCACTTCTTCCAGCTCAGGCGCATTGGCACGGCAGATGTCCTGGGCAAATTGACAGCGCGGCGCGAATCTGCAGCCTTCCGGCATTTCCAACGGATTTGGTACCTGCCCGGGGATGGAGGCCAGCCGGTCCTGCTCGCTGTTGAGCTGCGGCAGGGATGCCAGCAGACTTTTGGTATAAGGATGCTTCGGATTTTTGAAAAGAGTCTTCACATCCGTCTCCTCCACGACCTGTCCGGCGTACATAATGACCACCCTGTCGCACATTTCCGCAACTACGCCAAGATCATGCGTAATCATCAGGATGGACGTGCCTTCCGTTCGCTGCAGCTCTCTCATCAGATCCAGAATCTGCGCCTGGATGGTCACATCCAGCGCCGTTGTCGGCTCATCCGCGATAAGCAGCTTCGGGTTGCAGACCATGGCCATCGCGATCATTACCCGCTGCCGCATCCCGCCGGACAGTTCGTGGGGATAGGAGACGGCCACCTTTTCGGGACGGGGAATTCCGACCTTGGTCAGCATTTCCACGGCCCGTGACATCGCTTCCTTCCTGCTCACGCCCTGATGATATCTCACAGCCTCAGCAATTTGCTTGCCCACCCGGAATACCGGATTGAGCGAGGTCATCGGCTCCTGAAAGATCATGGCAATGCGGTTGCCGCGGATTTGGCGCATTTTTCGCTCCGAAAAGGCGAGCATGTTCTCACCCTCCAGACGAATCTCCCCGGCGGCCACCTTTCCAAGCCCTTTGGGGAGAAGCTGCATAATGGACAAGGATGTGATGCTTTTTCCGCAGCCGGATTCGCCGACGATCCCGAGGGTCTCTCCTTTATCCACCGCCAGATCCACGCCATCCACCGCCCTGATCAGGCCAGCGGCTGTTTTGAACTCCGTGCGAAGGCCGGTCACCTCAAGCAGCTTGGTCATATCTCCGTCCCTCCTGTTCCAATATAATCTAAATATTTGGGATACTCCGTTCCCGTTAGCCTGATGCTCATTCGATATTCAAGCTCCAGTTGTTTATTTACCGGCATCCAAGTATTTCAGCGCGGTCAGCGCGTATACTTTGGCCGATTGAATGATCTGCCATACTGGTGCGCGTTCATTAAAGTTATGAATCGTTGGAAGCTCGGCCGGGCCATACTGCAGGACAGGGATGTCGTACTTGCGGAATGCGCGCGCATCGCTGGTCGCCCACTGCAGCACGCCATACGCCTCCTTGCCGCTCACTTCGGCAATCGATTGCACCAGATCATGCACGATGTCCGTGGTCGGCGGCGTCCAGTTCGCATTGCCGAAGAAGCCAAACTGCTTCAGTTCGCTATGAATGCCCACACCTGCCAGCAGTTCCTTCGCTCTGGCCAATACATCCAGGTAGTCCACGCCGAACGGCACGCGCGAATCAACCTGCACGGTGCAGCGGTCCGCCACCACATTCACTTTGGTTCCGCCCTGGATCGTTCCGATGTTAACCGTCACATGGTCAAAAGCCTGCCCGTATTCCGGTGTTCTTTCCTCGGCTACATACCGTTTGGAGATTTCAATCATTTCCTTGACCTCCTCCGGAATGTCGGGTTTGATCTCCCAGAGCTGCTGCAGGGCTTCGATGCCCCGGGCCGCTTTCAGAATCGCGCTTTCGCCCGCGATTGGCTGCAGGCTGCCATGTCCGGGCGTACCTTCCACCGTAAACTCAAACCAGCAGCTGCCCTTCTGGCCAATCGTCGGATTTTGCGGACCTGACGGCTCGGCAATGACAGCCGCCGTCCCATCGATATGCTTGCGTTCCAGCATCCACGGCACACCGAGATGGCCGCCGGTTTCCTCGTCTGGCACGACCAGCAGTGACAGGCAGCCATCCAGCGGAACCCCCAGCTTGGACAGCAGGGCGACTGTAAAGATCAGCCCCCCAAGGCCTGCCTTCATATCCGATGCGCCGCGCCCCAACAGATAGCCGTCGCGAATCTCACCGCAGAACGGGTCAAAATCCCAGCGGGACAGATCCCCCGCAGGCACGACGTCCGTATGGCCGCAGAAAATGAGCCGTTTTCCGCCAGCTTCCGGTGAACCGTAATCAGAGACGAGATTCCACATCTTGGGCTCAGCTTCATAGACGGTCGTTTCGATGCCGGCCTCCTTCAGATAGTTCATGATGAACTGGCTGATGTCCCGCGAGTCCCCGGGAGGATTTTCGGAAGGGAACTGAATTAACCGCGAGCAGAGCTCCAGCAGTTCATCCTGCCGTTTATCAATTTCTTCGAGCACAAGCTTTTTCCAATCTGTCATATCGGTCCATCTCCTTTGCATTTACCAACGGTCTGTTTTTTCGCAAGAGGCACTATCCGCCTTGTTAGAGAAACATCGTGTAACTGCACGATCACGAATATGACAGCCCCCGGCTGTGCATTGACCGGGGGCGTCATGGCGGGCTTCTGAATTATTGCTTGTTCAACGAATAGAAACGGATGACTTCATCAGGATAGTACACATATCCGCTGATATTTTTGTTCATGCCCACAATCCGGTTGTATTCATAGAGGTAGGCCCATGGCGCTTCGGAAGTGATGATTTCCTGTGCTTTGCCATACAGCTCCTTGCGGGCATTTTCATCCTGCTCCGTGCTGGCCTGCTCCCACAGCTTATCCACTTCAGCATTGTTGTAGTGCATATAGTTGGAGGAGCCCTTGCTGTACATCAGGAAGCCGAGATGATAGCCCGGATCATTAACGAAAGAAGTCCATTTGGAGATGTAGGCTGTCAGGTTGCCTTCGCGCTGCTGTTCCAGAAATTGCGCACGCGCGACGTTAACGATGTTCATCGTTACCCCGATTTTGGCGAGTTCAGCCTGAATCAGCACGGCATCGTCCGCCCAATCCTGGAACCCGGAGCCAAGGGTCAGATCGAAGGTAAAGCCGTCAGGATATCCCGCTTCGGCAAGCAGTTGTTTTGCTTTTTCCAGATCGTAGGTGTAATTATTTCCTGCATCCGTATAACCCGGTGTGTTGCTTGCAACCGCGCTCTTCATCTGCTTCGCCTGTCCGTACATGACATTATTGATCAGCTGATCGTAAGGAATCGCATAAGAGATGGCCTGACGCACCTTCGGATTGTCGAATGGCTTCACGTTGTTGTTCATGGCAAAATACAAAATCCGGTTACTTGCGTTGGATTGGACCTTCAGCTTCTCATTGCTTTCCAGGGTGGCAACGTCCTTAGGCGGAATTTCAATGGCCATATCCACATCGCCTTTATTCAGCAGCAGCACACGGTTGGAAGCCTCTTTCGTAAACTTCATGTTGACCTTGCTGACCTTTGGCGCCCCCTGCCAGTAGTCCGGGTTTGCGTTAAACACCGCTTCTGTAGCCGGGTCCCATTTTTCCAGGAGGAACGGTCCGGAGCCCGCTTCGTTCGTTTTCAGGAAGTCTCCGTCGCCTTTTTCCTTCACAAGCACATCATCGACAATGGAGAAGTTATACAGGGAAATCATCTGCAGGAACATATGGTTCGGCTTGGACAGCTTGACTTCAACCGTGTGATCGTCCACGGCGGTCACCGTATCGATGGCGCTCATCCCGTACAGAAAGCTGCCGGAGTCCGAATTTTTCAAGCGCTCAAATGAAAACAGTACGGAATTGGCTGTTAGCGGGTTGCCGCTGTGAAACTTGACACCTTCACGCAGATGGAACGTATAGGTCAGTTTGTCATCGGACACATCCCAGCTTTCCGCCAGCATCGGCTGAATGTCCTCGGTATTGGCGATTTCGCCGCCTTCGGACGATTTTGTGCCATAGGTGACAAGCTGATCATACAGGGCAAGCACCAGTGTGTCGGACGTCAGATCGCTGGCTTCGGCCGGATCCATCGTCGAACCGCCTTCCGAATAAGCAATGGTGACTGCTTTGGGTGCGGATGAACCTTCCGCACTTCCCCCGCCGTTAGAGGCCGCCTGATTGGCGTTGCTCGCGCAGCCTGCCAGCCATAGAACCATGGACATGGCGATGAGTAAATAAAGACTTTTTCTGAGCATTGCATTTTCCCCCTTGCTAACTTGTGCTTTATATTAGTTATTTGCTGGAGCGCAGCCTTGGATCAAGCACATCCCGCAGACCGTCCCCAAGCAAATTGAACCCTAAGATAGCTGTAGCAATTGCGAGTCCGGGAAAAGTAACAATCCACCATTCTCCCGATATGATATAAGCGCGTCCTTCCGAAATCATGGCCCCCCACTCTGCCGTCGGCGGCTTGACCCCAAGGCCAAGGAAGCTCAAGCTCGCGGAGGTGAGAATGGCAAACCCCATGCCCAGCGTGGCATTGACCAACAGCGGAGCAAGCGCGTTCGGGAAAATATGTCTGAATAAAATGGTGGAATCCTTCACCCCAATCGCCCGGCTGGCTTCCACAAACTCCTTTTCCCTCAGAGAAATGGTCTGTCCGTGAATGAGTCTGGCGAATTCGGGAATGCCCACGATACCCACAGCAATCAGCGCGCTGAGCAGCCCCGGGCCCATCGCGGCCGCGATAGCCATGGCCAGCACCAGCGAAGGAAAAGCAAGCAGGATGTCCATACAGCGCATGATAATGCTGCCTGTCCGTCCGCCGTAATACCCGGCAATCGCTCCAAGCGGAACCCCGATCACAAAGGAGATGGATACGGCGATCATGCCTGTCCATATGCTGATTCTCGCTCCATACACGACTCGACTGAATATATCGCGGCCGTAATTATCCGTACCAAACCAATGCTCCGCGCTTGGAGGCAGCAGCTTGTTGACCGGATCGGTGCCATACGGATCATGCGGAGCAATCCATGCGGACAGAATTGCCGTCAGCATCCAGCCCAGGATGAATATCAGTCCGATTACAGCCAGTTTGTTGCGAACCAGCAGCCGCCAAAAGGTCGTTCGCTTCCCCGCGGAAGCCTGCGGCTGTCCGACAGCCGTTTTGACCGCTGCATCACTAGCACTGCTCATTTCAGTCCCCCCTGTCTCTCTCTTCTATTTACTCATAGCGGATGCGCGGATCGAGCCACCCGTAAATCAGATCCACAGCCAGGTTGATAAAACTATAGATTAGCGCGCTGACCAGTGTGAAAGCCTGAATCGGCGCATAATCCGCCGCCAGGATGGAATCCGTTACGTAGCTGCCTACCCCCGGCCAGGTGAAAATCGTTTCCGTGATCACCGCGCCCCCGATCAAATAGCCAACCTGCAGGCCAAGCACTGTCAGTGTCGGAATAAAAGCATTAATCAGCGCATGCTTGTAAATGACGATCCGTTCCCCAAGCCCCTTGGCCCGCGCGGTGCGGACAAAATCCTGGCCAATGACCTCAAGCATGCTGGAGCGCATCATTCTGGCCACGATGGCCATCGTGCCTGTGCTAAGACAAATGGCAGGCAGAATCAAATGAGAAATGCTGCTCTTCAATGCCACGAAATCCCCGCTCAGCAAGCTGTCCAGCACATAAAGCCCGGTAATATGCGTCGGCGGATTCAAATCATTGCTGATCCGGCCCATCGGGGCGGGGGCAATGCCCAAGGTTGCATAAAAGATGTAGATAAACAAAAGCCCGATCCAGAAAATCGGCATACACGCCCCGATCAAGGAGAACACCCGCGAAATATGATCGACGATCGATTCCTTGCGTGTGGCTGCAAGAATGCCCACCGGGATCGCCACCAGAATCGCCACAATGAGACTGGCCAGGGCCAGCTCAATCGTCGCCGGAAACCGTGTCGCAAAATCACTGGCTACCGATTGTCCCGTATGATAGGCCTCGCCGAGATTGCCCTGCAGCAAGCCGCTTATATAATGAAAGAACTGAATGTACAGCGGCTGATCAAGCCCCATGCTTTTGCGGATATTTTCTATCGTTTCCGATGTTGCCTGTTCTCCCGCAAGCATGACGGCAGGATCGCCGGGCAGAACCCTTGAAATAATAAAGGTAATGACAACAATCCCCAGCAGCGCCGGGATCATTTGAATCAGCCTGCGAATGGTGTAGATAACCACTGCTTTCCCCCCTTTTTATACGGATGCAGCGCATCCTCTCTTGTCATGTTTGCATTCCCCTCGTGTTATGTTTGTTCTCCCGCTTGCGATTTTTTCAATTGTACTGTAATGAACGCATTGCTTCCTATGTGCCCTGCAAATAAAAATACGCTCTTCTCTTTGTCGTTTGAGCACAAATGGAACATTTAATGTAATTTATCAAACAAGCTTATTAGACAAATATGTAAATTTATATAACAAAATGACCTATTGAGCTGCGGCTACCTTTTGCTGCTCTGAGACGCTCCAAGAACGAAGCATTCCTACAATCGCTGTTGCCCCCGAATTTTTTGAATTATTTTTCAGAAGAAATCATCATTCTCATATGATTTCAAATAAAGCAAAGAGGTCGAGAACAGGAGATACTTGCTCCTAATCTCGACCTTTTTTTTGTACTGCATGTCTGCCATACAGTATCTTCATATTTTCCCGCCCGCTCGTTTCTTATTGTATATCCGTAGCGATGCTATACAATCTCCCTCATTCATCCGGAAGCCTAGCAGTTACCACCAGAGCTCGAGTGGATTAGCTTTGATATGTCATACCCGTACTTATCTCCGCTGAGCAGCAGCTTCAGAATCATCGGTACATAAACAGGCCTTCCTTTGACCCGTAACAAAACTTTAAGATTTTCTGTTACTTTTCCTCGTTTTATATCCTGTATATTGGTTAAATGACAGACGAGATCGTCATAAAATTCTTTTTTTCCTGAGAGGAGCTGCACAGCATGAGCATGAAATTCAGAAGAGAGTCAGCTGCAAAAACGGTTATAGCCATGGGGATCATGGGTGCGGCGGTTTTCGGTACAACGGTCTCCACTCCCACTCCGCTCATATCCGCTTCCAGCGCCGCAGCAGCTGCAGCCACTAGCGATAGCATAAGCGCCGAGCAGAAGCAAATGGCCATCGATACGCTAAATTCTTTCTATAAACCTGCTTTGAAGGGACAATTTCCGGGAGCCGTCAGCGGCTTTACCATGGGTAAGACCAAACGGACCGAAGTGATCAAAAAGTTCGGGGAGCCTATGGAAAAAAGCGGGGGCTTTGAATTTTATACCGCCAATATGGGGAATCCCGGTTACGCTTTTGCCTATAAATCCGGGGTGATCAACGAAATGCGTTATTTCGGCACAAACGTAGAGCGGCAGACCAATATCGGCGGAATCACGATCAGCATGCTGTGGCAGCAGTGGTTCAAGCCCGAGCACAGCACAATCATCCATAGCGGCGGTAAACAGCAAATCAAGGTAACTTACCTTAGAGGCGATTACAAGCTGGACTTTATTTTCAACTCCAAGACCGACCTTGATCATATCAATTTGACCAAAGCATAATTCACGAAAGCTGCGGAGGAGCGAAGCTTACAGAGCCAGCGCTTCCTCCGTAATTTTTCTGATATCAATGGTGGAGCTCATTCCATCCTGCACGATATCTGGCAAAATGTTCTGCAGAAAATAATCTACACAGTGCAGCCGGATGTCCTTGATTTTAATGAGCGCATTGCGGTACATGACCACAAATTCCCTCTCGCTGTTGCCCCTTTGCAGCTCGGCAAAAGCCTCATACACCTGGTCCAGCTTGTCGGCAACCTCCAGAATCAAGCCCTCAACGGACTGATCCTTGCCCTCACGCAGTTGTCCGCGGAAAATGGTCTTAAACTCCTCCGGGATATTTTCCTCGATAAAATGCTCCACCATAGCTTCTTCAACATGCTGCAGCATGGAGCGGAGCTCCAGTGAGTAATGCTTGACTGGCGTCTTGATGTCTCCAATGAAGATTTCGCCATAATCATGACTGCTTGTAATCTCGTACAGCTTCTTCCAATCTACTGTTACACCATGCTGTTCTTCAATATCCGCCAGCGTTTTGGCGTACTGCACAACCTTCCAGGAGTGGGCGGCCACGCTGTGCTCCTCAAATTTAAACTTTCCGGGGCAGCGGATAATCCGTTCCAGATCGTTCAGTGACCGAAAATACGTATGGATTCCCATGAATTAGCCATCCTTTGTCTAGTGTATGGATCGTCGATATACCAGAATCAGTATAAATTACATATGTTAATAGAAAATTAATTGAGGTTCCCTAATTTCTCCAATATCAAAATCCGCAGACCGTTATGGCCTGCGGATTAACTATTATTCCCAAATGGCAATTTAGATAAACTATGTAAAATCGATTCCCCGCACCTTGGCAAACACCATCTGATTCACAAGTGTACCATCATCTTCGCGCTCCCAGCTGCGCAGAACGCCTTCCAGCGTAAATCCCGCCCGCCTCGCGACAGCGGCACTGCGCGCGTTGCGATCATCACAGCGGATTTCCAGTCGGTTTGCGCCAAGCTGCCTGACGGCAAAATCCGTTATGCCATGAACAGCTTCCGTGACAAGCCCTTCCCCGGAGCGGGACGTTCTGATCCAGTAGCCGATTTCAAATCTGCGGACGTTCCAGTCGATCCGGTGCAGACCACATGCGCCGAGCACTCCGCCGCTCTCTTTATCGCACATCAGCATCATCATATCTGTCCGTTCCAGGAAGCGGAGTCTGCTGCGGCGTACAACCCTCTCCGTTTCCTCAGGCTCGGGAGTCACACGGGCAAACGGCAAAAAGGGCCGGAGTTCCTTGAGACTTTCCCGAATCGCTGCATTCAGCGGAGCTCCGTCTCCCCAGCGTGGGGCCCGAACCGCCAATCTTTCGGTTTCAAACTGCTCCGGAAAATCCTGCAGCAAAGGATCTTTTTCCATAATGCCTCACATCCTATGATGGTTTTTCTGATTCTTACTTTTATTAACCATGATGGATCTGTCAGCTTATATTATCGTCCTAAAACACATGCATTCCTTTTAACCCAATATACAAAAGGTCCTGTCATTAAAGACAGGAGTAGCAAAATCACTGTTATACAACTAATTTACAGACTCCAACTGATGCACAATGATATCTAAATTTTTCAAAGCGGTCTGCACTCTGCTTTTTTTAATAGGAATGCAATCATACCTAGCTGCCCTGCTTTCATTATAGAGAGCACGATATGCATGAGCAACTTCATGGCCAAGTTTCAACTCTTTTACAACTTCACGATTTCTTTCTGTATGATTTTCTTTTTCGTTTGATCTGCGGATTCTATTTTTTTGGTCTACTTTGAATAAATGGTACTCAACTAAATGAAGAGCACTATAAAACGCAATTGTGATTGCCCAATCACAAGGGTAGTCTTCTATAGACATAATTTGATTTAATGATTTTTTATTTCTTTCGTATTGTATAATTCTCATTTCAGGAGACAAAAAAATCAACTCCTTGGAAAGGAAACTGCTCCATCCGGTATATAATCTTCAGTAAAATATTCGGCTGGAATATAATCAATTTCTATATTTAAGTTCGGGTATTCCCATGCAGCTTCATTTTGTATTTTTGCTAAATTCAATGCTAAATCTTCGACATCATCATCATTCAATATGAGCAATAAATAAATATCCTCGTTCTCCTCATAAACATAGATGCTTTTAATGTTCGAATCAGCGTAAAATTTATCTACAATTGATTTTGTCTCCATACGATTTTCACCACCCAATTGATGAGTATGTGAATCAGTATCGGAAAATTCTTGAGAGTATATACTTTTGGTAAATTTACTTTGATACTCTATCATCTTATTGCTTAATGAGGACTCTTGAATCAAACCATTCTGCATTAAAAATTTATCGTACATTGATTCATATAAATGTTCAGAAACGTCTTTTGCGAAGTTCTCAAATTCTTCAATTGACATCTTTATTTGTCTGGGCATTTTTCTCCCACCTCGTAAATAAAAACTATTTGATACCTCTTCCAAGCATTTCTATTATAATATCATTTTATTTGAATTAAAAGTTCTTATATCAACTAGTTTTTCTCCTTTTATTATTATTTACTCTTTATCTGTAAAGTAGTATCCTGCTGCAAAAAATAGGTAAAAATTATGATATACGCTCATGCCTAACGATTGAATCACGTAAAATGAGCATCTATTGACCTCCACTCAAATAATGGTTATATTTGCAACATATTAACAATCATATTTAGAGGTGGTTCGTTTGAATTATACAACCACGATTCTCGAAGAGATAGAGCAATTCATAAAGAAGAACGGACTAAATATCAGTCAATTGGCGAGACAGTGCGGAATGAATCCGGGTACTGTGAGTTCCATCCTGAACAATAAAAGAGTGCTTGCCGTGGATCAGTTGGATCGGATTACTGTAACGATGAATCTGCCCCACGGGCATTTTTACGAGCAGTACCTGCAAGAGTGTCTAAATGAAGCTGCCCCAAATTGGCGCAGAATCAGACCCTTCTTATACCGCTGCACAGAGTTGGACAAGCTGGAATGCGTCAAGCTGACTGTAAATCTGTTGATGGATAACCTGTTATATTTGTCTCCTCTGCTTGAAGCAGCAGAGGATTTTTTTGGTCAAGGCAAACGTGCTGCAGCTGCAATACTTTACGAGAGCATCGCTTTAAGCGAGAAAAATCAACATTCAGAGCGGTTGGCTTTTTGTCAATACAGATTGTTTTCTATCAGACAGGGAAATGATCTTGAACAGAATTACCAGGCAGCCATCCGGTTTGAACCTTACGCAGAGCGTCTTCATGAGATTGATCAACTGGATGCATTGAAGGATTTGGCCAATACCTTTCGTTCGTTGCACCGGTGGGATAAGGTATATACAACGGCAATGAAGCTGAACCATCTGGCAAAAGTGCAATACTCCTTGTCAAGTTCATCCAACCGGAATCTGAGAGCAAATCAAAAGAAGCCGTTAAGGCCTCTATTTTTTTATGTGGCATATAGCAGCCTGCTCATTGGGGGATTTTACCATGACCAAGGGAACTATGACCTCGCATTCAAAAAGGCTAATGAATATGCAGATTTAAAGTGGGTAAAGGAGACAGATGAAGACACACTGCATTGGAAAGGTCTGTTTCAAGAGTGGGCAAGAGCAAATATTTTTTTAGCCAGGTTAATGTCCGGAGAGACAAAATTACTCCCGGAATATGTTGAATTCATTGAACCGAAGAAAATCGAAGTGATCCGTGGCTTGTGGAATATCATGATCGTGGCAAATCGCTTCAGCGTTGATGTAGATCATATTCTCGCCAAATTTGAAGCAGAAATATCCAGCCTCCATGAGGAAAAAGGCAACGAAATATATAACGATCAAAATACAGCCGACCAGCATATTGGTCTCCTGACGGAGCTTGCGCAATATTATTTATCCAGAGGCCATTACGAAAAGGGATTTCGTCATTTGTTAGACGGTTTGAAAACATCCGCTGTCATTAATGATGAAAGCTCTATGCTTCGTTTTATCCGACTGTTTGAACGTTTACGGAAATTTGCATCAGTTGAAGCAAAGCTGGTGTATCACGACATCTTGGAAATGGGAGGAAAGAATGAAGAAAGTAATATCATTACTGTTCGTAACTAGTTCAATATTATTAGTGATGTTGAACTATATTATCCAGTCTATTCAGTTAGCCTCGATCCACGGAGGTGGATAAAGGGAGCAACGCACCTCAGGAGAACTAAGGTCAACAAGAATACTACAAACAGGGACATGTTAATGCTGAACAAAGCTTATCGGCCACTTCCAGTGATACATATTCATTGGTGTTCAGTTAGCCATCGTTGCATAGGAAATCCTGATCTTTTTTCAACAGTTCCTATTTCTTACCGAGAGCCGAAGAGCTCTCTTTTTTTATACATCGCCGCCATTCGTTATCTTTGATTTCATATGGTGTCTTCAAATACTGTCCGCCACCCACATTTTGTACAAAAGCACAGCACTTAAATAAGTCATCACCCCCTTCTATATTACATAAATAAAGGTATCCGAATCATTTTGTTGTAAAATATTAGAAATTATGTTCTGATGTATCATTTTACATCTATTCATGTAATAAGAGGGGACAAGGGGAAACTGGTACCAAGATGGGGGAAATCATTATGAATGAAATAACCGGGGCATTTGGAGCAACTTACTTGCGAATTTCAATGGACAAGGGAGAAAATGAGGATACGTTGCAGAATCACCGGGAGCTTATGGAGGAATTCTGTGGCGAGAACCATTACACATCTGAGGTTTATGAAGAAATTGTGAGCGGGGGGAAGCATAATCTGGGAGCACGCCCTGAGTTGCAGAAGCTAATCGACAATATTGAACGATACCAAGCCATTTTTACAGTGTCTCTGGACCGTCTTTCACGGAATGGACTGGTGTCGCAGCAGATCAAGCAGCTTTGTATCGATCATGAAATTAAAATCATTACGCCTTCCCAGACATTTGACCTGGCGGGCTCGCTGGAAGACCGTCTCATGTATGATGTGAGTTCTTTGTTCGCCGCGCTGGAGTATGAGATGATCGGCCGCAGAAACAAGGTCAATAAAATGCAGCGTGCAAGACGCGGGGAGTACGTAAGCGGAAGACCTGCCTACGGCTACAGACGGAGCCGGGAAAGCAAAAAGCTTGAAATTTACCAGCCCGAGGCAGAGGTGGTACGGTACATCTTCAAGCTTTATAAGGATGGATTGGGCAGCCGCAAGATTGCAGACATACTGAACCGTGAAGGCTTCAAGACGCGGCTAGCCAATGCCTTCCGTCCCTCTACCATCAGGAGGATTCTGCGGAATCCCGTATACAAGGGAAGTGTGGTGTACCAGCATCGCAAGCGAGTCAAGGAAAACGGAGAGTACAGATACAAAACGCTGAAATCGATCATAACAGATCACGCCCACCCTGCCATCATTCAGCCGGATGAATGGGAGCAAACCCGTCAGAAACAGGCGGAACGCAGGACAGAGACCATGCGCACCTACGAAAGGCAAGCCGTCAAAACAGGAACCACGATGCTGAAAGATCTGCTGTTCTGCGGCGTATGTGGAAGAAAGCTTGTCATCCGTAAAGAAAAAAACGGTGTTTTCACAATTAAGCCTTGCGACAATTTGCTGCCAGGCAGCAATACGAAATGTTACAACCAAGGCATGAGACTAAAGTTTCTGGAAGAAGAAGTGGTGCTGAAACTGCAGGCTTACAAGCAGCGGCTGGCTGCTCAGCTGCAGCTTCTGGTGCAGCAAGAAACGGACACCATCCTTATGGATCTTCATGAACGCTTGGCTCTCATGGAAAAGCAGCTGCAGGAGAACGAGCGCCTGCAGGAGAAGCTGCTGGACCTGGCGTTGACAGAATCCTTTTCGTCCGAAAAATTCAAAATGAAGGCACATGCCTTGCTGGAACAAGGCCAATTGTTAGAAGAATCCAAGAAGGAAATCATGCAGCAAATCCAGTCCATAGAGGCTGTCCCCTCCATAGACCAGTTAACGCAAATGATCGAACTGTTTGAGGAGTTCCAGAACCTGACGCCAGAAGAGCAGAATGTAACCTTGAAGCAGTTTGTAAAACGAATCCACTATAAAAGAGTCATGCCGGCGGGTATTCGGAGGCGGTCCACCAGGAACCAGGAACGTCAAGCCTATCCCTTCAGCTTTAACATTGAATACTTTTAATCCCCAAATGGCTTCGACCAACAACTCAGGAATCATAAGCACCGCTATTAAATACAAAAAATGAGGTTTCTGGTTCATCAGAGACCTCATTCATGCAACCGTTCACAAAATATGATGACAACACCCCGGTCCATTTGTATTCATTTTGACCACTCATTCAGATCATCCCTTGATTATATATCCACCCTTCAGAACTTCTGAAGGGTGGCAAGTTATTTGCCTATCAAGCCCCACCATTGGCCGATAAGCAGCCGTTCATTGTGGGTAATCCAAATTGATTATACTGGAAATTTTGTTATCATAATGCCATACGAACAGAAGGCGATACACGTTAATCGTGGTCTTTATCATGCCAGTTTGACAACGTTGACAGAAGTTGCTGCAAAAATCGTAGCGCCATCTCCCGTGTTGACAAGGGTTAAAGTGCTCGCCATTGTAGTGCTGATGATCGTGCCACCAGAAACAGAAAGCTGGTTGCCGACCGTCCCATTCTGGTTTCCCTGTGAGCTTTGTATTCTTGTTCCATTAAGCGCAAGTCCCGCGGATAAAGTACCCGAAGGGGAGGGAAATCCATTAGCATTATACTGGACAGAGTAAGTTTGATTAGGAGCTAATCCGATGTCGGTAGAACCCGCAGTGTGCGTAATGGCTGTACCATTTAGTACATTATTGGGACCCAGCGGAATTGCTGAAAACACCGGCACAGACGTTGCTGGTCCGCTAGCAGTGCTCAAATTATTCGCAGTCACCGTCGGTCCTGTGACTCCTGTAGATCCTGTGACTCCTGTAGATCCTGTGGCTCCAGTAGCTCCTGTCGCGCCAGTAGATCCCGTTGCTCCCATGGAACCCGTTGCTCCCGTGGCGCCAGATGCACCTATTGGAACGTCATGTACGCAGATGACGCGTAAAATTTTCGATAAAACAAATATCTCCTTAGCTGGCGCGGGTTTGAATGGCAGGACAGGCTGTTGACCAATTTCCTTCAACCAGGGTATATTTCATGAAGCTTCTCTATTATTAAGAGAGCGTGATTGATAGTCCCAATATATTCTCCGGTCCATATGTACATGGTATTTGAGGTGAAGGGCCTAGGCTGGGTTTTCAGCAAAAGGTACATTGGCCTTATCTTGAACTCTGGGTGAAGGATCGGTGCAAAAAGCGAAAATAATCGGCGGCATATCTAAAACGGCCTTCCTGGATCAGTTGATCGATGATGTCCCAATCTTCCTGCGGCATCGTCAAGGTATAGTGACGTTTTATTCCTCTCGGTTTCGGGCCAGGCTTCTTTCGCCCCTTACCTCGGTTATCGACCTGACTTACCAATCCTCTGACTTCCTTCTCCAAGTCGTTCAGTTGTTTATAAATGCTGTGCAGTTTCAATTCATTTTCGAAGGTACTGTCAATCTGTTCCCTTTCCTCCTTACGGTCATGACTTGTTTCCATTTCATTTTTGTTCATGTTAATCAATATACGTTCTACCTCGATTTGAATTTTTCTCAGTTGTTTCAAATCTCTCTTATGCTCGTCTTGACTGTTCATTCTGATCATCCTCATATAATCGTTGTAGAAATTCATTTCAAGTCAATTTCCAGTTCATCCGGACGGCTAGAAACAGACTTAGATGAAGACCAACGCTCTGTATATACCACCCTCCAGAACCCAAATATGTCTGAAGGGTGGCGTGATGATTCACCATCTGTTTACAGCCATTTCCCGATAGGTGGCTGCGAATGGCACTTGAGGTACTGGTAACCTGTTTACATTTTTTTAAAGTGAATTTGAGCAAGTACAAGCTTAACTTATTTTAACAATAGTAATACCGTTTGTTTGGATATTCCTAGCTGTTATTTGATTATTAGTTGTATCAGCGAGGCTATATTTCAAAATAGAATTAGAACGATTCACGAGATTTAGTGTTGTTGGTGTAGTAGTTACATTCAATATATATGATCCATTCACTTGCAAATAGTTCCACCCTGTATCGACTTGTTGAGTCATGCGTGATGTAGCTGATACTATTGCCCCATTTACACGTAAAGCTACAGCGATAAGCTGCGGTGGGCCTGTAGCATCACCTTGCGCCCAATAATTAACCAAATAGCTTCCAGGTTCACTAATATTGATTGTATCTCCGCCACTTAAGGTAAATGCCGTTCCATTATTTACAACTTGGTTTAATGGGAAATTTGCCCCAACATCTACATCGGTTAAGTTGCTCGCACTAAACGTTCCTGAACTAGTTGCAAAAGTAGGACCCGTCGGGCCTGTAACCCCAGTTGCGCCGGTCGCTCCCGTGGCGCCAGATGCACCTGTTGGAACGTCATGTACGCAGATGACGCGTAAAATTTTCGATAAAACAATGATCTCCTTAGCTAACGTGGGTTGGAATGGTCGAACAGGCTGTTGATAAAAAGAAGATTGCTCGTTCCACTTATCGGCCGGACATATCACCGCTAGGCTTTGATTTGACAATTCCTAATTTAACCCCTTATCATCTGGATGCCTATTCATGGAGTTTTACAGGTCAAGGTTATTGTGCTTTGATGTAGGCCACCTTTCAGAATTTGAATGAACTCCTGAAAGGTGGGCGAGATTCTTACTGTTTAAGCCAGCTTGATTGAGTGGTGTTCCTCAGGACATCAAGAAAGCTTAATGACGTGTACATTTGCGTTATCGAAGGTAGTCCCCCCAGTAGTCCGGTTTACCAATTGGAGGGCTTGCGCAGTCGCGCCAGTGTTTATAACGCCAGCCGCTCCCAATGGAATGAGATTATTCCCATTTGCTGGAGCTATTCCTGATGGATTCGAACCTCTCGATAACGACCAGGTTATGGCATTCCCCCCCAATTCTAGATATGCCGCTGAATTCCCCGTCTGTGACCCAGCAACAACATCTGCGTTCCAGGAAACATAATACGTCTGATTAGGGGCCAATACAATACTGGGTGATGGGTCCGTGTGAGTGATTGCTGTTCCATTGAGGACTCTGGTGTTCAATCTTACTGGTACACCTAAACCCCGAAATTGTTCCCCATCAATTACGAAGCTTGCATTATTTGCGGTTACGGTAGGGCCGGTTACCCCGGTTGCTCCCGTTGCACCAGTGACACCTACACCGGTAGTTCCTGTGGCTCCATCTGCTCCGGTGGCTCCCGTGGCGCCGGATGCACCTGTAGGAACGTCATGTACGCATCTGACGCGTAAAATTTTCGATAAAACATATAGGCTCAAGCGTCCCGATTCAAAAAGATTTCGCATCACAAAGTAAAGGGCAATCGCGACTCCCCAAGGCTAAGACAGAAAAAAAAGAACTGCCGCAAGGACAGTCCAAAAAACAGGCTTTCCGTATACTCCCGGATTTTCCCGGTTAATTTCACTTCCAATCTCATCCTCCCGAATAAAGAACTTGCACCATTAGAACATTACGATTTATTCTCATTGGATATTACGTCATCATCTGACCAAATCGAATGATTCAGAACTGTAACGGCAAGCTGAATGCCATCCCTCATGCCCTGCAAGTACAGCCTTTCATTGAATATCCCTTGCTTATAATGATGCCAGTCCTCCCATTCAGAAAATTCCGGCATCCTTCCAATATCCTTGCCTGCAAACAAAGCTTCAAATGCATGGTCTGCTTGTTTACGAATATGCTTCAATTCAGGATCTTGCTCAATTCTGGCAGATACTTCATCCAGTCTCTCTTGAATCGCTTGCCGAAACCACAGCGGAAGTTTCATCGCCCTGCTTCCCCCTATACTTCTTTTTATCGCGCCTGTTCAGGCCGTGTGGCTTTTATACGCTGATAGCACACCAACAGTTCATCTGTTTTGCGGCTTTGCTCCTGAATTTCTTGACTGACGGACAAAGGCATGAACTGTACCACAGCCTTTTCGTCCAATGCGTTCAGCTTGCGCCGCTCCTCCTCGATCTTTCTCAGCATTCGTTTATTTCCTCCCCCTCCATTCCGAGTTATGAAATCTAGAAAAAATGGATACAATGTATGTTTAAAAACCACCTTAATGGTAATTTAATAACTCATTTAAGTCAACTGTATACTCCTACATAATAAGAGTTATAAAATGATACTCGAATGAAAAGAGGCCACTCTGATGTTTTTTTACGATAAAAAGAAGGTGGGGAAACGCATACGGAAACAGCGCGAAGCTCTGGAAATTTCCCGAGAGCAAATGGCTGAGCACATTGGACGTGTGCCCCGATTCTGTGGCGATATTGAACGCGGAAAAGTTGGCATGTCCATTGAAACGATGCTAGGCATCTGTAATTTGCTTAAGCTTTCTCCTAATGATTTATTGATGGATCAAGAGGGAGGCGCGACAAGTGATGAATCCGAATTGATCATGGCAGCACTCCATAACTGTACAGAGAAACAACGTAGGGATGCATTGGCTCTTTTGAAGCTATTTTTAAACTCGATACAATAACCTTGTATCTTCCCCGGTTTAATTTACAGCCCCATCATTTCCCGCACGATCCGGTCCGCCATTTTCTCCCCCAATGGCATATTCCGTGTTTTAGTAGTTCCGCGAATCGCGAACAGCTCGGAATGCCTTGCAAATAAGGCTCAGAAATTCCAAATGCACCGACGAACATACTGCTCCAGGTGCGGCGGAACAGCAACCAATTCCTCGTGACCACCGATGCCACTTGCCGTTGGGAATTCTGAAACTGTCTTGCGTACTCGTCGTTACGCGAGATAGGCTTCCATATGTACAGTAGGATCAACATAGATCAACGGATTGTTGCCATCATACGTATTCAATTCAAACTCAGCGGATCGATTACCCCTCCCTGATACGTATCCCCGCCCATAAAGCGGTCCATGCCGGGTCGTACCAGTGGGTGTGAAGGTCTTGCAGACCTGTCGTGTCTTTTAACCGCTGAATTTATTCAGCACCGAGTTGGGTATAAAGTAGTGTCGACGTTTTTAGATTCGCTTTCGCTCGGGGAGACAAGGTGCACGCACCACTATGGATACTAAAAGTTGAGGTCTCTGGTGAGCCAGGGACCTCATTCATGCAGCCGTTCACAAAACATGATGACAATAACCTCGGTCCATATGTACATGGCATTAGAAGTAAAGTGGATGGGTAGTGTTTTCAGCAGAAAGTACATCGGCCTTATTTGGGGCTCTTGGTGAAGGAGCGGTGCAGAAAGCGAAAATAATCTGCTGCGTATCTAAAACGGCCTTCCTTGATCAGATAATCGATGATATCCCATTCTTCTTGCGGCATGGTTAATGTGTAGTGTCTTTTTATTCTGCTTGGTTTCGGGCCAGGCTTCTTTCGAACTTTACCTTGGTGATCGACTTGGTGTACTAACACTTCGACCTCCTCTTTCAGATGATTCAGTTGTTTATATATGCTTTGCAGCCTCAATTCATTTTCGAAATTGAAGTCAATACGTTTACTTGCAATTTCCTCCGTACGACCATGATTCGTTCCCTTTTCATTTTTATCCATATTCGTCATCATACGTTCCACCATGCTTTGTATTTTACTCAACTGCTCCACGTATTCTTTGTAATCAGTTTGACCATTCATTCAAATCATCCTTTGATTATATACCCACCCTTCAGAACTGATTAATCTTTCTGAAGGGTGGCATTTTTCTATCATCAGGCTCTACACCATGCATGATAGGCAGCCGATGTTATTCAAATTAATCCAACTTATTTACACTGACACTGCTGTTATCATTGTGCTATTACGAACAGAAGGCGGTACACGTTAGTCATCAGGTAATTCTTCTGTCCGTCAGGCCAGCTTGACGACGCTAACAGTTGCATCTAAATACGTCGCAGCGGTTGTATTGGTATTAAATACGGTCAGAATGTTAGATCCCGAACCAGTGTTGAAAACACCGCCACCAGCAATATTGCTAAGTGCTCCCGGAGTTCCAGACGAGGTTCCCCCTGATCCGCCAATTCCCGTTCCATTAAGAGCAAGCCCGGCAGACGAAAAGCCATTTGCATTATTCACACCCACAACATTATATTGGGCATAGTAAGTTTGGTTAGGGGCCAAGGTAACATTCGTGCTACCATTTGTGTGCGTAATTGAGGTACCATTCACTACTTGGGTAGATCCCAAGTTAAGAGCTGCACCTTGCCCCACATTCTGTGGTATATTAGTAGCTGCAGTCAAATTATTAGCCGTCACTGTCGGTCCTGTTGTGCCTGTAGCCCCCGTTACGCCTGTTGCTCCTGTCGGACCGGTCGCTCCGCTTGCTCCCGTGGCGCCGGATGCACCCGTGGGGATGTCATTTACGCAGCTGATGCGTAAAATTTTCGATAAAATAATGATCTCCTTAGCTGGCCCGGGTTTTCGGTATGGGTGGGCTTGAATGAACGGACAAGGGGTTTACAAATTTCCTGATTCAACCAGGAGATATTTCATGTAGTCTCTCTATTATTAAGGGCGGGATTGATAGCCCCTTTTAGAAGATGCGGGGCTCTGGGTGAAGGATCGGTGCAGAAACCGAAAGTAATCTGCAACATATCTAAAACGGCCTCCCTTGATCAGATGATCGATGATGTCCCAATCTTCTTGCGGCATCGTCAATGTATAGTGTCGTTTTATTCCTCCTGGTTCCGGGCCAGGCTTCTTTCGAATTTTACCCGGGTGATCGACTTGGTGGACAAACACTTTAACCTCCTCTTTCAACTGATTCAGTTGCTTATATATTCTTTGCAACCTCAATTCGTTTTCGATGGTAAAGTCAATACGCTTACTTGCAATTTCCTCAGTACGACCATGATTCGTTCCATTTTCGTTCTTATCCATGTTCATCATCATACATTCCATCATGCTTTGGATTTTATTCAACTGCTCCACGTATTCTTTATGTCCATTATGACCTTTCATTCGGATCATCCTTTGGTTTGAAAACCTTATTTCCTTAGTCACCAGGATGTATTTCGTGAAGTTTCTTAAGGCTTATGTTCAGATTATTGACTTATAGCCACCCTTCAGGACTGTATAAGTGCCTAAAGAGTGGCGAAGTTGTTTGCCCCTATTTTTTCCCTTTTCCTTCCACTTAACAGGGGAAATGAGTAATAGCTGCGCCACTTTCTGTACATATGCGATTCTGTTGCATTTTGGTGTTCAATGCACCAGGTCACTCATCTGTTTGTCAAGCCAGCTTGAAAACACTGACTACCGTATTATAAAACGTCGTATTCCCGGGAGCATTATTAGCGTTTCTCAATTCTAAAGTGCTTGTCATTGTTGTAGAGGTGATCGTACAAGTGCTGAGGTTTGCCTGGTCTCCTGCAGTACCCGAAGCACTGCTTTGTGTTCCGGGAATAACGACTCCGCTTACGGTAAGAACTGCAGAGGACTGTCCAATACCCGCTATAGGTGCCAATATCGTATTCGTACTATAACATACAGAATACGTCTGGTTGGCGGCTAGAGTTATATCAGTAGTACCTGACCGCTGTATAGCCGTTCCGTTTTGAGTAACGGTAGTGCCAAGGTCAAGTGGCGTGTTTTGAGCTACAACATTATTTCCATTATTACCTGTTGACAAGTAATTGGCCGTGACTGTCGGGCCTGTAGGTCCAGTCACCCCCGTCATCCCAGTAGCTCCAGTCTCTCCTGTAGCGCCTGTTGCTCCCGTTGCACCTGTCAAGCCTGTCGCTCCGGTGGCCCCCGTGGCGCCGGATGCACCCGTGGGGATGTCATTTACGCAGCTGATGCGTAAAATTTTCAATAAACTAATTTTCCCTTAGCTAGCGCGGGTTTGAATGGTTGGACAGGCTGCAAACAAATTTCCTTCAACCAAAGTCTATTTCACAACGATTCTCTATTAATAAAAGATGGACTTGATTGGCAACACGTACGATTAGCACTCATGCTAGTGAGGACCAACACCCTGTCCACACCACCAGAAAGGGGGAATTATTAACCGATTCAATAATCTCGCTCTTTTACTGATGATCTTATCGGCTGAAAGCTCCAGCCAGCCTATTCCGTTTGAAAATCTTCATGGAGCCTGGGCATTTGATCCGCCTGTCAGCAACACGCTCCCTCAAGCTAATTTGATGACTATGTAATTCAAGGCAACCTAATTCCCAACAATAATTTGGGATATGATATTTATTAATTTCTTTGATTTCTATCGGATTTTCGAGTATTTGATAGTTCTCACACGTCCTGAAAAGAACAAACGTGGGCCCAGTTGCACCCGTCGCCCCAGTTGCTCCGGTGGCTCCTGTATCGCCTGTAGTACCTGTTGCTCCCGTCGAGCCCGTTGCTCCCGTCGACCCTGTTGCTCCCGTCGACCCTGTTGCTCCCGTCAACCCCGTTGCTCCCGTCGACCCCGTTGCTCCCGTTGAACCCGTTGCTCCCGTCGACCCTGTTGCTCCCGTCGACCCTGTTGCTCCCGTCGACCCTGTTGCTCCTGTCGAGCCCGTTGCTCCTGTCGAGCCCGTTGCTCCTGTCGAGCCTGTTGCTCCTGTCGAACCTGTCGACCCCGTTGCTCCCGTTGAACCCGTTGCTCCCGTCGACCCTGTTGCTCCCGTCGACCCTGTTGCTCCCGTCGACCCTGTTGCTCCCGTTGAACCCGTTGCTCCCGTCGACCCTGTTGCTCCCGTCGACCCTGTTGCTCCTGTCGAGCCCGTTGAGCCCGTTGCTCCCGTTGAACCCGTTGCTCCCGTCGACCCTGTTGCTCCCGTCGACCCTGTTGCTCCCGTCGACCCTGTTGCTCCCGTCGAGCCCGTTGAGCCCGTTGCTCCTGTCGAGCCCGTTGCTCCTGTCGAGCCTGTCGCTCCTGTCGAGCCCGTTGCTCCCGTCGAACCTGTCGAGCCCGTTGCTCCTGTCGCGCCGCTTGAGCCTGTGGCTCCGCTTGGACCTGTGGGTCCTGTTGGACCTGGCGGACATGTTGGACACGTTCCTGGCGGCCCTGCCGGACCCTGCACTCCTGTCGCTCCTGCCGGACCTGTTGCTCCCGGTGGTCCTCCTGCTGGTCCTGTTGGCCCTGGAGGACCGGTTGGCCCCACAAGATTGGTAGCATCCAGGGCTGTTTCTAATTTGTTGCTCAGTACAAAGTCTTTATTAACCGTTTCTTGCAGCGTTTTACGAATGCTTTCATTTACTGCCAACAAATCACTGATCGTTGCTGGTGGCGATGTTACCCCAGGAAGCGTTCCCAGGACATATTGCAGCTTTTCCCCTTCGGCATTCAGAATGTGGCTAAGCCCGAGTTCCTCCAGTGCTATAGAAGCTACGATTAAAGATATGGCGTCGTCTCTTGTAATGGTGATCGTTGGTGTAATATTAGGCAAATTGGATTGAGACAATAACAATCTCTCCTTTCGCTTGGAATACTCCCAATCTATTCGTCTTTGCTTCGATAGTGTCGGGACAATCGTCTGTTTTCTGCAGTCTATTCAAAAAATAGGCAACATGTCACAATGTACTTGCAACATTAAGGTTTTACCAGGCATGAAACGGCGACCCCCGGTTGCATCATCAGGGGAACCGCCGTTTCAGTGGCTTTGCACAATCAGAAGAACAAACCGCCGAATTCATCAAGGAGCAGCATAGCTGACAAGATAAGGCTGGAGCTACGTATTGTAATGCCCGATGCTGTATTCAACGACACGGCTGGACAACCGGGACATTTTGTTTTTCGAACTAGCGGGCAGCCTCGATTCCAAGCGCAAGGGCACCGCACAATCCGGCATTGTCACCCAGGCCTGGCGGCACGATATAACTGTCCATATGGTTAAGGAGCAGCGGGGATGCGACATAACCGTTTAAGTTTTGAGCAACTTCCTTACGGATGAGCGGAAACAACTGTTTCTGATGCATAACCCCACCGCCCAGAATCACTTTTTTCGGCGATAACAGCAGAATAACTCCGGAAATGGCCTGCGCCAGATAATAAGCTTCCATCTCCCAAGCCGGATGATCTGAGGGCAGTTCGCTTCCCTTCACTCCCCAGCGTTTCTCAATCGCGGGTCCGCTGGCCATGCCCTCCAGGCAATCGCCATGATAATGACACAAACCACCAAAGCCATCCTCCTGATGCCGCCGGGTCAATACATGCCCCCCTTCCGGATGGACCAGTCCGTGAACCAGCCTCCCTTCCGCGTACACTCCAACGCCGACGCCTGTTCCGATCGTATAATATACGCAGCTATCCAGCCCTCTGGCTGCACCCCACTTCGCCTCGCCAAAGACCGCAGCATTCACATCGGTATCGAAGCCAATCGGTACGGGGTAAGAACGTTTCAAATACCCTACGAAGTCAAACCCGCTCCATCCCGGCTTAGGTGTCGTAGTAACACGCCCGTAATTTGGGCTGGAGCGATTCAGATCGATCGGCCCGAAAGACCCGATTCCGATCGCCTCAACATCTTGGTCCCGAAAAAACGTCAACGCTTGCTCGAGCGTTCTTTCCGGCTCCTCCGTTGCATAGCTGATCCGATTCTCGATTTCACCCTTTTCATTCCCGACCCCGCATATAAATTTCGTGCCTCCTGCTTCAATTGCACCTATTCGCATTCTTGCTCCTCCTAAAATAAAAGTGTTTCCACTCTCATTTTATATTTTTGACAAACGTTTTACCATATTGATTTTCTGGTTTTTAAAATTATTAATTAATCCTCAATAAATAACCATTGTAAACGTTGACAACAAAAAAACTTATGTTATTATGTGTTTGTAAAACGTTTTACTAAATGGAGATGACGCGATGAAAAAAGTATTTTACAAACCGAAAGGCGGATGGGTCGGCGATGTGATCCCGTTCTACGACAATGGAGAGTACAAGCTCTACTATCTCCATGATCAAAGAGTTGATGGAGATTATGGAAATCATACAACGTGGAACCTTATCACAACTAAAAATGGCCTGGATTTTGAAGATTATGGAGTTTCTTTGCCCAACGGAAACGAAAGCGATCCCGACCGCAACGCTTACACCGGTTCGGTGATTAAGGACCCGAACGGCACGTATCACCTGTTCTACACCGGGCACAATCCCAACGCCGAATTTTGCATTAACGGAAAGCCCTTACAAGTCGTTTTGAAGGCAACCGGCACCGACGGTATCCATTGGACGAAGGATGTAAATTTCAAGCTTTATGGGGACGGCGTGATTTACGAGAAGTTCGATTGGCGCGATCCGTTTGTGTTTTTCAACGAAGAGCGACAAGAGTACTGGATGCTCGTCACATCAAGGCAAATGAACTCCTCCGAAAAAAGAGGCGGGTGCATTGCTCTGCTCACTTCCGATGACCTGGAGCATTGGCATTATCGGGAGCCGTTTTACAGCCCGGACAAGTACATCACGATGGAATGCCCGGATTATTTCCAAATGGGAGACTGGCACTACTTGATCTACTCGACGTTCAGCGAAAAGTTTGTAACGCATTACAAAAAAAGCAAAAGCATCGAAGGGGTATACACCTCCCCAATTCCCGACACCTTTGACGGCAGAGGGTTTTATGCGGCGAAAACGGCATCAGACGGTCAACAAAGATTTGCCTTTGGCTGGGTTCCTTCTAAACAAGGTGCAAGCGATTACGGTGACTGGGAATGGGCCGGAACGCTGGTCGTTCATGAGATTTATCAAAATGGCAACGGCGATCTGCTGGTAAGGATACCTCAAGCAATCTATGAGCATTTTAATACCGGAATGGACGTCATTCACGAAGCGGAGAAAAATTGCCGTCACGACGGAAGCCGCTTTGAACTGGACTCTCCCGACGGACTCGCTTACTGCGTCTTCAATAAACTGCCTTCCCAAGTCCTGATCGAGGCTGAGTTTACGGACTGGAATGAGGCGAAAGATTTCGGGATCGCGCTGCGAACCGACCAAGCTCTTGATACAGGCTATTTCATTAAATTCGATCCCTTCCACAATCGAATCGCTTTCGATATGTGGCCAAGAACCGAGCCCGGTTTTTTCCAGTGGCAAATTGCCGGCGATAAACCGCAAATGATCGAACTGGAAAGACCATTTATGTTCAGCCGGCACGACCGGATTACAGTAAAGCTGATTTTGGAAGATGACATCCTGTGTCTATATGTCAACGATGCCATCGCGATGACAACGCGGGTCTATAACTTCAAAACCGGTCATCTCGGTTTTTTTGCAAATGAGGGCTGCGTCAAAGTCCATAACGTCAAGCTCAAGACGGGAGCAAAGGATTAATTTATATAATGGAGGGGTTTTAAAATGGCAAAAAAGAGAAAACTGTCGAAGGTCATCTCGCTTCTCACTATCTTTGCATTCATTGCAACCGCTCTCGCGGGCTGCGGCGGATCGGCGAAGGATGCCAACAAACAGGAAACTTCTTCTGATGGCTCCGCCGGCAAAACGATTACATGGCTGTCGGCCCGCCCTGCGGACGGCCCGATCGTGCAAACGATGCGTGAGCTGGCGGACCGGTATGCGAAAGATCATCCCGGTTTCAAGCTGGATATTCAAGTGACTTCCGATAGACCTTCCTATTTGACCAAGCTGCGCACGCTCGTCGCTTCCGGCGAAGCTCCGGAATTGATCGATATGGACGCCGATCCGTACGCCCAGCAATTGGCGGAAGCCGGAATGCTGGTTGACATGAAGCAGTTTCTGGATGAACAAGGACTGTACGACCAATTCTACGAACCTGCGCTGAAATACCAGGAACTGCCCGATGGCAGCCTGTACCTTCTCCCTTTGGAGTATCAGCTGGAAATGACCTGGTATAACAAGCAAATATTCAAGGAAAATAACCTAACCGTTCCCAAAACCATCGATGACATGCTAACAGTTAGCAAGGCGCTAAAGGACAAGGGCATTACCCCGATCGCCGTTGACGGTGTTGACGTTTGGCCCTTGCTGCGCTATGCAGCCATGATTCCGTTCCGGGCGACCGGAAATGAATTTGCCCGCAATCTGAGCGAAGGCAAGGCCAAAATGAGCGACGAAGTCGGAATGCAAGCTGCGAACTTTGCACAGGAGATCGCTCAATCCTTCCAGGAGGGGTTTGCCACTACGGATTATACGACAGCCAAGAACATGTTCCTCAATGGTGAAGCTGCCATGTATACCATGGGTACCTGGGAAATTCCGTCCTTTACAGAGGACAATCTTCCGGAAAACCTCAAAGGCAACGTTGACTATTTCTATCTGCCTACCATCAACAACGCCAAAACGCCGAATAATGAGTTTTTCGGAAACAGCGGCATCGGTCTTGCCGCAACGGCTGACAAATTCGACGCAACCACCAAAGACTTCCTGAGTTTCGTCTTAAAAAATTACAGTGACATCTATGTAGCCAAACAACAGATGTCTCCGCTCAAGTTTGAGATTAAAGATGAATCCCAGTTCTCCGATTTATACTTGCGTATTAAAAAGGATATGGATAACTACGGATCAGAATTTGCTAAGCCTTGGGATACCTTACTGGACCCTAATACGAACTCCGTCATGAGCGATTTAATCATCAAATTGATGATGGGTGCCATGACGCCAGAAGAGTTTGCCAAACAAATCGACGATACGATTGCCCAAAACGTCACCAACTAGCTCGTTAACGTTCAGAACACTGCCACCCACCCGGCCATACAAGGTCCGGGTGGCAGCCTTCAGTGAACTTTTTAAAATAAACTTTATGGAGAGATTTATATGAATGTGCTCAAGGACAAGAAGGCATGGTTAATATTCATCACGCCAGCCTTGCTGTTTTATTTAGGAACTGTCTTTGTCCCGATCATTCAGTCGCTGAACTACGGCTTCCAGGATTGGAATGGAATAAAAGATGCCGAGTATATTGGGCTGGGCAACTATATCAAGATGTTTCATGACCCCTACTTCTGGAATTCCGTGAAAAACAACTTGGTATATGTCGTAATCGTGGTACTCATGCAGGTGTTCATCGGCTTGTTTTTTGCATTGCTGCTCTCGTATGTCAAGAAAGGAGCCGGCATTTTCAGAACGCTGTATTATTTGCCGGCCGTTGTGGTCACCGTCGCCATCGCGCAGATGTTTCGGAACTTCTATTCCCTGCAGCCGCTTGGTTTGCTGAACATGTTCCTGGATTGGATCGGACTGGGCCATTTGCAAACCGCCTGGTTATCCGATCCGCACACCGCATTGATTGCGGTATCCATTCCCGAAGGCTGGCGCTTTACGGGGATGTACATGGTTATTTTTTACGCAGCACTGATCGCGATTCCGAAAGAAGTCGAGGAGGCTGCAACTATAGACGGCGTTAATGGATGGCAGCTGATCCGGCATATCAAGTTGCCAAGTATTAAACATGTGCTGAGTTTGGCCCTTATCATGTGCACCACCGGCGCGCTGAGAGGCTTCGATATTCCTTATATCATCGGCGTGCCGGGTTCGACGACTGAGCTGGTTACCACTTATATGTACAAAAAAGCGTTTGCTACCAACCAATTTGGATACGGAAGCTCAATCGCCGTATTTATCGTCATTGAAAGCCTTATTGCCGTTCTTATTATTCGGGCCATATTCAATTCCAGGAAAGGAGAAGCGTAACATGCAATCCAAAAAAGCGGCCTTATCCTTTCTGCTGTATTTTATCGTTATCGCAATCCTAATCGTGCAGATCTACCCGGTGATCTGGTTGATGCTGTCCAGCTTTAAATCGAGCATCGAACTAACGACAAAGCCCTTTTCGCTGCCGACAGTATGGTCGTTCGACAACTATGCAGCCGTATTCAAGGGAAGCGATCTGTTACTTTATATCAAAAATACCGCCATTGTAACGTTCAGCTGCCTGCTGCTGATCATCTTCTTAAGCTCAACGGCCGGCTTTGCCCTCGTCAAAATGAATTTTAAGCTGAATTCGAAGCTGCTGCTGTTCTTTACGGTCGGGATCATGATCCCCATTCAAGTAACCCTAATCCCGTTGTTTATTATGTACAAGGACTTCGGGCTGCTGAATTCATACCTGGCGCTAATCCTTCCTCAAGTCGGATTTGCTTTGCCCTTATCCATTTTGATCTTCACCAGCTTTTACAGTTATGTGCCCAACGAATTGATCGAAGCTGCTGTCATTGACGGATGCAATATTTATCAGGTGTTCTATAAAATCATTTCTCCGCTTACCATCAACACAACCATCACGGTCGCATCGATCAATTTCGTTCTCATTTGGAATGATTTTATTTTTTCCAACACCTTTACGAACGACAAGCAATACAAAACAATCGCCGTTGGTCTTCAGGAGTTCATCGGGGCATTCGGGGCGACAGATTGGGGACAGACGTTTGCGGCCATCTGTATCAGTATCATCCCGATCATTATCATCTATTTATTTCTAAACAAATACTTGATGGCTGGCGTTTCTGATGGAGCAGTTAAAGGATGAAAAAAGATAAGGAGAGATGAACCATGTTATCCATGAATCAACTTTTCGGCAGAATGAAAGGGAAAAGCAGATCGATCACGGCGGAGAATCCCCGTGGCCTGAAAGGGGAAGGCGGAAAAGCAGAAGGTCCTCTGGGAGTTGCACGGAAAGGCAAAGCTTTTATCTCGTTAGCCCAAGGCGAAACCGCCACACTCGTCGATATCGAAGGCCCCGGTATTATCCAGCATATCTGGATGACTGTGACCGACCAAACCGAGACCGGCTGGTTCGTGCTGCGTGACCTGGTGCTGCGAATGTATTGGGATGGTGAAGAGTCCCCGTCCGTTGAAGTTCCGCTGGGCGATTTCTTCTGCAATGGCTTCGGCGCCAGAGCGGTCGTGAATTCCCTGCCTATCGTAGTCAATCCGGTAGGCGGCATGAACAGTTACTTTACGATGCCTTTCAGGAAATCCGCCAAAGTCACCGTCACGAATGAGCATCCCCAAGAGATCGAAGCGTTTTTCTATCAGTTTGATTATATGCTGGTCGATGAGCTCCCGGAGGATACGGAGTATTTTCACGCCCAATTCCGCCGGGAAAATCCGACCCAGCTTAAGCAGGATTATACGATTATTGATGGAATTAAAGGAAGAGGAAAATATGTCGGTACCTATATGGCCTGGACCTCGCTGTCCCGCTACTGGTACGGCGAAGGGGAAGTTAAATTTTATCTCGACGGCGATCGGGACTGGCCGACGATCTGCGGAACGGGAACGGAGGATTACTTCGGCGGAGCCTGGGGCTTCGTGAACTATGACAACGGCAACCCCGTTGAGGAGCAGACGTACTCCACCCCATTTATGGGTTTCCCGTATTTTGCAGTAAAAGATACGACGAGAGCGCATATTTACGACGGCGCCGCTTGTCCGATGCGCGGCTTCTATCGTTGGCATATGCTTGACCCCATTTTGTTTGAAGAGGATTTAAGGGTCACAGTTCAACAGATCGGGCATGACGGAAAGGCGTTGTTCGAAAGAAGCGATGACATAAGTTCCGTATGTTACTGGTATCAGACCGAGCCGCATCAAGCATTCCCCGCCCTTCCCGGCGTAGTGGAAAGACGGCCGCGCTAATCAAGACGAAATAGTCGCAATCCAAAAGAAGCAGAGGTTCGAAAATGGCAAAGAAAAGGGTTACTTTAGTTCAAGTCGCAAAAGACGCGGGCGTATCACCCGCGACGGTCTCCCATTTTCTAAACGGCAACTTTCAGAAGATGGGCGCGGAGACGAAGGGAAAAATCAGTCTCTCGATCGAGAAATTAGGTTACCAAGTGAACCCGGTTGCCAAAAGTCTTATTACTGGCAGAATGCATACCATTGGGCTTGTTTTATCCGATAGCACCTATGACGGTGACGGTTACTTTGAGGACTTATACTTTCTCCATTTTGCCAAAGTCATCAAGCAGCAGTTAAAGTCTTTGGGATATAAAATCATCCTGCTGGACTTTGAAGAAATCTTTATGAATATCCAGATGGTCGACGGGATTATCGTCAAAGCAACGATGGACACGGAAAAATTCATGTCAAAATTAATGGATCTCAAAGTACCGGTCATTACGGTTGGCCGCCACAATTTATCCTATGGAGCGCATGTCCTGCGCGTCAACGACTATCAGAGCGGCCAACTTGGGGTAAACCACTTGTTATCCCGCGGCTATGACAAGCTGGTCATTTTGACTTATCCGCACGGCCACGTCCCTGGCTTCGATGACCGGTTGAACGGAGCCAGCGAGACTTTGCAGCAAAACGGCAAGCTGCCGACCGTCATCACGGGCGATATGACGGAAACCTTCGGATACGAGACCGTGATAAATCTGACCAAAAATAATCAGCTGCCGCAAGCGTTGTTTTGTTTAAATGACATCTCCGCTGTTGGGGCGTTGAAGGCCTGCAAGGATTTGAACCTTTCCGTTCCGGAACAACTGGCCGTGTTGGGTGTCGATGATATGCCTACCGTCTCCGAGCTGCTGAGCTTATCAACCATTCGGCATCCGATCAATGAATTAGCCGAGGCAGCTTCCAAGCTGATGATCGAATCCATCGAATCCGATAGCCAGTGGCCCGATCCTGTCGAACAAGTGTTTCCGACGGAACTGATGGTGCGGCGAACCAGCTAATTTCCAAATAAACTTCAGACTCCCAGACTGAGGTGGCTGTCTATTGTGTTCGTGTCTTGATGCCCCTGCACGCTGCTTTGTACGATTATCCCTCTCGCTCAGGGAATAGGTGGGGCTAGGGTAGGTATTCGTCTGTTTCTCTGTTTCTGATCAAACGGGATAATCATGCAAAGCGTCCGGACTTGCGAGTGTTGATTGATCTACCACCCAACCCACCGGCCTGCCAAGCCGTCAAGAATTGATTTCTAGGTTGAGCCAAACTTCAAACAGATCATTCAAAAAATCGAGTAAGGGGTTCGTTGATTCCCTGCTCGTTTTTTTTGCTTTATCCTCTACCCTTGATTCGCACATCGCTAAACTCAGCGTAGCCTTGGCTGACAAACAAGCCAAGCTTCCCTCGCGGGATATCATACATTCTGGCGCTCATCGCTATGTTCTCATCCACGTAAATTTCACAAATCGATCCGTCCATAAACACTTTAATTTCGTAAGGACGATCAGGAATCAGCTCTATCGGACGCTCCAGCTCTACCTCATAAGGGAAGGTCTTCCCGCCCTCTTCCGACTGCATGATCGCCCCCCGGAAGGTAAGACGATTCCGCTGCGGTTCCAGGGTAACGTAATAGGCCTCATCTAACGTATCTTCTGTTCGCAGCATGAACCCAACCCCTTGCGTTTGCTCGGAGAATGAGACGCTGGCGGAAATCTTGCATGGATCAGGCAGCTCCTCCCGACTCGTGCTGCCGGCAAAACCGTACGGCGACACGCAGGAGAGCGTGCGATCCGTAATCAGCCAATCTCCCGTAATACTCTGATAATGTACGGGCAGCGGGTGCGAAAATGCCGCATCAACCGTATCCGGCACTTTTACGCCGAGCGTGCCGTCAGGGCGCTGAACGATTTCATGGACGATCAGATTTCCTCCCCAATCCCAGGTATTGTAGTCCTTACCTCGGGATTTCGGCGGATTCCAGCCGAATAAATCGTCGTTTTTCGTGGGATTCCAACCGAACAGATAGCGTCTTCGTCCATCTGTCGCGGATTTGGCCGCATAGAAAGCCCTACCGTCGAAGGTGTCCTCCTGAGGAGTCAGCCACGGGCCATCCAGGGAACGGCTCATCCGGTAAAATGTTGCAAAACGTCCAGTATAGGAGGAGTAGATCAAATACCACCAATCCCCGATCCGGAATAAGTCGGGACATTCATGGGCCCCTACGTGCAAATTCGGCGCGTACAGAGGCTCGCGGTACTCCCAAGTTTTAAGGTCTTTGGATGACAGCAGCGCGGTGCACCCTTTTCGGTTGGTTGGCCCTTTCGCCATCGCGGCAAGCAACATCCAGTATTGACCCTCCTCTTCATTCCAGAATACAAAAGGATCGCGCCAATCTGATAGCTCATAGATACGGTCGTCAGCGGCAAAGGTATGTTCGGGAATAGGCTCCCAGGTCTTCAAGTCGCTGCTGATCGCATGGCAGACGAGCTGCTCGCCTGGAGGGAATATGCAGTAGAACATATGATAGATACCGTCTACTTTCAAAATATGGCCAGTGCCGCCTTCGATTTTGCAGGCTCCTTCTGCCCGATAATTCACGAAATCCTTCGTTTCGATCAGATACCAGCCATGGTCAAGACCATCCCGGTAGTTCTCCCGCCAGCCGTGCAGATAGAATAATTTAAATTCTCCGTCTTCATAATAGGGAATCACGTCCCCTACCCAGGCGTTCTCCGGCCGATAGAAAAATTCCCTCATCCTATGATTCCCCCTAAGATTCACTTTGCCAAATGGCTTGCATCTCCCATATATCCAGGGATTTAACCGTTAGTTCCCCGTCTCCCCAAATCTCAAGCCCCAGAGCATCCATGCGGCTCGGATACACACGGGTCGTAAGGCTTTTCAAACCGTTGGCATAGGCTTCGACCATGGAGCGGTCCAAATAAAGGTGAAGCTTCAGGTTCTCGCCTGGCAGCTTCAGCTTGCCGCCCTGGATCCCTCCGCATTTTTCTCCCGGATGCAGTGTCGTTTTCGTCCGGTCGACCAAGAGCATCGATTGAATCACATCATAATACAGCAGCGTTTCTTCTTCCCCGTCCGGGGTGCGCCGGATCTTGATTCCGAATCGTTGGGCGCTGCACGGCTCGATTTCCAGTTGAATCTCAAGCATGTCGCCTTGAACCTCCCGGAGCCGTACATTCGTCTCGGCCAGTGACTCGTTCCGAAGCGATATCCGCTTCTCCCCCCGCAGCGATTGCAGCTCCTCAATTGGTTCGATTCCCAGCTGTCCGTCATCCCGCAAATAGACGCTTAGCGGCAACCCGCCGTTATGGGCCCAACCCGATTGATATTCCAATTCGGGCGTCCGCTCCCCTTGGGCTATCGTAAAGATGATCTTTCTGCCGGTTCTCGGATCCACCATTCCGCTCGGGCCGGTAAAATGGAAATCGCCGACGTCAATCAGTTGCGGCTCCTCTTGATCGGGAATGAATGACAGATTTCCCCTGTCAAGCTGCCCGATCCAATAGAACACCTCGACATCCGCCCCTTTTCCCACAGGGCTGACAAGCGGAAGCAGCACGGGGAGCTCCCAGATCGGGCCAAGATAAGGGAACTTCTGAAGATCCGCTTGATACAATGGACCCTTGTAAGTCCAATTCAGCATATCCTTGGACGCAAATGCCAGCGCCGCGCCTCCTTCGCCTTCCATCCCCGACCCGACCAAAGCATACCAGCCGGCATCGTCCTTCCAAACAAAGGGATCCCGGAAATCGCCGAATGCACCCATGCCCTTCTTCTGCACGATGAGCGGCTCCGGATGTTTGACCCAGTGAACCAGATCCGGGTCTCCATCCCGAGTATAAGTGCTGCGGGCAAGCGCAACGCTCTGATTCGGCGAAACACTGTCATTGCCTGCCGTAAAGAACAAGACAGGCAGACCGTCCGCATCATAGGTAGCGCTTCCCGACCAGATCCCGTCCGGTGCAAGCTGATCCTTCTCCGGCGCCAGCGCCACGGGAAGGTCGCGCCAATGCACCAGATCATCGCTTACCCAATGTCCCCAATGGATCTGATGAAAGAAAGGCCCTAGCGGGTTGTGCTGATAGAATAAATGATATTTCCCATCAAAATAGATCGGCGCATGAGGTTCATTCATCCAATGGGCCGGCGGGCTGACATGATATTGGGGTCTATGCCGGTCCGACAGCAGGGGCGTCCGGTCCAGCTTGATCTCATCATATTTTAAAGACGGTCGGACACCTCCATGAGCGGAGTCCAGCACATGGTGATAAGCAACAGCCACCTCTTCCGCGCTCAGGGCCCGATTATATATCTTGAGCTCATCGATGATACCACTGAACATGTGCAGGCTGAACACCTTTGCCAGACGGCTGCTGTGATTGTTCTTTCCGATAAGCAAATCGCTATCCACAGCCTCGGCCAAGCGGGAACCGTGTGGCAAGGAAGTCGAAGCGATTTCGCTGCCGTTCAAATAAAGCTTCATTTCTCCCTGGTTCCCATCGAACACCGCACTTACGTAAGACCATTCATTTTTTGGCAGTTCACAGCCGTCCGGCGACCAAATCTCCGCCCAAGCCCCTCCTTTAAGCCCAACCTGGAAAGACCATGATCCGTGGCGAAACATGCCCAGCAAATAGCCCTGCTTGCGGTCCATGTTGTAGCGGTTCACGATGGAAGCCAATTTACCACCCTCCCCCCATTCGTAGGAGCGGGGCGCTACCCATACTCCGATGCTGAGCGCCGTCAGAAACCCTGGCTCGCCATTCGACTCTCCCGTATTGACCCAATGGGCAACGTATGTCGAGTACCCATCGAACAGGAGTCCGCTGCCCAAGATGCCCTGTCTCCACTGCGGATCGCGCGGTTCCGTAAACTCCGCTTGCTTAAATACGTATTGAATATCATCATGAGTTTTGGATACGCTCTCCAAAGCTCTTGCTCCGGTTCCTTCGTCGAAAGCCCAATACATCATCAGTCCCCGATTGTCGGGTACTTGGTTCACGCGTCATTCCCCCTTGAAGTCTGCTCGACGGCACCATTAGGAATAGAAATGGATTTAAGAGCATGAATATGAAGCGAGTTCAATACAACCTGCCCCGAATTCGTGCTTATCCAAACATTCTCGATCGGAGCATCCGGGAATATTTGATCCGTCAGCACAACCAGTCCCCCATTCCCATACACTTCAACAGCATTGCGGTCTAGCCAGATATGCAACCTGATCTTTCCATCCTCCGGAACCAGGCTTGCACCGTGATTGCATGCAAACTCCGGATGAAAGTCAGTCAGACCCGATTTGGAACGGTCGATAGATAGACGTTGAAACACAGGATCATATCCAATAATCGTCTCGTTCTGCCCGGAGGATTTGAATTTTATATGCACCTCGTTCCCGGACCGGATGTCAATATCCGCTTCTATCTCCAGCAGACCATCGTTCGTCTGCTGTTTAAACGGTACGTCCTGCGCCAGCGTGACATCATTCCAGCTCATCGATGTTTTTCGCAGCCGTTCAACTTCCCGGACAGGCATTTGGGTCAGAACTATGCCTTCGTCCCGGCTGGTCAATGACAAGGCACGGGGCAGAGTCATGGCGCCTCTCCAGTCACCGGTTGGCGTCTGGTTGGCATATTTCCAGTTGCTCATCCATCCGATCATCACACGCCGTCCGTCTTGCTCTGGTATATCCGACCAAGTGACACCCGCGTAATTATCCCTACCATGATCCAGCCAGAGGATATGATCGGCCGAATGGTCATTGATGAACGTATTTCCGTCGAACTCTCCGATAAAGTATTGCGTGCGTGAGCCTTCAGGACAGTCGGGATTATCCCCAATGCTTATGATAAGCACCCATTTGGAGCGCCCGCTGTCATCAATCGGCAATTTAAAAAGATCCGGGCATTCCCAAACGCCGTCATGCGAGCCTTCCCCTTTGCCGAATTCTCCTGTTAGCGACCATTCACGCAAATTTTTCGATCCATAAAAACGAGCATGGTCTCCCGCCACAAGCACCATCACCCACCGCTCACTCTGCGGATGCCAGAACACTTTCGGATCTCGAAAGTCGATCAGATCATCCTCGGCGAGAACCGGGTTCCCCTCATATTTGTGCCAAGTTCGGCCTTTGTCGCTGCTGTAAGCCACGCTTTGCCGCTGGCGCGGCTGCCCGGTCTTAGGACAGGTGTCCGCATGAGTAAAGATGGCGACCAATCCATGCGAACCTTCGAACAGTCCGCTGCTGTTATTCCAGTCCACTACGCAGCAGCCGGAGAAAATGGCTCCAAGCTCATCCGGGAACAAAGCGATCGGCATGTGCTGCCAATGGATCAAGTCCGGACTTACCGCATGTCCCCAATGCATGGGCCCCCATTTGTTGCCGTGAGGATGATGCTGATAAAACAGATGATATTCTCCCTCGTAATAGACTAATCCGTTCGGATCATTCATCCAATGGGATGGAGGCGAAAAATGAAAGCCGGGTCTGAATCTCTCATAAAATACATCTAGCACAATTTCTCCCACCAATCGTTTAAGTTTATTTATTTTTGTAAATTTGCATGATAACGGTCCAATCCTGTTTGATAGATTTCCATCAATTCGTTCAGGCCCATCTTCTCCAGTGTCTTCACATATTTATCCCACTGTTCATCCACGCCGCCATTAACAATGAATTTACCTCGTTGGGCATTTACATATTTAATCAGTTCCGGTTCAATTCTATTGATTTTGTCCAGCTCTTCCTTTTCAAAGAATATATTTGGATAGTTTTCCTTCTCCATATATGGATTGTAATATTGCTCCAAATCTTTAACACGCTGCTGGGCCCGTGGCTCCAGATCAACAACTTTTCCAAGGTCTTCGATGGTAATAACGCCAGGGCCGCCTGCGCCTGGAGCCACTTTTTGCCGGAATTCACCTGCAGAGGTTCCAGCAGGGAGCGGCAGGTTCACCAGCTTGCTATTTTCGTCTTTCTTGAATACAACATCCAGCGGACCCCAGTGGATCTGAGCCGCCATATACGGTTCATACTGCTGATCGATCCAGCGCATCGTGATTTCGGGATAGCGGTTCGCTTTTGTTATCACAAAGGCGCCGCGTCCCGGCCCCCCTCCATTGCCGCGGCCGATCAATTGGTCACCGTTCGGTCCTTTAAGCGGAGACAGTAAAGCATAATCCTGGCTTCGCTCCGGTCCGACAACTTCTTCGGCTTCCCACCAGATGTAGGAGCCAAGTGTTTCGTCCTTCGTTTTGCCTTTTGCCAGATACTGAGCAGCGTCCTGGGTGAAGGATTCGGGGTCAATCAGGCCCTGCTTATACCATTTTTCATGAAAATACTTCAAAGCTTCCTTGTACTGGGGTTGCGTCGCCGTAAAGATCACTTTTCCATCGCGGACGATCCGATGTTCCATGTTATCCGGAAGTCCGAAAGCTCCGAATATGCCGCCAATGTCCATACACCATTGCATGTGCATGAAGCTTAACGGAATTTCATCGGCCTTGCCGTTGCCATTCGGATCCTGCGTTTTAAAGGAAATTAAGGCTTCCGTGTATTCATCGAGCGTTTGCGGCATTTTCAGACCGAGCTTATCGAGCCACTTTTTATTGATGACATGAAAGAAAGGGTTGGTTCCCAGGTTATTCTCTTCCCACGACGGCAGCCCATAAATGTGCCCATCGGGCGCCGTGATCGCTAACTTAATGTCAGGCCTGCGCTCCAAAAGCGCTTTCAAATTAGGCGCGTACTGATCGATCAAATCCTCCAGTGGAATGATCGTTCCGTCTTTACCGTAATTGATGAGCTCGTAATCCGAAAATCCGGCTGCGTAAAAAGCGTCCGGCAAATTTCCGCTGGCCAGCAGCAAATTTTTCTTCTCTGCGTAGTCTGTGTCCGGAATGTTCTCCCACTCGATCTTTACATTTGTTTGTTCTTCCAACCGTTTGAAAATTTCCATTTCGGAATACTCCGGCGCTAACGCTGCTTTTGGGGATACCATCTTTAGCGTCACTGCTTCTTTAACAATCGGCAGACCGATTTTATTGAAATTCGTATCCTGTTCCGGATTTTTCACCTGATTTTTGGAGCCGTCTTCTCCCGAACATCCGCTCAGCGCAAGGGCTCCGGCCAGCACGAGAATTCCTGCGTTTTTGAATAAAGATTTCATCGTACCTAACCTCCCTTTAGTTGATCCATTAAAATCACAATTTTATTCCCCATTCCAGCTTTATCTGGATGCACCATGGTTGGTTGCTATATATCCCCTCCCTTCAGGAAATTGTCAGCATCAGCCCTTGATCGAGCCAATCATTACCCCTTTGACAAAGTACTTTTGCAGAAATGGATACAAAATCAGCAGTGGCAAGCTGGACACGATAATAACACCGTACTTGATAAGTTCAGTAACCCTCATCTTCGCTGCATAGGATTCCACATCCACCATCATCCCGGAGTTGACCTGATTTTGAACGAGAATGTTGCGCAGCACCAATTGAAGAGGATACTTGCTCTCGTCATTCAAGTAGATCAAAGCATCGAAAAAGCCATTCCAAAAGCCGACGACATGATACAACACCATAACTGCAATGATGGACTTGGACAGAGGCAAGACAATACTCCAAAAAAATCTGGTGTTGGAGCAACCGTCGATTGAAGCGGCTTCCCACATTTCATCCGGAATGGACGACTGAAAGAATGTCCGAACGATGATAACATTGAATATACCGCCAGCCCCAGGAATAACCAGCGCCCAAATCGTATTTAACATGTGCAGATCCTTGATCAACAAATATGTGGGAATCAACCCGCCGCTAAAAAACATGGGGATCAGTAAAAACCACATCATTACTGATCTTCCGACCAGATCCTTGCGGGCTAACGGATAGGACGCAAATACGGTAACAGCTACTCCAATCAAAGTTCCCAAACCCGCGTAAAGAAGGGAATTTGCATATCCGATCCAAATAGAGGAGTCATTAAAAATTCGTAGATAGCCATCGAGTGTAAAACCCCTCGGATATAACCATACTTCTCCTGAATAAATCAGATTGGGATCACTGAATGAAGCAATCAATACAAAATACAACGGAAATAATATGAGCAGCATGACTACGGTCAACACGAAATAGTTAATGGCGTCAAACCAGGCGTCCCCTCTGCTCTTTCTCTTCAAAAGATTGTTCAAAGTAAATCCCCCTTACCACAGACTGGTTTCCGTCAATTTTTTGGCGATCCGGTTAACGGCGACAATCAGGATGATGTTGATAACGGAATTAAACAATCCAACCGCCGTCGAAAAGCTGTATTGCGCCTTCTGAATCCCTAATTCGTATACATAGGTTGGAATAATATTGGAGGTTCCATAGTTCAGATCACTTTGCATCAAAAAAGCCTTCTCGAAACCGATGCCCATAATGTTTCCGAGTGCGAGAATCAGCAGAATGATAATTGTCGGGAGAATACCGGGAATATCCACATGCCACACCCGCTTCCACTTACTCGCACCATCCATAATGGCGGCTTCATGCAGTTCAGGATTGACTCCTGCAAGCGCTGCCAGGTAAATAATCGTGGAGAAACCGGTCTCTTGCCATATCCCTGACAAAATATATAAAGGACGGAACCAGCCTTCGTCAGCCATAAACAGAATGGGTTCTCCTCCGAACCAGGTAATCATGTGGTTTACGAGCCCGCTGTTTGGCGATAAAAAAACATGGAGCATACCGACGAGTACAACGGTGGAGATAAAATGGGGCGCATAAATGACCGTCTGAATAAATTTCTTGTATCGCTTGCCTAATATTTGATTCAACATAACCGCTATAATAATCGGAGCCGGGAAGCTGAACAAAAGTGACAGGAAACTGAGTGTCAGCGTATTGAACATGATCGTCCAGAAGTTATATGAATCGAAAAACTCAATAAAATGCTGAAAGCCTACCCATTCGCTGCCCCATATCCCCTTGCTCGGTGAAAAATCCTTAAATGCAATTTGCACTCCGTACATCGGGTAGTACTTGAATACGAGATAAATCAAAACAATCGGCAGCAGAAACAGATACAGTTCATAGTTGCGTTTGATTCGGTCCCAAGTTTTACGATTTTCTTTGATAACGAGTCGATATTCTCCGGAATCTCTTGGGTTCATCCTAATACTCCCTTTCCTATATAATTTTTGTAATTGAAACGTTTCCACTTTATTTGAAACGTTTCCAATTTAGTTTAAGAAGAACGCCAACCGCAAGTTCATTGGTGTAGCGACTGAAGCGGTTGATGTTTTTCTAATAACCGTTGAAAAGGAGACTCCTTTTTTTTTAGGTGAAACTAAGTAGTTTCACCTCGTCTAAATATGACCGGAAGACGATAAACTTCCCGGTCCAAGGTTTCTCCTTCTATCTTTTTGTAGAGCAGTCTGATCGTCATACGAGCCATCTCCTCTACAGGTTGCCTGATCGTTGACAATATCGGATGGAAATATGAATGATCCTGAATACCGTCATATCCGATAACCTTTACATCCTCTGGAACACGAATCCCCTGCTTGCCTGCTTTATCTATATATTTGGCGGCGAACATATCAGTAATGGCAAAAATTCCGTCCACATCGTGGTACTTATCCAGAAACTCGTCAAAATAGGCATCGTCGTCCAAAACAGGGTCCGGCTTCTCGTATACAACATAGTCGACTCCCATTGTTTTCGCCTCATGTATGAAACCTTCTCTCCGATTCATGGTTTCACTGAAAACGGAGGTGACGCTGCCCAAAAAAGCCATTTTTTTGGCACCTGCTTTGACAAGTTCCCTTAGCGCCAGGCGCCCCCCTTCATAATTGTCCGAAGTGACGCATGTGATTTTCTTGTTAAAGTGTCTGTCGATACTGACAATCGGAATGTCATTGCTTACGTTATTTTCAATATCGTTGTACGTAATACCAACAATACCTGCCACTTTGTTTTGCTGCAGCATATCGAGATAATACAATTCCTTTTCAGGTTTGCCACCGCTATTGCACAGCATGAGCTTAAAACCTTCCCGGTCCAACTCATCTTCAATGTAATATGCCAATTCAGAAAAGAAAGGGTGCCAGATACTTGGGAGCAGCAGGGCAACCATCTTGGATTTCCGCATTTTGAAGTTGCGGGCAACCTCATTAGGGATATAATTCAATTCTTGTATGGCTTTCTCCACTTTTTTGCGTGTAGCGGGTTTTACAGAGCCCGAATTGTTAATGACTCGGGATACAGTTCCCACAGCTACACCAGCCAAGTTAGCTACATCTTTAATACTTGACATCTAACCCTCCACTTGAGCATCTCTTATGACAATCATAATAATACTAAATTGGAAACGTTTCAACAGTTAATTTGGAAACGTTTCATTTTTTTGTGGACGCGCATAATCACAATCAATCACGAAAAGGCGGCTCTCCTGGTCATAACCAAGGAGGCCGCCTTTTCACAGGCAATACAAAATCAGAAGGTCAAGATGCCCAGTTTATCAAGGAGCATCATAGCTCACAAGATAAGGCTGAAGCTCGGTATTGTAATGACCGATGCTATATTCAACGACCTGGCCGTCGGCACTGTAGGAGTATCGGATACGCTTAAGCGTAGAAGCTCCTTCCGGAATGCCAAGCAATTGCCCGGTTTCAACGCTTGCCGTACCGACGGTAAACGCATCACGAAACCGCTCCAGGCTGATATCATTTTCTTCAATCAGGTCATACAGTGACTGCATATCTGCATGTTCATCCCCTGTAACAGCAACGGCAGAGGGATCAAGGTAATGCACATAATGAATATATGGTTTACCATCTAACAGATATAACCTCTCAATACGCAGGCAGCGCTCCCCGAAAAGCTGGAACGGCTCGGATTGCGCATCATTGGTTACCATTTCCGAACCGAGCAGCTTCTTCTCCATCCGATGGCCTTCGTCAACGAGAATTTCCGTGAACCTTTTTCCTTTGGACAACCGGGACAGGGAGCGGTTCCGGATCACTGTCGTGCCTACACCGCTTCGTTTTTCCAGATAACCCTCCTGGCATAATTCCTGCACCGCATTGCGGACTGTCACCTTGCTGACGCCAAACTCTTTTTCCAGCTGCGGCTCGGACGGAATGATCGTTCCCAGGGGGTAAATGCCGTGCAATATCCGGTCTTTCACGATTTTCTTGATTTGCAGATATAACGGCCCATTTTTGCGCGTAATGGACAATCCGCGTCACTACCTTTCCACGTCAGGCATCATTTGAGTCATAGCCTTCAAGACTTCGGCCTCGGATGCATTCGGCGTATCTCCGGACACGGTATGTGCCAGCGCCGCGGCGGCTGCGGCAAAGTCAACAGTGTGCTTCGCGGAGAAGTTCTGAATTTCTCCGTGAATGATGCCGCTCGCATATGCATCTCCCGCCCCTATACGATCATACACCATAAAGGTGAGCGTGTCCGAAAATTCAAACTGTCCGTCTTTATAAATATACCCCTGCAGGGAGTGGCTGTTATCCCGGTTAATGGACCGGTGTGTCCCCGCGGCCACTGAAATACCGAATTTGCTTGCAACCTGCGGGATCAAGTCCAGCAGCTGCTCCTTCCGCTCAGTAGCATGTGTTTCCAGCCCGAGAATATGCAGCGCATCTTTTTCATTCATCATGACGACATCTGCCAAAGCGAGCATCTCCTCATAATGAGGTTTGGCCAGCGCATAACCACCGTCACCCCACAGGGATGGGCGGTAATTACAGTCGAAGACGACCTTGCCGCCCGCCTGCTTCACTGCTGCGGCCAGTTTTTTCATATGCCCACGTACCGTGTCGTTCATCGCCAGCGTAATTCCGCAGAAATGCATGATATCCACGTTCCCGGCAATGTCCACCGGATCGTAGTTGTCCGCGAGAGCCTGGTTAAAGCTGCTGCCCAGCCGGTCCGTATACGTCACTCTGCTCGGGCGCATGCCGAATCCGTTCTCCAGAAAATACATGCCAACAAATCTTCCGCCCCGCCGGATCAGCGAGGTGGACACCCCCAGCTTGCGCAAATACGCCATGGCCGCTTCCCCCAGCGGATTGTCAGGCAGCGTCGTGACCAGGTAACCCGTATGGCCAAAACGTGCCAGGGCGGACACAATATTGACTCCCGTTCCCGAAAAGGTATACCGGAGCGCATCCGCCTGTGCCAGTGTGTCATACCCGGGCACCTGCAGCCGCATCATCACTTCCCCAAATGCGGCTACACGTTTATTCATATTGATCCACCAGCTTTTTCATCGTTTCGTACAGGAACTGTACGTCCTTGACGTTTGTGCTGCCAGTGTCCTTATCGATGATGGATGAATACACATGCGGGATCACCTGCGGAACACCAGCTTCAAGCGCAATACGCAGGATCTCTTCGAAATTGTCCAGATCGATGCCGCCTGTCGGCTCGAGGGCAAAACCTTCCTCGCCGCATGCCTGCGCCACCGCCCGGAATTCATCCTCCAGCTTCAGCCCCTGCATCGGGAAATATTTCAGCGCATTGCCGCCCATATCGCGCACGAGCGCAATCGCTGCTTTCACAGGCACGATGGCGTGTTCGGACAAAGCCGCACTGACAGGGCCTGTCGAAATATTCACATAGCCGGGACGGCCGCATGGAGATACAAGACTGTTAATCCAGCTGTCACGGTTTCCCAGATTGGCGCGGGTAGCTCCAACGGCTGTGAACACCTGGTTGATGTGTGTGCCGCCATAACTTTTCGCAATTTCCGCCACGACAGCCGCCTGCCGGTTGTCCCCGGCCCCAAGGCCGATGGACACGGCGTCCTCGATGGCCGCTCCATATTCCTTCATGGCAGCGACAGCCGTCTCCGCATCCGGATAGTTTTTGGACAATACACCGACAATGACATGGCCTTCAGCGGCTTCGTACACTTCACGGGCGTTCTCAATGCTTCCTGCCAGCACATTAAGCGCAGCGCGGTTTTTGTAAAGACGTTTTTCCATCAAAGACATATTATTTTCCTCCCACAATTTCCTGAATTCTCGATACGATCACCTGGATGTCATCCCCTTGGAAGGAGCGCGCATCCAGATCGAAGTATCCCTGCCGTACTCCATAGTCGCGTGTATAGATGGCAATCTGCCCTTCACGCAATTGATCATTCATCTGCTTGGCATCGATGCCGGCCTCGGCTGCGTTAATCTGGATCCGTCCGCGGAAAATCGCTCTGCCTGCCTCGTCCTGCACGATGCCCACGCGGACACCCGGCAGCTCATTCAATACCATCAAGGCCTGAAGCGATTCTTTCTCCTGCTCGCTCTTATCCTCCTTGCGGATATATTCGTCGAGCGCCTGCAGCAGGCCAAATGTCGATTCCTTGCCAACCTTCATGCTGCGCCCGATGCCGTGCAGCTGCACCTTCAGCCACTCAATATATTGGCGCTTGCCGGCGACAATGCCGGAGGTCGGTCCTTCAATGGCTTTGGAGCCGCTGTAAATGGCCAGATCGGATACCTTGACATATTTATAAATATCCTCTTCCGCCGCCGCATCCACGATGAGCGGTACACCCCGCCGCTGCGCGACTTCCCAGGCTTCCTCCACGGAGATCATGTTCTTTTGCACACTGTGATGGGATTTTACATATAAAATAGCGGCCGTCTGATAGTTTATGGCGTCTTCGATATGCTCCTTCCGGCCTTCATTGGCATAGCCCACTTCGACGAGCTTTCCTCCGCCCAGATACACCATCGTCTCCACAGGAGCGCCATACTGTACGTTATGTCCCTTCAGGATAATGATTTCATTCTTGGCAATGGGGTCCTGGTGAAGCCGTTCGCTCAGGCGTTTGTTGCCCTGGGTCACTATGGCCGCAACCGACAGTGCAATGCCACTGGAAGCCGAGTTGACGACGACAGCCGCCTCTGAGCCCAAAATTTGCGCGATATGGTCGCCGGCTTTATTCACCAGGTCAGCAATCTCCACATACTGCTGCCCGCCGGTCTTCATCGCTTCCATTACCGTATCCGTAGGTGCTGAGACGCCCAGAATACTCATGCGGCCGCTGGCGTTAATGACCCGTTTCAATCCGTATTTAGCAAGTAAAGAATGATCCATGAATGACAGCTCCTTTAGCTTCAATATATTGGTCCGCAGTTCGTTCCTCGCCTTCAGAATCGACAAGCACAATCGGCTCCTGCTTGACGGCAAACAGCGTCAGGTTGGCATCGTCCCCGACCTGAATGCGGCCGAGCTCGGGCCTGCCCAGCCAGTCTGCCGCTTTGACGGTGACGGCATGAATAACCTCTTCCAGGCTGTAGCCCAGATACAAAAACTTGGACAGCACGTTCGCCATACTGTAGACCGGTCCGTTCAGACGGTTGCCCCGGTAAATGTCGGTGCTGATCGTGTCAGGCTGAATGCCGTTTTGCTTGGCGTGCTCGGCGACCCGGAATGAGAAGCTCGCCGAGCCGTGGCCGACATCCAGATGTACTCCCCGCTTGACCGCATCCACCAGCACAGACAGCGGCTTACCGGCTTCATCGAACAGATTGTTCGGCTTGCCGTTCAGATAGTGGGTGACCACGTCCCCTTTGGCGAGCAGAGGGATCACCTCTTCGATTTGCGGCGGAGCCGAGCCGATATGCACCATCAGGTGCAGTCCGTTTTCCTCCGACAGCTCACGCGCCAGCTGCAGCGGCCGAATACCGCTGTCCTTCACCACACTGCGGCTGATACGCGCCTTCAGGCCGACAATGAAGTCCGGATACAGAGTGACAGCCTCCCTGACCTTTTCCTTGTCGATCCACTCCAGCTGGGACAGCTCATCCACCCGCTGCAATCCGATGTGCGAGATATTCAGAAATGCAAAACAGCGGGTGTTCGCTGCTGCCGCGCTTGCTTGCAGCTCCCCGATCCGGTCAGCGCCGCAGCTCCCTGCATCGATGATCGTCGTCACTCCCTGCTTGACGCCAATCTCGTCGATCTCGTCCCCATACGGATCAAACTCCGGAAAAGCATGCACATGCATGTCGATCCAGCCGCTGGATACGTACAGCCCAGTGCCGTCAAAACCATCGCTTCCCGGCAGCGAGCCTCCCTGGGCAATCTCCGCAATCATCCCGTTCTCGACAGCAATATCGGCGGTCTGTCCATTGACAAATTTCACATTGCGAATGACCAAACGTTCAGACATGTACTCCTTCCTTCCCGAACGGCCTCCCATCCTTCATAAGGCGATAGCTTGTTTGGCTCCCTCTCTTACCGGAGCAGCCGCTCTTTATAGATCAACAATACCACATCTTGAGCGAGAAAAGAATATAACGTTATAATGTTTAGGTGAATTTTTTTATGCGCCCGTTCAACCATTATTATCTTCCCATCATTAATGCCTCGTCTATACTGACGTTGAGCGTGAAGGGACAGTCTATTTATTATTTAAGACAGGAAAAATCGGACTTTCAAAAAACGATGAAATGTGGGAACAGCAATTCTAGATAAAAAAAAAGCCATGCATATGTGTTCTCGCATACATGGCTAATTTGACATTTTCATTACCTTACGATTCTTTGAAGGTGAAAATTTCTACACCTGCACTATCACTATCTTCACCGCTCATAATTATTTTAAATGTATTATTCGCGTTTAATTTCCCAGGAGTAAATATATATCTATATCCACCAGGAGCACCAGACCTCTCCTCAACCGCCTCACCCGTTGTCACATTTATAATAGTCCAGTTTATGGTTGGCATTTTATCAGTAAGTTCCTTAATATCAATGGCCAAGGTTTCTCCGTTCTTGACAATGAAACTTTTCCCTATCTGTTTACCTTGTCCCCCGTCTATATTTCTATTAAGCTTAACTTTTTGATTGAAGATATTTACTATTTTGTCCCTTTTGTCATAACGGGTTAATGGTTTCTCGCCCAACTGGTCCCCATTATTATTGGTCCTGAATTCAAATTGAAAATTCTTTGCCTCTGTAACACTCTGGATAATAATCGCTCCCTCCTTTATAAGTTCATTAATAAAAGCTGTATGGTCATATTTCGTGCTCTTAAACTTTAATTCAAATGAGATCTGATTGCGAACCATTCGCTCAATGACTGGATCGTCCTTGTAGGAAGCTGCTTCTGGAGAAAAGGCAACAGTAACGGTTTTCCCTTCAATAGCTAAAGTCTTCTGTTTCAATCCTGCATTTTTTGATCTCCATTCACGAGTGATCTTATAATAGGACTCGCTGCGGTTGAATAAATCAACCTTTAATCCATCGGCATCGATAAAAAAAGGAGCTTCCTTGACACGAACTTGAACCTTTTCTGAAGATTGTTGTTTTCCAAGAGTACTACGAACGTTTTGTTCAAGCGTTTTAGAAGGATTGTAGTAAGTTTTAAGGGCACCTGCATTTTCAGTGAGCTGTTTTGGTGTTTCTGCAAAGACGAGAGAAGTCGCTGAAATAGAGGCCAATACTATGGCACATATCATTAAAATACCTAATAATTTCCTTTCACTTGAGGATGATCCCATGATTAGCTCAAACCTCCTATACAATTGCTTTTTATTCTTGACCAAATTGTTGCTTAAAAATGGTGTTGCTCGTGAAGCAAAGGATAATATCATTTCACTGTATTTTTTTTTCTCGCTCATTTTCATTTGTTTTGTTAACTTCTCGTCACAAGAGTATTCACAAGCTTCGTTTAAGTTTGTAACAATTAAGTAAGTTATAGGATTAAACCAATGCAACGAATTGATTAGAACGGCTAATAATTTAATCCATACGTCGCCCTGCTTATAATGGTTCAATTCATGCAGGATAGCTAACTTGTAGTCTTCTTCATCTATATGCTGATCTGGGATGACAATGGCAGGTTTAATAAATCCAATTAACATGGGGGAGTAAACACGATGACTTTTTATAACATTCAAACAATCCGCATGATCTATTGGGCTTTGATGGATCACCTGTCGTTTAAATCGAAAGTAACTTATCAAACTGCGAGACAACATAAATATAAAACCACAAGCCCAAATAAACTTAATCCAGTTTTCGAGAGAAATTATGGATATACTTTGGCTTAAAAACGAAAGCATATGCTCATGGTCAGGTTTTGGAGCAGGAGATGCTTTGTATGATTCTATTTCTGTCTGACGGATCGTATCCCTCGATTCATTTTCCAAAAGAACATTGTGAATTATATCGTTGGAAAAATGGTAAGGGATTGAAATCCGTATAGGCAGGACAAACAACAACAAAGTCATTGTACATACTAAGTAATAGCCACTTCCACCCAGCCTTCTAATCCATAATCTTTTAAACAGGATTAGAAAAAGAGCCACCAGACTCCCTGTAACAGACGTAGAGACCAACCAGTTAATCATTCTCAATCGCCTTCTTGTTAATAAACTTTTTAAGTTCTTCTATGTCTTCCTTTGTTAATTCTTCGTCTTTAAACAAAGTATTAATTAAGCTTAGTGCCGATCCTTTGTGAATCGAATGGATAAACTGCTTAGTTTGCATCTTTTGATATTCTTCCTCGCTGATTTTCGCCCAGTATTCGTGTGCGTGGGAGCGGCCAAGCTTGACAGAGCTCAACACACCTTTGTCAATTAAGCGTCCAGCAAGGGTGACAACAGTCGTAACCTTTTTATTGGGCAGCTTCTCAACAATGTCTTTGGTTGTCATTCTTCGCCCACTATCCCAAATTACACGCATAATTTCCATCTCCGCAGCCGTAATATGAATTATCTCCATCCCCTTTCGTTTCAACGTTATGTTTTTCATTATACACATCATTGAAACGAAATCAATTTTTTTATTTCGACAAAAAAAGGCCCCGGCTTCACAATTAGTGAAGCTTGAGGCCCTCTGGAATGTTTTGTCCGTATAAGTACAACTCGCTTGGAATAAAAATTATTCTGTTTCGATAGAGAAGCTTGCTGATTTCGAAGCATTTTCTGAAGTGCTGACTTTAACTGCATAGCTATAGTATTCATAACCATCGCCGGGTTCAAAAGTAATTTCCGAGTTTCCACCTACATTAGGAATCCAATCCGTCCACATTCCATTTGTCGCTGCCGCAGCAACATTTACAGTAGGCATAGTACTTGGCAGGCTCCCCACAGTAATAATGGCTGTTGTATCCGGACCAATTACAAAATCCTTGCCGAGTTGTTTGCCATTCGTACCGGCTGCATTCGAGATTGGAACGTTAACATTCCCTGACCAGGAATAGGAAAATGGTTTAACTGCATTCTCTCTGTCTGCAATTTCTTCATCAGTCAAATAATGAATCTTATACTTTAATCCGTTGGGAAGCACTCCTTCTCTGTCTTGTCTGTCCGTTTCTGAAGCAAACGCACTCACAGACAAAGCAAAGAGTAGCACCAAAGATAACATTAGAGTAAACACATTTCTAATTTTCATTTTTAGAACTCTCCTTTTCTGATTTTTCGTTCAGTTAACCAATAGTTTTAATCGACTTAATAACGGCAGAAGCTATGCATATTTCCAACTCTTTTTAGCTATAATCCCCCCCTTATGAATTTCTGATTTATGATAACTGTTCACATCAAATCCTATGTAGCGTAATTGTTAAGTATTAAGAACAGTTAGCACCTCGATTAATAAGTCTCAAACCATCAGCTATTATAGCCTGCAACTTAACTTTTCCTTTCACTATAATTGACACCCCCAATCTATTAATTGCAACAGGTTTTCGGAATTTTTTTCTGAACAAAGTATTGATTGGCTTGGTAAAAAACAATGCTCACTTTCCTTAAGAAAGAGAGCATCTTAGTGAATTTTTTATAGCTGGTTTAGGAACTCAATACCTCTCTTCATGAGAGTAAGAATGAATCGTTTCAATGACCGAACCATTCCTTAATACTTTAGTGGTATTTATAACCCTATACGTATATCCTGAGCTTACATAATATTTCTTCTCAAAAACATGCGAACCGATCCCTGAAAAAGATTGAGTCCACGACTTTACATCTGTCCATGTATTACTACCGCTTTCCTTTCGTTGCAATATTAGAGTTATGGAAGTATCGTAATCCTCATATATTTTTAAAGACCCACTACTGTATGCTAGACCATTATTTTCAATAGATAACGAGACTGTTGTTGCTGAAATATAATCATAATATGGAATAATAATTTTCTCATCATCCCCTGCCGCAACAATAGATGTCCCTAGTATTAATACAGAAACAAAAGATAAACATAGTGTAGCAATAAGTTGTTTTTTCAAGCAAATTCCTCCTCATATAAGTTGTTCTTATATAAAGGACAACTCTCATTAAGGTGTTGCAACATCTTTTTCTATTTAACTTTAATACTTTCTCCGATACGGATTAAATCATTTTTAGAAATCGAATTTGAGTTTGAACTAATATAAAAAACTCGTTCATTATTACTCCAAATTAACGAAATGATATTGACTTTTTTACTATAAAAACCTTTGTGCCCTTGGACAGAGACATCACTTACCACATCAGTCTCCTCCGAATCAACGTTTGTTATCACATGTCCAGTAGATTGTTCAAAGATAATGATCTCATTCTTGCGGTTCTTGTAAGTTGCGGTTAAGGAACTCTTAATTCTCTGCACTTGGTACAGTTCATATTCGAAAGGTACTTCAATGATGAATTCCCCTTCACGAAATTTACTGGTTTCATTATCTCTCATTTTTACTAAACGTACTTCAGCATGGTCAACTTTTATATCAACAAAAAAGTTATATAGCTTTATTCTGAAGGCCTCTACAGAAACTACAGAAACAGAGAAAGTTGCAACAAAGAGTAAAAAAACTATGGCAATCCTAGTACCTACCTTTTTATTCAATGTTTTCATCAGTCGTTTCCTATTATATTGGAAGTCCAATTTTCTTTTAAATGCCTTTCTACTGGCTTCCGAAGGAAGATGAGATTTATCCTTTTTGAGCAATTCATTTTCCTTAAGTAAATTCTCTCCATGCTCTTCTGCATATCTATCCAGGGCCATCCGGATAATAAGTTCCTCATACTCTTCTTTCATTTTCCTTCTATCCGTATGTAATTTCATTTGCTGCCTCCGGCCCTTTTTTTAGAAGTAGTTTCATCGCTCTGCGTCTTGCTCTTGTTAAATAAGAGCGAACATTTGCTGTTTGAATCCCTAAAGTGACTGCTATCTCTTTATCGCTTAGCTCCAAAATATACTTATTGTATAATAAGAGTCGATCACGTTCAGACAATCCTCTAATGGCTAGCCCAATTTGCCGATATTCCTCCTTAAGGTTGTACATTTCTTCAAGACTAGGCTGATCATCAACGATCCATTCAACACCGTCATCTTTTGTATTTAGAACAGTTCTGTCAGTTTTCCTCTTTCGTTGTTTTATGTAGTTGAGAGTAATGTTCTGAACTGTCTGTACAAGGTAAGAAACTTGTTTACGAGGTTCTAAAGACTTTAAAGTTTGAACTTTATCGATCAACCTCACGAACGCTTCCTGTATTAAATCATCTACAATGTTGTAATCATGTGAGATTTCAAACGCTTTCCTTTTCATTATAGGATAATATTTTTCATACAACTCGGTTAAAAATACCTCATCCTCTTTACTTTCAGTAGTAGATATAATGAAGAAAAACACAGCTCCTCCTCCTCTTCATACAACAAAGCTTAATGGTATAAAATCACATAGAAAAATCACATAGTTTCAAAAACTACCTCACCACCTTAAAAATGAAACTCGAATCATAAAATTTTAGTAATATTTACCTACCAGTTCACCTTAATCATAGACTATTTACCTCATATTGTAAACTGCAATACTAGATTCAGTATTACTTTATTCAAACTCTGCTATTTATAAATTAATGATGAAAAGGGGCTTCTGTCGAAGGTCCGGCTCAGGCTCTCCTTTGGATTTTACTCACCCTCTTGCTCTCAAGCTCTAAACGGATGCTCCCGGACCATCTGGATAAAATTCTGCGCTGCGGCAGGTAATTCCTCATGTTTACGTGTACACACAGCGATCGTATTCTTCATGTGCACCCCTTCCACCTCAACCCGGCACAGCTCCCCGCGCTCCACATAATCCCTGACGACCAGGGACGACACAAAGTTCGCACCGTACCCGGCAATCACGGCCGTAATCGCCTCATGCAGCCCGTTAAATTGCAGGGAAATGGTAGGAGCGGGCGCATTGTATGTACGGCATAGGGAAAATAATCGCTCCCGCGTCGAGCTACCTTCCTCCCGCATGACAAAGGGCTCCTTCATCATTTCGGTCAAAGACACCTTCCGGTTGGCATAGCGATGATTGGGGGCGACCACGAACCACAGCTCATCCTGAAAAAGCTCCTCCGCCTGTACCGTATCCGGATATTCCTCAGGTCTTCCACCGTAAACGGCGATGTCCGCCTCCAGGTTCAGAAGCTGCTCCAAAGCGCCGCTGGAGTTCGTTGTGGTGATCTTCATTTCTACCTGTTCATACTGCTTTTTGAATTGGGCAAGCCAGGCGGGCATGAGAAAATGTGCAGGCAAATAAGTAGCAGCGATTCGAATCGAGCCAACAGTCCCGCTGCGATATTCCTGCACAAAACGCTCCATTTGCTGTTCGACCGCGAACAATCTCTTGGCCAGGACAGATAGCTGCTCACCGGCATCTGTCAGGGCAATCCCTCTACCCTGAGGCTGGATGAGCGTGAGGGACAGCTCCTTTTCAAATTTCTTGATCTGGGCTGTTATCGCAGGCTGGCTGATATTAAGCGCGTCAGAGGCGCGCGTAACGCTCCCTGTAGCGGCAATGACGTGAAAAAGGCGCAATGCGTGCAAATTCATGTAGACAACTCCGTTTCCTCGATTTATATAATAAATGTATAGTAAGAGCAAAAACATATATTATATTTATAACTTTAACGGAAATATAATGAATTCGAAAGGAAAAATCAAATAAGGAGCAGTGGTCGATATGAGCCAGTCAAACACATGGTCTAAGGTAGACGAGTATATTGGAGAGAAACTGATTGCGCATGACCCCATTCTGGAACAGGTGCTTGAGGCCAATCGGCAGGCTGATCTGCCGGCAATCGATGTATCTCCATGCCAGGGAAAGCTGCTGTCCCTGCTGGCGCAAATGGCAGGTGCCAAACGAATTCTGGAAATCGGCACTCTGGGGGGCTACAGTACCATCTGGATGGCCAGAACGCTTCCTGCTGACGGGAAAATTGTGACACTGGAGCTGGACCCGCGCCATGCGCAGGTGGCCAGAGCCAATTTCGCCCTTGCAGGCCTGGAGGAAAAGGTGGATTTGCGCCTGGGCAATGCCTTGGAGCAGCTTGCTCAGTTGGATCAGGAAGGCACTGAACCCTTTGATCTGATCTTCATTGATGCCGACAAACCCAACAATCCGGCTTATCTGCGGTGGGCACTCCATTTTTCACATCCTGGCACGGTAATCATCGGCGACAATGTCATCCGGGAAGGCGAAATTATAAATAAGCACAGCACTGACCCCAGAATTCACGGGGTGCGTGCCTTTTATGACCTCCTGGCGGATGAACCCCGAATCAATGCCACGGCCATGCAGACGGTTGGAAGCAAAGGCTATGACGGCTTTGTGCTGGGACTTGTAACCGGCTGACACTAGCTTCACAAATCCATCTCTTTGCCTGTCTCCATATTCCGCAGATTGTTCCGATTTATGAAGTAATGACTTGAAATGAGAACATATGTTCTGTATAATTACTTTAGCAAACTTGGGATAAATGAAGAATTTCTTTCTATGGAGATACGGACATGGATGACAACTTTATTAAGCAGCTCCGCAAGACCGGTCGTAACGACAAACAGCGTTCCGAGCTGCTTATCAGAGGCATGAAAGCTGCGCTGCAGGAACGCAAGGAAGAGAACAGACTCAAGAGATGGATCAGGATGTACCGGGATAAGAAACGGCTGACCCGCAAGTTCAAGTCCTGATACCTCGTTCCTGAAATCTTATATTTCCGAGATACCAAAAAGGGCCGCTGTCTCAGCGGCCAACTTGTTTTTCTGCGATTCTGCATTGAAACGGGCCAGCCGCAGAATGACTGGCCTTATGTCTCTATTCAGCTTGCATCCCGGCTCGAATGGACTGCAGATAACGGCGTGCGGATTTGCGGTACAAGGAAGTCCACAAGATGGCCATGCCTATAAAACCGTACATCACCAGACTTGAAACGGCCAGAAACGAGGTGATGGAAAGCGTATATACCAGCACCCCTTTTACCGCAGCCTCTGCCACCAACGCAATCCCCCAGCCTAGCGTCATGATACGGAATACTTTGCGAATATAGGACAGCTTCCAATTCTCTGCAAAGGAGGACTGCCGATCCGGGTTGTCTCCAACGGTAAACCGCAGCGCGAAATGATAAATTAACGGTTTTTCCAGGAGCAAAGAGCCTAAAAAGAACATCCCCATAATTCCCGTTACAAAGGATTCTCGCAGCAGAATCAGCTTCTCGCTGCCCCCAAGCAGCGTTGCCAGAAGACTCAGAATAAAACCAGCAGCCATAAATGCCGCGAAAATATCGAGCTTTCTGCGCACAATAAGATGATACAGCGTATCACCAAGAGGAATAAGCATGGCAATCATCAAAGCTGTTGTATTGGATGTCCTTCCTTCCAGCAGCTTGTAAATGAGCAAGGGCAGTACCCCATTAATAACGAACGCTATAACTACTCCTTTAAACACCTTTTTGCGGTTCATGATGAAAGGCCCCTTTCTGCCATATTTAACGATCACGCGGTTTTAATGCTTCAATCATCAGCTTCATAACTTCCTGTGGTGCCGTATGCTGCTGCTCCGGACGGTCGGTTTGTAAATGGACAACAAAAATATTCTCCTTTGTCAGCTGCCTTGAGAGGATTCTGCAATGATTTGGGATGAATCTTCTATCGGCTGCAAAGCCGGATGTTCCATAATGAACACAAGCTTAAAACAAAGGAGAGATTCGCAAATGTCCAATGTTAAGGGAAAAGTTGTTGTTATTACAGGTGCAAGCAGCGGAATCGGTGAAGCGACAGCCCGCCTGCTGGCCGAGCAGGGAGCCAGTATCGTCCTGGGAGCGAGACGGACGGAAAGGCTGGAAGCACTCGCGGCCGAAATCCGTTCCAAAGGAGGAACTGCAGAATATTGCGCCCTGGATGTCACCAGCAAGGAGCAGATGGATGAGTTTATCAGCTTCGCGAAGAGCAAGTTCGGCCGTGTGGATGTGCTGGTGAATAACGCGGGCGTAATGCCCCTTTCACCGCTGGAAGCCTTGAAAATCGATGAATGGAACCGGATGATTGACGTCAATATCAGAGGAGTGCTGCACGGCATTGCCGCCGGACTGCCTCTCATGAAGCAGCAGGGCTTCGGCCAGTTCATTAATGTCGCATCCGTCGGAGCGTACAGCGTAACGCCGACCGCTGCGGTATACTGTGCCACCAAATATGCCGTCCGCGCCATTACCGACGGGTTGCGAATGGAGGTCGGCAGTGATATTCGCGTCACCCTGATTTCACCGGGAGTCACGGAATCCGAGCTTGCCGACAGCATTTCGGATGAGCAATCTCGCGAGTTCATGAAGGAGTACCGCCGGATTGCCATTCCCGCGTCCGCTATCGCCCGTTCTATTCAGTACGCTGTCGAGCAGCCTGCCGAGGTAGACGTAAGCGAGATCATCGTGAGACCAGCGGCGAGTCCATATTAATCTTTTTCAAAATGGGGACAAGAAATTCCTTTTGAACTACGAAGGGAGGAATGCTTCGTTCCCGGAGCACCTCCCAACAAACGAAGGGAAGTCCCTGGTTCAATGGAACTGGGGCTTTCCTCTTTTCATACAATCAGTCGTCCCTTCCGTTCCGCAAGACCAATCCTCACCTCCACACCCGAATTGAATTCAAGAAAATCATCCTCAACACCGTCACTGAAAATGACGCCATTTTCCGGCATTTGTGAAACGATTCGCAGCGGATTTCCGGCATCTATTTTCCCGAAGACGAGTCCTGCTTCCGTTGACCTGCTCGGAAAAGGCTCTCGAACCGTGAACAGCAGATAAGACGAATCACAATGAAAATGTCCGAGGTCCAGGCCGGGCACAACAGCAGCTTCGGAATAGGCCAGACTGCCGGCAATGCCGGTAGCCCCCGCCAAAACGCTCTTCAGCCAGCCAGTTGCACCAAGCCCTGTTGATACGATAATCCCGCTTGAGGACTGCCGCTCTGTATGATTGGCAAGCGTCAGCTCGTATCGTGCGGATACATGCGTTTTACGGCCGATGAAGAGATCGTTTACCCCGTACAGCGTCTGTCCGTCATTGAGCTCCGCTTTGGCAAGCACAACTTCCTTGACCAGCCGCCGCTCTGCCATAACATCGCGGACAATACTACCCAGATCTTTGACTGAAAAGGGCAGCAGCACACCGTCCCACCGCAGCGGATCGGGATTGACGCCGATGAGCGGCTGCTCCTCCAGGTACTTCATCGTGTTGGCCACAAGCCCATCCTGCCCCAGCACAACCACGATATCCTGTTCCCCAAAAATAAAGTTCGGTACATGTTCCCGGTCAATGACCTGCACCCGCCCCAGACTCTCCAGCCCGGTCAGAGCCTGACTTACCGCCTTTTGGTAGGTCTGATCCTCAGCCGCATAATCGCTGAAGTCCGCTCCAAGCCGCCGGATATAAAATTCCGCCTGGCTGATCGTGTTATAACGTGCCACAAGCTCCTCCAGCCGTGTCCTGCGCTTGATCAGCACAATCTTCTCCTCCGTCATCCGCTGCTTCATCGGGTAACCCTCCTTTTCAACTCATCTCATTCGGTTATCCATCAAGCCCTGCAGCAGGTCTGGAGTAATGTTCAGCTGCCCGATTTTCTCGGCCTTCTCCGCCAGCTCCTGGAATGCGATCGCAATCAGCTTGTCTGGACTCATGTCTATATTGGTCATCGACTGCAGCACATTCGGGTTGACCCCTTCCAGCGACTTCATGACGGCGGCAAGCTCATAGGCTTTGGCGTCGGATTCTGCTTTGCGGTTGGAGACGGTAAGCTCAATCAGCGCCCGCTTTTTCTCCTCCATCTCGGTATCAAACCGGAGCTGCTCCTCCTTCATTTCATTCCTTTTCAGCAAAATCGCACGCTCTGCGGCAAGCTCCGTTTCCCGGATTTGCTGCTTCTTCGTCTCAACCGCAATTTCCGTGTTCAGTTCATTCTCTTTGACCCGTCTCTCCTGCTCAATAGACGCGTTCCGCCGCTCATACAGCGCTTCATCCGCGCTTTGCAAAATCTCCTCTCTCGCTCTTGCCTCCAGCGCACGCATCGTTTCCTTGTTCGGCAGAACGGCCAGAATCGACAGACCCAGCAGCTGCAGACCGAGATTTTCAAGCTCCTCGTCCTGGGCCACTTCCTTTCTGACGTTAAACGCCAGCTGTTCACTGGATTGAAGCGCTTCACGCAGCGGCATCCGTTCCAGGTACTTTTTTAATCGCACCTTCGCAATGTTGATCACCCGCTGGTCAAGCTTTCCCGGATCATCGGACAAATACCGTTTATGCTTCAGATCATAGGTATAGTTCAAAATTTCCGTCATTTTCCGGTAACCGGCGATTCGATAAGTCAGCTGTCCTTGCACGGTGACCTTCTGGTAATCATTCGTCATTTCCTCGAACATAAACGGAACATCAATCGACGACACCGGCACAACGGCCACCGAAGTGGTCGGCTCATAATAATAAAAGGACAAACCGACACCTTCCCTGACTACCTTTCCGTTTTTCATCTTCATCACATACTCGCTGGGCTGAAATTTAACAAATTTGAAGCCGAACATAGGCGATCCCTCGCTTCCGTTTTTCCGGGTCAACCCGGTTATGAATATCCAAAGGATAACATGTTAAATTGATAATTTCAATATGACATTTACAATTTATCATGAACAATTCTCCCTTATCTTCCCAAAGAAAAAGGATGCCAGGAGCTACAAGCCCTGACATCCTTGGTTTCCGAGTCTACGTTTTTATTGGAAGCTATCTATAAAACTTTCATAATGGCGATTTCCGTTGCGCTCATCAAACTGCCGGGCTGCCGTAACGGCCATATCCCTGAATCGCTCCGACAAACGTTCAACATCCGTTGATTCATCAGCATAAGGAAAGTCCGCCGGCAATCTGACCTCAAAATTCATCGGCTCGGCTGCCAGTCGCTTGAACAAGGTGGAGGCATGGGCGTTGAACATCATCCGGTCATGCGGATTCTCATGATCCAGAGCGAGCGGCGCATGCAGTTCAAAGAGCTCAAGCCCTTTAACGGGGTCCGTTTTCGTTAAATAGGCGATATGCTGGCTGATTTGCAGTACGAAATCCCGCTCTCCCTTGATAAGACGATATCCCTGCCGTTGGTACTTCTCGGCTTCCTGCAAGCGGCCCTGCCGGTACAGCGGCAGCAAAACCTGCGGGTAAGTGACATGTGGAACCTCGGCACAGCTCATCCGGTCTGACAGGATCGGCTCCGCCGTTTCAATCGCCCGCTGATCGTCTCCTGCCAGGACATAGTATTTGACAAACTGATCCTGCTCGCACGCTGCACAATCACTCATCTCATCACGGTCCATGGCTTGAATTTCCCTGAAGAAACGCCCCGCTTCCTCAAGCTCGCCATACTGGAGGGCCAAAGTCATCCGGTAATAATAATATGTACGGTCATTATAGCCATGTTCGCGGTAGCGTTTCTTCATGTCCTCCAACAGGCCGTCAATCTGCGTGCGGCTGATTTCCGGGAAGCAGGCAATCTTATCAATAATCCACTTGTACGACCACAGCAAATTGTACCCGTCATAGCTGTCCGGGTCTTTATCGAACTGCCCCAGCAGCCAGGAAAAGTTCACCAGGGCTTTCTTGGGATAACCGTTAAAGGTCGCCGCTTCAACCAGCTCAAAACGGGCTTCAAATCCCTGTTCAACATTGCCGGTACTGTCCGCTAATTTAACAGCTTCCTCCAGCAGTTCAATTTTTGCTCTGCCGCCGGGCAGATCGTACGCCTCGAACATTAAATCATCAAAATCCATATTCATTGTCACTGCGGACCGCCTCCTTTTTGCGCATCAGCCGCCAGGCCGGCTTCGATCAAGCGCAGAATTCCCTGGTTCAGCACACTCATCTCTTGCCTGTTTAAAGGGTAATGCCCCATCATCAGGGCGTTCACGTACAACATTTCAACCGTATTGACCAGGCCCCCGGCATTCACCGGCATGAAGATGCGGGCCACTACCGGATTGTCCAGATTCAAATACAGCGTCGAATAGGCTGCTTCCGGATTGAACGAGGAGCCCAGCGAATGAAGCACCGACGACAGCACATCAGGGCTTGCCTCTTCCGCTGCTTTTAAGGAACGGAGCTCGGAAGATTCCTTCGACAGGGTGAAGAGGGCCGGGAGCTCCACAGGCTTGAACCGTTTCAGCTGAACCCGGCAGCGGAAGCGCTGCAATGCGGCATCCGCCATACGTGTCAGTTCGTAGTACCTCATTCTTTCTTCGGCAGTGATGTCCGTAAATGCCAGCGACACGTCCTCCGGAAGGAGACGCTCGGTACGCACCTTCGCGTTAATGGCAGGCAGACTCGCCATCAGCTCCGCGTCGTAAATATAACCTCCGTTTACGACCAATAACGATTGTGCCGCCGCCACGTGTGTGATCTGACGGTATTCATCCAGTGTCGCCGTAAAGTATAAATTTGGGTTATCATCGATCAGCTCACCCAGCTCGCGCCGCCCATAAGTGCTTTCAAACGGCAGCCAACGGTGAATCATGCGATAAAAATTCCCGTCCTCCACCGCCAGCGCCTTCATGGATAATGCGTGCAGTTGGATCATATGACGCAGCCGGTCGGGATCATATTCCGCCATTCGCATAAGCTCGGCGCGGATGGATTCACCAAGCTCGGCGCGAACCTCCTCAAGCTTCTCGTTCTCATAAAAATGTTCGCGGGAAGCCGTTGGCTGCAGCTCATCGCTCCAGATGACTCCTTTCACAAAGAAGGCCCATACCGGCAATATGTTCTCCGCTTGATCAGACACCAGCATATGCTTCAAATAGACACGGTGATTCTTTTTCGCGTGCAGATTGACAGCCTGCGGCAGAACATAAGCAATGCCGCCTGTTCTGCCGGAAGACGTACGCAGCGGAATGAAGTCGCCAAACCGCTCGCCGTGAAGCCTTTCTCCAAAGCGGAGCACCTCGTTACGCTGTCCGCGCGCCAGCTCAGGCTGTGCAATCCAGGCCGGGACCGACGGGTTCACCACTTGTTCAAACCGTTCTGTCCGCAGCTCAATCGGATAAGGAAGCAGCGCCCCGTAATCATAAAGCCATTTTTCCACGTTCTCCGTTTCATAATAAATCTCACAACCGGGCTTGCAGCGTAAATACACCCTCGTCCCCGGTGAAAGGGCTGTTTCAAGCTCGCGAATGCTGTACGTACCATCCGGCTTCCCTTTCCACTCGAGCGAAGGTCCGCCTTTAGCAGATTGCGTAAGCATGACGATTTCATCACTGACCATAAAGCAGGACAGCAATCCTATTCCAAACCTGCCGATAAAGGAAGTCTCCTCCATCATAAGGTCCTTCCCTCTCTTGGAGGACTGCCCGATCATGGCAAGAAACTGATGCACATCATCCTCGGTCAGTCCGATACCGTTATCCTCCATCATTAAAGTCGCTCCGCTTCCCGTACCTGCAAGCTCAATATGAATTCTTCCTTCATAGTCATGCTCCATCCCTTTGCGGGCGGTCACGGCATCGACAGCATTTTGCAGCAGCTCCCGCAAGAACACTTTAGGACTGCTGTACAAATGATTGGATAAAATATTGATCATTCCGCTTAAATTCACCTGAAAGCGGTAATTGTCCTGCTGCTTCATATTCCTCGCTCCAATCCTCAAGTCTATCTCACCTGTTGTTAAATACCTCCAGATAAAAGTATAACTACACATCCTGGCCCGAACAATAGGACCTGCTTAATGCAAAAAGCAGGCCCTTGTGATTATTAAGCGGCCTGCTTCCGTATATTTTTTGCGAGAATATGAAAGACACACCATCATATCCTCTATTTGCTGCCTGTAAACGTAATGCCTTTGATGAAATAACGATTGAAAAAGGCATAAATGATCAATACCGGAACTGTACAGATCATGGATGCGGCCATGATATAGTTCCAGTAGCTGATATACTGGCCTTTGAACGTGTTCAAGCCGAGCGGCAGCGTGAACATTTCCGGACTCGACATAACGATCAACGGTTTCATGAAATCATTCCAGGAGCCCATGAACACGAAAATAATTTGCGCGGCCATCGCCGGCCGGGCGAGCGGCAGCACGATCCGGAAAAAAGCTCCCATCCGGCCCAATCCATCAATCTCGGCCGCCTCCTCCAGCTCTTTCGGAAAGCTGACGAAGAACTGGCGCATCATAAAGATATAAGTCGCGCTGATCATGGAAGGAATGATCATGCCCTGATACGTATCCAGCCAGCCAAATCCTTTCAGAATTAAAAAGTTGGGAATCATCGTAACCTGCGTCGGAATCATCAGCACCCCGAGAATAACGATAAACAGCAGATTCCTCCCCGGAAAGTTTAACCTTGCGAGCGCATAACCCGCCATCGAATTGAACAATAGATTCAACCCGGTAACGACGACGCCGATCACGACACTGTTAAACAGCCAGCGCCCGAATAAAGGCTCCTGAATGAATATCGTTTTGTAGTTATCCAGCGTAAATACTTTCGGCAGGAAGCTGAAGCTGCCGCTCACGATTTCTTCCAATGTTTTAAAAGACGATGACAGCGCCCAGAAGAACGGGACGAGCGTCACCACCGCATACGCGGCCAAAATCATGTACAGCAACACGTTGCCGATTTTTTGGCGATTGATCATGATGCACCTCTCCCTAATTTAAAGATTCTTCTTGTGCAAATTTACGCTGCAGCCATGTCGCAATCATAATAATGACGGCCAGCGTCATGGCCAGCGCGGCGGCATAACCCATCGTTCCTATATTTTTGAAGGCATATTGATAGATCAGCAAAACGACGGTGAGCGTCGAGTTATTCGGACCCCCGGACCCGGCCGAGAAAATATAAGACTGGTCAAACAGCTGAAAGGTTCCAATCAGTCCCATGATGACCACAAAGGAAGTAACCGGCTTTAGGCTGGGCACCGTAATGCTCATAAATTTCTTGAAGGCGTTCGCCCCGTCCAGCTCGGCAGCCTCATACAGTGAATCCGGAATATCCTGAAGCGCCGCCAAATAGATGATCATGTAAAATGGCGCCGTAGACCAGATGTTCATACCCATAATGGCGTTCAGTGCCACGCGCGGGTCCCCCAGCCAGTTATACGTGGGCAGGCCGATAGAGCTCAGCATTTCGTTAATCAATCCGCTCTGATTGAACATCCACATGAAGATCAGGGTTAAAACGGCTGATGATGTCAGTGTCGGCAGAAAATAAATAATACGGAACAGCTTCTGGCCTTTCAGCCCCGCATTCAGCACAGCCGCCAGCACCATCGCTAAAATGGTCTGTACCGGTACAACGATAACGACATATTTCAAGGTGTTCCAAATCGCAATATGCGCCCGCTGATCCACCGTAATGCGGGAGAAATTTCGAAGACCGACAAAATCGAAGCCTTGCCCCCCAAGGAGCTGAACCTTGTGAAAAGCAAGGAATAATGCGTAAAAAATCGGGCCCACGATAAAAGTCAGCAAAACAAACAAAGTCGGCAGCAGGAACAGATACCCCTGTATCGCCTCTTTAAGCGCTCTTCGCGAAAGCTTGATTCCCATGCCTGGATCCCCCCCATTCCGGTTTACTGATCATAGAGCTGAAATTCGATTTCCTCGTTAGCCTGAGCCTGCGCATCCGCAAGCGCTTCCCGTAACGAACGCTCTCCGATATAAGCGCTTACAAATTGGTTATTGAAGTTATTGAATATCGTCGGCAGTGTCGAGCCTGCAGACCATACTGTGGCGTAGGGCGCTCCCTTGACAAGCGGTCCCAGCAGAGGGTCCTTATCATAACCCAGCTCTGCGGCGACCGATTTCCGCGTCGGAAGTTCAAACTTTTTGCTTGCCCATGCTTTCATCCCCTGCTTACCCGTAAGGTAGGAAATCAGTTCCCAGGAAGCCTGCTTCTTCTCGGATGCCGCATTCATGACATAAGCGACGGTAAAAGCCATCGTCCCCTTTTTACCATGAATTGTCGGCACTTCCGCCGTCCCGAAATCGGTATTCGGGAATGTACTTTGCAAGAAGGGAATAGCCCAGTTGCCTTCCAGCACCATCGCCGCTTTTCCCTGCCCGAACATTTCGCCTGTCCAGCCCGCCCCCACATCGCTTGGCTGCGCGGCCGTCTTGTCTTTCAAATGCTGATCAACATAAGGCTGGAGTGCGTTCAGCACCGCCGATTCCGTAAAATTGGCCCTTCCGTCCTTAACCACATGACCTCCCAGCGATTGCGCAATGAAAAAGGTACGTGCAAGCTCCGGATTTTGCCCGAAGCCGTAAACTTTATTCCCTTCCGTCAGTTTCTTGGAGGCTTCACGCAGCTCATCCCATGTCTGGGGGACCTGCACCCCGGCTTTATTCAGCATTTTCTTATTGTAGAACAGCGCTAGCGTCGAATAGCCTTTCGGAAGCCCGAATGTTTGATTGCCCTGCTGGAAAGCCTGAATCATCGGTTGTTCAAAATCATCAACATCGAAGTCATCCGTTATGAAACGGTCGAGCGGCTCAAGTACCCCTGTTTCGATCAGAGCCGGAGCCTCAATCGCGTCCAGATAAAATACGTCAGGCCCCTTGCCCCCAATCAGCCTTGTTTTGATCACATCCATATACTGATCGGCGATGACTTCATGCTTGACCTTAATATTCGGGTGCTGTTTCTCAAAATCGGCGAGAAGCTCCTCCAGAAGTTTGCTCTCTTCCGGAGTGGAACCCCATCCGGCAAAGGTAATTTCGACTTTTCCGTCGGCACTTTTCTCATTTCCGCCGCAGCCGGTCAAGAGCCCGGCGATAGCTGTGATCGTGACCGCCAGGGCCACGATCTGTCTGAACACGTTCATACGGGTCATCTCCTTTCCGTATCGAAGGCTTCGGTCATTTTGTCACAATCTCATAACCGGTCGTATTTTCCGTGATGCTCCAATTCAATTCTGCCCCGGCTCTTTCAACCCTGACCGAAAGTACACCGTCGCCGATGGCGATATTTGACACGGAAAGTTCGTTCATGTCTGGCAGAAGAGTCGGCGACAAATGGATTTTGCGGTGGATTCCGTCCGGGAATAAACCGAGCAGTGCCTGTACAAAGGTCAGAGGCGTACCGGCAGCCCATGCCTGGGGAGAACAAGCCACAGGGTAAAGGACCGCTTTGCCGATGGATCGGTCATACCCGCAGAACAGCTCCGGCAGACGGTTGTATTCAAAATGTTCGGCAGCAGCGATCAATCCTGTCATCACTGCATTCGCCTCCTCTTGATGACCGGTCTTGCTAAGACCGAGAAGGCTCAGGCTGTTATCATGCGGCCAAATGCTTCCGTCATGATAGCTCATCGGATTGTAGCCAGCCTCCCCCGCCCCCATCGTACGAATTCCGTAACCGGAGAACATGGCGGGGGATACCAGCATCCTCGCAACGGCTTCGGCTTTTGCTTCATCCAGCATACCTGTCCATAAAACATGTCCCGGATTGGAGGTAATGGTGCCAACCTGCTGCTTGTTTCCATCCAGAGCAATGGCATAATACTGTACATCTTCCATCCAAAACTGTTCATCAAATTTCACCTTCAATACCTCGGCTTCCTTACGCAGCTGATCGGCTTCCCCGGTGCGCCCGAGCGCCTCATACAGCTCCGCAACCCCCCGCTTTGCCTGATAGACATATCCTTGAACCTCACTCAGGGCAATCGGTGTCTGGGCATAGTCGCCATTGCGGTGTACGACGGAATCGGCTGAATCTTTCCATCCTTGGTTCGCGATGCCTTTGCTCGATTCCTGATGGTACTCGACAAACTGATCCCCATCCCTGTCGCCATAGCGGTCAATCCACAGCAGCGCATCGTCAATAGACTGCTCCAGTTCCCGGACAAGGGACAAATCTCCTGTCCACTTCACGTACTCCGCAATGAGCACCAGAAATAACGGAGTCGCATCAATCGTGCCATAATAAGGCGTGAATGGAACCTGATTCGTATTCGCCAGTTCTCCGTAACGGATTTCATGCATGATTTTACCCGGCTGCTCATCCCGCCACGGATCAACGGCTTTTCCTTGCGTGGAGGCCAGCGTTCGAATCGTGCCCTTCGCCACTTCAGGAGCAAAAGGCAGCATCTGCAAAGCTGCGATCAGACTGTCCCTGCCAAAAGGAACACCGAACCACGGCAGGCCGGCCACCGGAAAAGACCCATATCCCAGATCGGTCAGCAAAATCCGCAAATCGGTCAATCCCCGATCAATCAGACTCTGCAATGGCTTATAATCTGTCTGCACTTTCGTAATCCTGTTGGCCCAGGCATTATAGGATTGCTGCAGCAGTTCCACTGCGGCTTGCGGAGATGAAACATGCTTGTGCTTCACCTCTCCAATTTGTGGCTGTATCGTGAAGGTAATCGTCTCCGCCTGCCCGTGAGACAAACTCACGTTAAACATGACATCGCCATCGTTGGCGGTTTCCTCCTGACGGTCCCAGGAAATGACCGTGGCCCGCTTGATATGGTCTGCACCTTCATAGTGGAAGCTAACCGTTCGGGGTCCGTTAATATTCCCCGTTCGTCTGCCTAATTCACCATGCTGAAAACCTCTGACCACGAACATATCCACAAAATCCGCATCCATATACACGCTCAATTGGAATGTGACTGGCTTGGGATAATAATTGGTCATCTTGATGCTTTCATACAAAACATCATCATAAATAAAGCGTTTTCTCTCAATCTCGACCGATTCCCGCCACAGCTCAAGCTTGCCCTCTGTTTCCATATGAACATTGGTCATTAATATGGTGGATAAATAGCTGTCTGCTCCATCCGATGAAAGAAGCACCAGATCCTGTCCATTCACTTGAAGATCCAGCTTGCTGAGAAAACGGGTGTCCTTCATATAAAGACCCAATCCGTACGGATGATCCTGCGGAATGTTGCCCTTTTTGTCGGTGAGCATGAACAAATCATTTTCCTTAATCACTCTGTAATCCATAAATCATCCTCCTGATGTATCCGAAACGTTTCGGATTTTGCGTAATTGAAAAACCACTAATTGTGGTTTTCAGATGTGGAATGGCGTATGACAAGTTGGGTATCCAGATACATCTCATGCGGCTCGCGGCTGCCCTCCAGCATATGGATCAGCATGGTTGCTGCCTCATAACCAAGCTGAAATTTATTTTGCGATATCGTGGTTAGCGGCGGGTTGGCATACGATGCAAGCAGGATGTCGTCATAACCGACGACCGACAGCTGCTCGGGAACACGCCTGCCCAAGCTGACCGCCGCCTTCAGTACCCCGAGTGCCATTAGATCGCTCGCGCAAAAGACGGCGGTAATCTCAGGACAACGGGCCAACAGCTTCTCCGCCTCCTGCCTTGCAGTCTCTTCATCATATGCACCATTCACGACCCATTCCGGTCTGAATGGCAGATGGCGGGTCTCCAGCGCTTCCTTATATCCCTGCAGACGCTGTGGGCTGACAAAAGCCTGATCATGGCCATTGACCATGGCGATATTGCGGTGTCCGAGCCCGATCAAATGACTTACCGCCGTGCTCGCCCCCAACACATTATCTGTTGTTACATACCCGACGGTGTCCGACTTCATGGGGATGTCAATCAGAATACAAGGAATATCGCTTTCAACCACTTCCTGCAGATAAGGGTCATCTGTTTTAATGCCTGACAGAATGACGCCGTCCACTCTTCGCTCCTTGCAAAGCTGGGAATACGTTTTCTCCCTTTGTTTGGTGGAGTTCGTGCTGAATAGGATCAGATCATAGTCCTGCTCCGAGGCATATTCGTTGATCCCGGACAATACTTCAAAAGTAAACTGATCCTTCGCATTTTGCCGATTCATGCCGGATACGAGCAAGCCGATCGTCCTGGATTTATTCATAACGAGCCCTCTTGCCAGCGTATTCGGGCTGTAGTTCAAATCCTTGGACACCTGAATGATTTTTTGGCGAGTGTTTTCATTCACATCCCCATAACCATTCAAAGCCCTCGATACGGTAGTTACGGATACGCCGGCAACTCGGGCAATGTCTTTAATTGTCGTCATACCCTTTTCTCCTTATCGTTCTATCCAAAACGTTTCGGATGATGATGAAGCGAGTATAACCGATATTGAAAACGATATCAAGCATTAAGTTCCAGCCCTACGGGGCAATGGTCGCTCCCCATGATATGGCAATCGATCCCGGCATCCTTTAACTGCGGCTCAAGCCGCGAAGAGACGAGAAAATAATCGATTCGCCATCCGATATTCCGTTCCCTCACCTTGGGCATGTAGGACCACCAGCTGTACACCTCTTTACGGTCAGGGTAAAAATAACGGAACGTGTCCGTAAAGCCGGATTCCAGCAGTTTTGTGAACTTGTCCCGCTCCTCTATAGTAAAACCTGAATTGCCCATATTGGACTTCGCATTTTTCAGATCAATCTCCTGGTGGGCGACATTCATATCACCGCAAACGATGACAGGCTTGTCCTGATCAAGTCCAACCAGATATGCCCTGAACTGCTCCTCCCATTGCAGCCGATGCTCCAATCTGGACAAATCGCGCCGCGCATTGGGGGTGTACACATTGACCAGATAAAAGCCGTCAAATTCCAGTGTGATCACGCGTCCTTCGGAATCGGCATCCGTCTCCCCCAGCCCGTACGTTACCGCCAAAGGTTTGATTTTCGTAAATACGGCGGTTCCGGAGTATCCTTTCTTCTCGGCATAGTTCCAATATGAATATACTTCGCTGCCAAGCTCCAGACTGATTTGTCCCTCCTGCAGCTTCGTTTCCTGCACGCAAAAAATATCCGCACCCGACGCATGAAAATAATCCGTAAAACCTTTGTTCACGCATGCTCTCAATCCGTTTACATTCCAAGATACCAGCTTCATGTCAAACTCCCCTCACCTGTTTCCTGTGACCCAGTTTAACATACCGAGCCGAATTTGGCCTGTCTGCTTCCCGGTTTCATGCAATCTTCACGGATTGCAGATCCAATCCAATGCTTCGCGGAAGAGCAGCTCCTTTTCGCTGCAATGGCACACCAGATGGCCGCTATTCTCGATCATCAGCAGCTTTTTATCCGGTGACCCGAGATGAGCAACCAAGTAAGATGCGCTGCGGTCTCTGACCAGATGATCGTTCGTGCCCTGCACAATAAGCGCCGGCTGCCTGACCTGCCCATAAATCTCAAACGTTTCGCGCACCAGCCGATAATATTCACGCGTAGCCCATGGCGGTGTCTTAATCGCGTTTCTGATATAAGCCTTCAGCATTTCGGCGCGAAGCAGTGTCTTCATAATTTCGCGCGGGTTCAAGGGAAATACGGGAGTGGACAGGAGGATCAGCCTGCCGATCCTTTCACCATATTTGGCCGCCAAGTGAACAGCAATCAGCGCACCTGTCGAAAAGCCGATCAAGTGGACCGTTGAGTGCTGTGCCAGCAGGCCCGCCAGTTCCTCCTCCGCGCGGCTGATCCAGTCCCTTCTTCCGGCTGCGAGCATTTCCTCACGCGTTCCCGTGAGACCTTTCAAGGTAAAAGTACGTGCCGTACAGCCATGCTGCCGCAAATAATCGGCCAAAGGCGCAACCTCATGCTCCCCTCCGGTAAAGCCATGAATCAGCAAACAAACGGTCATCGCGGCTCAGCTCCTGTGTTGTCTATTTGTACATATCATTTTAAAGCATGGCCCTGGGTATAACCAAATGGGCTCACCCTGCCTATTCTTCATCAAAGCTTGCTTCCCTCTTCATTCTCCGGTAGTATGAGACTGCCAAAAATACGGAAGCATGAATAGGAAGACTATATATCCAGACGCTCTGCGAAGGAGGATATGATTACAGTGAAAGAAGCGGAACAACCGTCCTTGCAGAAAAAATTGCTCCCCCGCCATATTACCTTTATGGCGATGGGCGGGGTCATTGGGACGGGCATTTTTAAGGGGAGTGCGGAAACGATCAGCCTGGCCGGCCCAGGCGTTATTTTCTCCTATATATTAGCGGGACTCCTGCTGCTCGTCGTTATGGGAGTTATCGCGGAAATGGCTACCGTATATCCCAACCACAATATGAAGGATTTTATCCGCACAGCCTTAGGAGAACGCATTTCCTTTATTATCGGATGGATGTACTGCTTTATGTGGCTTACTGTCTGTGTCATAGAAGTGCTCGCCGCCGGCAGCTTCCTGCAGTACTGGTTGCCGGATGTTCCCTTGTGGCTGCTGAGTCTGATCTGCGCTGCTTTTATTATTGCGGTGAATATGATGAGTGTCGGGCGTTTCGGTGAGCTGGAGTTTTGGCTGGCAGGCATCAAAATTACAATGATCGTGGTGTTTATTATTCTGGGGGCCTGCCTTTTGTTCGGCATCCTGCCTTCGGCACATACGCCCTATCTGTCCAACTATGTTCAGCACGGCGGTTTCTTTCCGAACGGGTGGACGGCCATTTTCCCGGCGCTGCTCGTCGTCACCTTCTCGTACGGCGGGTCCGAGCTGATCGGCCTTACCCTGACGGAAACGGAGAACGCCGCCCAGGTCATGCCGCGTATCGTGAAAAACTTCATTTTGCGAGTCGTGCTCTTTTATACTCTGCCGATTCTCGTGATTTGCGGCTTGATTCCATGGAATCAGCTAAGCGATCAATCCAGCCCGTTCGTTCAGGTGTTGTCAGCGGCCGGTCTTGCCGGTTCGGCGCATGTCATGAACTTCATCCTGATCACCGCCGTTCTGTCAGCCGCCAATTCTGGCATTTACGGCGCTACCCGCATGCTGCACTCGATGGCCATGAACGGTGAAGCGCCGCATCTGCTCGTTCGTACCACAGGCCGCGGCGTTCCACGGAACAGCCTGCTGCTGTGCGCCCTCGTGCTTCTCGGAGGCTCCATGCTGGCTTATGCCGCACAGGACAGCCTGTTTCGGGTGCTGATGGCAGTGCCCGGCTTTGTCGTGCTCATCGTCTGGATCACGATCTGTCTCGCGCAGTTGAAGCTGCGCAGGCTTTATCCAAAGAAGCCGTTTTTCACCGTATGGGGTTTCCCATACATCACCGGATTGACGGTCCTGTGTCTGTGCATCATTGCAGTCGTTTTTCTGTTTGATGCCCAGAACCGCATCAGCATCGGTGCATGTCTTGCCGTACTTGCATTGCTGGCGGTTTGGTCGCTGATCAGATTTAAAGCGAATCAAAATTGAAATATTCAATTTTTTGTAACTTCCCGAATGACTGCAAATGCTTTATTTCAGCTATATTAAAATAAAACTATTAGTAGGAGGGTATCCACTTGTCCGGACGCGTCTTACAGCTGCTGCGCATCGTCGGTAATTTTGAAGCGGTATCGTATCTGCTGCTCGTTTTTATCGCAATGCCCCTCAAATATTTGGCGGATCAGCCTTCCATGGTCAGCGTGGTCGGCATGATTCACGGCGTTTTATTCATCCTGTATGTGGTGGCCATTCTCGCGGCACTGCTGGTGCGGAAATTGACATTCAAGCAGGCCGTTCTCGGCTTCATCGCCTCACTGCTGCCTTTCGGTCCTTTCGTATTCGACCGCAAAGTGCTGAACAAAGGCGGTATCCCTGCCGAGCCTGTCAATCCCAAAGCATAAGAACATATTCAATCCAAAACACATAATCGAATGTAGAACTGAAATTTCATTTGGGAGGGCGCATGCCCTCCTTTTTCTTTTTCAGCTCCCCCTTCATCAAAACTTACGTGCGGTTTTCCCTCGTTCGGCTTTCCGATGTTCTTCTTCCCATAAGACTATTGATTAAAATGAAATAATGAATATAATAAAGTCAGATCTAAAAATCATATATATGAATCAAAATCACATATGTGATTTTGATGGAAAGGAGCCAAATGTCAGTTAAATCTGCTGAGCGTGTTTTAAGGGTATTTGAGTTGTTAGCTCTTCATAAAGAAGGATTAACGATAAAAGAAGTTAGTGAACTGCTTTCATTTCCTCAAAGCAGCACATCCACTCTTGTTAAGACTTTGTTTGAAGAAGGATATTTAAGTCAAGATGCTCTTAAGAAATATAAATTAGGACCTAAGTTAATTCAGATTGGAACGGTTGCCATGGAATCGTTGGATATTTCCTCTCAAGGACAGCCTTTCCTTAAAAAATTAATGGAAGAAGTGCAAGAAACCGTTTTTATGGCTTTACTATCTGATGATGAGTTGGTATACGTTGCAAAAATAGATAACAATCGTTCGATTCGCACAACTGCTCAGCCAGGTTATCGAAAACCGTTATATTGTACAGGATTAGGAAAAGCATTTTTAGCTTTCTTACCAGGAGAAAAGCGAAGCGAGATATTGGATAAAACACCGCTCATTTCGATTACGGATAAAACCATTACAGATAGACAGAAGTTGGAGAAGGAGCTGGAAAGATTTATTGATGCAGGATATTCCATTGATGATGAGGAGAACGAAGAAGGGTTGTTTTGTCTTGCAGCACCCGTATTTGGAGCGGATGGAACGATTCAAGCGGCCATCAGTGTAGCTGGTCCGAAAGAAAGGATGCTTACACGTAAGGATTTTATTACTGACAAATTACTTCGCACATCAAAACAAATCTCAGAAAGCATTGGACACACATCCAACTAGTTAGAGAGAAAAGGGAGGAACAATATGGATGTTGTAAGTGTTGGAGAAACGATGGTTTTGTTTACTCCCGAAACAACTGGCCAAATGAGATATGCCAAACAATTTTCTTCCAGAATTGCAGGGGCAGAAACAAACACCCTAATCGGTCTGGCCAAACTCGGGCATCAAGCAGGCTGGATTAGTCGAGTTGGAAAGGATGAATTTGGCTCGTCCATTCTTTCATTTGTCCGTGGTGAGGGAGTAGACATTTCTCGAGTGAAACAAACTACTGATGCCTCTACCGGGATCTTTTTTAAAGAAATCGTTAGTGAAAAGAATGTACGTATTCATTATTATCGGAAAGATTCGGCAGCAAGTTTATTGGCTCCTCAAGATATTGATGAAGATTACATTGCACAATCAAAATATTTATACATCACAGGCATCACACCGGCTTTAAGTGAATCATGCAGGAATATGACATTCTATGCAATGGATATTGCAAAGAAAAATGGTGTACAAATTGTATTTGATCCAAACGTTCGCCGTAAACTGTGGGATGATGAATTAGCCAGAAAGACATTACTAAGAATTGCTGAAAAATCTGATATTATCCTGCCGGGCATTAGCGAAGGTGAATTTTTATTTAACGTAAATCATCATAAAGAGATTGCCCAATTATTTCATCAGCTTGGTGCAAAAGTGGTTGTCGTTAAACTTGGAGAACAAGGCGCATATTATTCGACCGATCATGAAAACGGTCTCATTCAAGCAGTGAAAATCGAACATGTTGTGGATCCAGTTGGGGCTGGTGATGGATTTGCAGCAGGGCTTCTTTCAGGGCTTCTTGACAATTTACAAATGGAGCAAGCAGTTGCAAGAGCATGTGCAGTCGGAGCTATGGTCACAACTGTGAATGGTGATGTAGAAGGTCTGCCTGATCGAGATGCGTTAGAAGCATTTATTCGATCGTCTTCATCTGATGAGGTTTCCCGATGAATTTCCCCATTATTACTTAGGAGGGTAAGAACATGAGTACATTATCTGAAATTTTAGAACATAAAGTGATCGCAATTATACGTAATGCTAAGCCTGAGGATGTTCCAAAAATTATAAAAGCACTTTATGAGGGCGGAGTAAAAATAGTAGAAATTACAATGAATTCTCCGAAAGTTCTATCTGTTATTGAAAAAGCGGCAGACGAGTTTGGCGGAAAAGTGACCATAGGAGCAGGCACTGTCCTCGATCCTGAAACTGCCCGCAGCGCTATACTCGCCGGAGCTGAGTTCATTCTATCCCCTACCATTAAGGTCGAAACCATTAAAATGACAAAAAGGTATGGAGCAGTAAGCATCCCGGGTGCTTTTACCCCTACAGAAATCTTGGAGGCTTATGAAAATGGCGGAGATATTATTAAAGTATTTCCTGCAACACTGGGACCTGGCTATATAAAGGATATACGGGGGCCACTTCCGCAAATTCCGTTACTGCCAACAGGCGGTGTAGGGCTGGATAATATCAAGGACTTTATGGCTGCAGGAGCAGTTGGATTTGGAATCGGGAGTTCTCTTGTAAATACAAAAGAAGAGATCACAGAAGAGTATTTGGTTCAATTAACGGAAAAAGCAAAGCAATTTATTTCAGCTGTCAAAACTAATCATTAAAAAAGGAGCGATCCCGTAATGAAGATTACTAATTATGAATTATTTATAGTACCGCCTCGTTGGCTATTTCTCAAGATTGAGACAGATGAAGGGATTGTTGGCTGGGGAGAACCTGTAATAGAAGGAAAAGCAGCAACCGTAAAAACTGCGGTTGAAGAATTAATGACGTATTTAATCGGGAAAGATCCATTAAGAATTGAAGATAACTGGAATTTAATGTACAGAGGAGGCTTCTATAGAGGAGGCCCTATCCTAATGAGTGCAATTTCAGGTATTGACCAGGCACTATGGGATATCAAAGGTAAATATTTTAACGCACCTGTGTATCAGCTCTTAGGCGGCGCTTGCCGTGATTCGATTCAAGTGTACTCCTGGATAGGCGGTGATCGTCCCAGCGATGTGGCTGAGGCAGCTAAAGCAACTGTTGATAGAGGATTTAAAGCAGTCAAAATGAACGGTTCAGAAGAACTGCACTACGTAGATTCTTTTGAAAAAGTAGAAAAAATATTAGAAAATGTAGCAGCTGTTCGAGAGGCAGTTGGTAAACATGTCGGAATTGGATTGGATTTCCACGGACGCGTGCATAAACCAATGGCTAAAATTTTAGCGAAAGCACTTGAAGAATTCAATCCTATGTTTATTGAAGAACCGGTATTACCACAAAATAACGAAGCTTTAAAAGAGATCGCTCAATTAACTTCTATTCCAATTGCAACTGGTGAGCGCATGTTCTCAAGATGGGACTTCAAACCATTATTAGTTGGAGGATATGTTGATATTATTCAACCTGATCTTTCGCATGCGGGTGGTATTACAGAGTGTAAGAAAATTATTAGCATGGCAGAAGCATTTGATGTCGCAGCAGCTCCACATTGTCCGCTGGGGCCGATTGCATTAGCTGCTTGCTTACAGGTAGATGCAACTGCACATAATGCATTTATCCAAGAACAAAGCTTAGGGATTCATTATAACCAAGGCAGCGATTTATTGGATTATGTAAAAGATGCAAGTGTGTTTGATTACAATAATGGTTATGTCAAAATCCCACAAGGACCAGGACTGGGCATTGAAATTAACGAAGAGCATGTACGCAAAATGGCAAAGGTTGGACATCAATGGCAAAACCCGATATGGCGCCATGCAGATGGAAGTATAGCAGAGTGGTAAAAAACAAAAGAGGAGAAGTAATATGAACCAGAAAGCAACAAGTGTTCGTTATGGTGTAGTGATACTTTTGTTTATTACAGTAATCATTAATTACATGGATCGAAGTAATATTTCAATAGCAGCCCCTCTTATTACTAAAGACTTAGGTTTAGATCCAGTAAAAATGGGTTTAATCTTCTCGGCTTTTGGTTGGACCTATTGTGCTCTGCAAATTCCTGGCGGATGGCTTTTAGATAAGTTAGGAAATAGAAAGACGCATGCTCTTGGAATTACTGGTTTCTCTGTTGCAACACTGTTACAAGGGTTTGTTAGTGGTTTTTCAGGGTTATTCTTTCTGCGAGTTGGTCTGGGAGCTTTCGAGGCACCAGCATTTCCAACGAACAGTAAAGTTGCAGCTGCCTGGTTCCCGGAAAATGAAAGAGCTAGAGCAGTATCCCTTTATACATCAGGACAGTTCGTTGGATTGGCATTTTTAACGCCTACATTAATAGCGCTCCAGCAATGGTTGGGATGGAGAGGACTATTTATTCTTACAGGTATTATTGGAATTGCATGGGCTATGCTCTGGTACATTTTATACAGAGATCCTCAACACAGTAAACGTGCGAATAAAGAAGAATTAGACTATATTCGTGAGGGTGGAGCCATTTTTGATTCAGCTGCTGCTGAAAAAGTTGCAAAACCTAAAACAGGATTAAAAGATTTTGCAGTCGTATTAAAAAGCAGAAAGTTATGGGGAATATACATTGGACAATTTTCAGTAGCTTCTACGTTATGGTTCTTCTTAACATGGTTTCCCACTTATCTTGTTCAATACAGAGGGTTAGGATTTATTAAGACCGGTTTTCTGGCTTCTTTACCGTTCTTAGCAGCATTTGTAGGGGTTATATCAGCCGGCTTCCTTTCGGATTACCTTGCAAAAAAAGGCGTCTCAGCAGACATTGCAAGGAAAGTCCCTGTTATTACTGGTTTATTATTAGCCACATCAATCATCGGGGCTAACTATGTTGAAAGTACTAATTTGGTCGTTCTATTTATGTCCATTGCGTTTTTTGGAAACGGTTTCGCGTCCATCACTTGGGTATTTGTTTCCCTGCTGGCACCAAAAAGACTTATTGGTATCGCTGGAGGTGTGTTTAACTTCATAGGTGGTACAGCGTCTATTATTATTCCTATCGTGATTGGTGTATTAGCAAAAGGCGGTGATTTTGCACCAGCACTTACATTTATTGCTTGTGTAACTTTAGCCGGGGCACTATCTTATATCTTCTTGGTTGGGAAAATAGAGAGAGTGCCTGACCGTTAAATGAATAATTAAACAAGTTGGCTCTCACCTCGACCGAACTCGCATCGGCTAGTTGCGCCTAACTTGGTTAGGTGCGCGCAAAAAAAAGAGAGCCGGGGATGTAGGTCCCTGGCTCATTTTTTCACTTATCTGATCCGCTCTTGTTCTCTTCTTCCCGTTGAATAAGCATGTCGGCAAACAGGTCGATCTGCTCGCTGATCGCGATCGGGTCGTAAGGGTAAAACGTATCAAAATCATTCGAGAAAAACCGGTTGTTCTTCACGGCATCAAGATTCCTCCAGACACCGGATTTCTTCAGCTTTTCAAGGCTTTCGCTTGACCCGTCCGGATCATAGTTGGTCAAAAATATATAATCCGACGCATATTGAGGCAGCGCCTCCAGGGAAAGCAGCTTGGTTCCTTCGCCTCCCTGCAACAGTTCCTTCTGTATGGACGCTGGCGCTTTAAGCCCCAAGGCACTATAGAGGGCCTGCCCGCCGCGACCGGCATTGTCCCCGAATGCATACAATTCATTCTTCGGGGTCAGCTCGTATATGCCGAAGGTTGCGTTTTCGTCGATAATACCTTTGATTTTTTCACGTCCGGCGGCCGCTTTTTCTTCATATTTGCTGATAAACTGCTTACCTTTCTCCGGATGGCCCGTTAAATCCGCAAACAGCTCGACCGTTTTATAAATGTCTCTTTCCGCATCAAACGGAATATGTACAGTCGGCGCGATTTTGGACAGCTGCTCATATTGATCATCGTACATGACCACGATCAGATCAGGCTGCAGCTCCAAAACGGATTCCGCGTTAATCGGCGTTCCCACATCCTTGATGTCCTTCATTTGGTCTTCTATATAAGGATTTTTGAAAGCATCACTTCCTGAGCCCACTACAGTCGTCTCGACGGACAGCAGCGCGCCTGTATAATAATCGGTTATGATCCGCTGCGGCTTGGCAGGAATCTCGATCGGTCCTTTGTCTGTTTCGAAAACCCGCGTTTCATTTGCAGCAGTTCCAGTGCTACCCGTGCTCTCTTCCGTTTTTCCTGCCGCCGTGTTTCCAGAGCCGCCCACCGCCCCGCATCCAGACAGAATCATCGTAAACATAAGCAGCAGAATGCTGATTGCAGGCAATTCTTTTTTCCGCCTCATTTTCCTGTATCCCCCTACAGTTAGCACTAAATATATGATAATGAAAATCATTATCATATAAATGATAATAGCAAGACATTTCCCTGCCGTCCAGCCTTTTTTAACGACTTCCTGAGAGGAATTCCGGAAACACAAAACGGGCCAAGTCCACTGAAGTGTGACCCGCCCGTTTAAAGATGAACCATTTCCGTATTGTGCTGCATTGACCGCAAGAGTAATACCTCCTGTTAGAATTGAGTTTTACATATATTTTCTTTGTGAATGCGCTTACAATTTACTTTAAAACAAATCGCTTACCAACTGGATCCACCCCCATATCGAGAGATACAACGGAATGCTGAGCAGCGTTGCCCACAACAGGCCTACCCGAAAATCTCCTTCATGTCTCATGGGAATTCCTCCTCACGATTGATCTTTTGGTACCGCTTACTACATATTATATACCCAACCGGCGAAGTTACCACTCCTTTTTTACACTCAGAAGACATTTGGGCTTTAAGAAAAAAAAGCAGACACAAGGTTAGTTCACTCCTTGGTCTGCTTGAGTGTAAGGAAGGCTCAGCCTGCCTTATAGTTTATAAAAAACCTCCAGCTCCCGCACGATTTCAGCTTTATCATGCTCGACAACCTTCTGATGCTGCGGCAGCGTGAACAGCTGCTCGATTTGTGGCGGGAATTGCTGCTTGATATCCACCAGCCGCACCGCTTCATCAAATTTCGCCGGATGCGCCGTTGCAAAGGTTACTGTGACTTCCCCTTCACCGGCCTCTGCCTCGTATGCCGCAATGCCGCAGGCTGTATGCGGATCGAGAAGGTAGTCATAATCTTTCTTGTAAGCTACGATGACTTCCAGGCACTGCTCATTGCTGGCTCCATGGGCCGCGAAGTCCTGCTGCACCTTGACCAGATCCTCAGGGCTGACTGTAATCTTGCCGTTTTGCTGCAGTTCCTTCATATATGCGGACACCTTCTCTGAATCCTCGCCCAGGAAATAGTACAGGTATCTCTCGAAGTTGCTGGCCACTTGAATGTCCATCGACGGGCTGTGGGTCATTTTGAAATCACCCGGCTTATATTCTCCCGTCTTCACAAAGCGCTCCAGAATATTATTCTCGTTGGTGGCAATGATCAGTTTATTGACCGGAAGCCCCATTCGTTTGGCCAAATAACCGGAGAAAATATTGCCGAAGTTGCCGGAAGGCACACAGAAATTGATTTTCGGAAGCTTCTCTCCCTTGTTGATTTGCAGGTATGCATAAAAATAATATACGGTTTGGGCCAAAATCCGCACAAAGTTAATGGAGTTAATGGCGCGCAAATGGTATTTGCTCTTAAAATCCAGATCTGCAAACAGCTCCTTGATGACCTTCTGGCAATCGTCAAAGTTGCCTTTGACGGACAGGTTCAGCACATTCTCATCATCCACCGTCGTCATCTGCAGCTCCTGCACCTTGCTCACCTTTTGATGCGGATGCAGGATGCAGATCTTGATGCCTTCCTTGCCGCGCACACCCTGAATGGCCGCCGCGCCGGTATCACCGGAGGTCGCTCCAAGGATATGGATGATCTTGTTCTGTTTCTTCGATACATAAGAATAGAATTCACCCATAAACTGCAGGGCAACGTCCTTGAATGCAAAAGTAGGTCCGTGGAACAGCTCCAGAATATACAAGGAGTCATTCAGCTGATGCACAGGTGTCACTTCCGGCGTCCGGAAGCTGGAATAGCTGCGGCGGACCAGTTCCCGCAGGTCCTCTTGCGGAATCTCATCATTGATATACAATGAGAAAATTTCCAGGAACAGTTCCTCGTAGTTGAGCTGCTTCCATTTCTGCAGCGTCTCCTCCGTAACGACCGGAGCTTCAACAGGCACCATCAGTCCCCCGTCATCTGCCAGGCCCATTAGTACCGTGTCAATGAATCCTTTGGGTTCCACTTGTCCTCTTGTGCTAATATACTGCATTGTCCACTTTCCCCCATTAAACGTAAATATTTTAATCTGTTAAGAAAAAACGATTTTAGAAAAAAATCCACCGGACGTGGACTCTTTGCTTAAATGTACATCGGTATACTTTTTTTTAATTATTGTCTATATTAACCTGACATGTGGCTGTAACCAAGCATTATTTTTGTTTTCGCAAAATATACCTCCAGGAACTGAACAAATCGCAGCTCCAGGGGAGCATAGAACCTCTTAAAATGATACAATGGCAAGGCTGGATGCTACAATAGTATGGAACGATAGGCTCAAACTACAGGTGATATAAAACATGCTGAAATTCTACTTGTTTCCGATCTCATATGCGTTTTTGACCTTCCCGATCGCCGCACTGCTGTTCACACTGCCGTTTCTTATTGTGCAGTACCGCAGACACGGCTATATCCACAAGGCAAGAGCATTTATGCTGTATCTTTTTTTGCTGTATCTGATGAATATATTTTATCTTATTCTGCTGCCCTTTCCCGAAACACGGCATAATGCGCCGCTCGCGGGCGGCAATTTACAATTGGTTCCGCTCCATTTTATTCAGGATATTATCCGGGAAACCAAAGTCGTTGCGGATGAACCTTCAACCTATTGGCATCTGCTGCAGGAACGCGCCTTCTTGCAGGTTGTGCTGAACATCGCGCTGACGGTGCCATTTGGCATGTTTCTGCGCTACTATTTCCGTACAGGGTGGCTGCTGTGCATCTTCCTGTCTCTGCTGCTCTCGCTCACGTTTGAGGGGATTCAGCTGTCGGCCAATTTCGGGTATTATGACAATCCCTACAGAGTGGCTGATGTGGATGATTTGATTGCCAATACGCTTGGCGGCATCACCGGCTTCCTGCTCGCAGGCTGGCCTGCAGCCCACCTTCCCCGCATGGACCGCCTGGATGAGAAGGTCGACCTGTCCGCCAAACGCGTATCCTACACAAGGCGGGGCGTCGCCTGGCTGATCGACCTTGGGGTATGGCTGATCATTTATGCCCTGTTGATGAACTACCATACAACAGCAGCTTATTGGATATCCAGCGGGTTGTATTTTATGCTCCTTCCCTTTCTGACGGGCGGACGAACAGTGGGCAAATGGACGGTCCGCATTAAGGTGGTTGGTGCAAGCGGCAGGGTCTCCCTGCCGGCGCTGATCGTCCGCTACGGTATTCTCTATTGGATATTAGGTGGAATCAGTATTTGGTTTCCCGTCTTATCCCTGCGGGTCTCCGATCTGACCTTTGTCATGGCCGCATTTGTAGTATTCGTTGTGATGGTGGCATTTGTCGTCCATATCATGACCCGTATCCTGAAAAAGGACCCGCTTCTGTTCTACGAGAAGCTGAGCAGAACCTCCCATGCCATCACCTGGCCGGACAAGCACCGCAACAATAAAAGCCTGCAGACTACACCGATGTAGTTTGCAGGCTTTCTTGCCGCCGTCTCTAATTCATCCTGGTCATTCTGGATGAGCGCCACATCAGGAACAACAGATAAGGCGCTCCGAGCAGAGCGGTTACGATGCCGGCCGGAAGCTCCTTGGGCATGATTACAATTCTGCCGAGCCAATCTGCAGCGGCCAGCAGCACGCCGCCAATGAGGGCGGCAAGCACCATGTTCTGCCGGTGATTCGAACCTGTAAGCAAACGTGCGGCATGGGGAGCCAGCAGTCCGATAAAACCGACCGAGCCAACGCTGGCTGCTGCGATGGAGGCCAGCAGAACGGCAATGATGCCGGTATACAGCCGGGTATTGCGGACATGCAGGCCGACACCGGCCGCGCTTTCGTCGCCGAACGCCAGCAGATCGACTCTGCGGCCAAGCCACCAGGCCAAGGGCAGCAGCAGGACGAGGGCTGGCGCAAGCTGCAGCACCTCCGCCCAGCCGCGGCCGTAGGTGCTGCCGGCCATCCATGCCAGTGCGGGGGCGACGGCCAGCTTGGCGTGGATGATCATAAGATTGATCAACGCCGAGCCCGCGGCGGCCACGGCAATCCCGACAAGTGTCAAAATGGTCGGGTTCAGCCCCCTTTTCCAGGAGACTGCATAGACCAGCGCTGCGGCGGCAATCCCGCCGATGACGGCTCCAGCCGGCACCCAGCTCACAGGCAGCTGCGGCAGCAGGATCATCAGGAAGAGGGCTCCCGCTCCCGCGCCGCTCGTAACGCCCACGATATGCGGGTCACCGAGCGGATTACGGACAGCGCTCTGCAGAAGGCTGCCGCTAACCGCCAGTGCGATTCCAGCCAGGCCGGCTGTAAGCAGACGAGGCAGGCGGAATTCCAGCAAAATCTGCCGGTACATGTCTTCTCCCCCGCCGGATAATACCGCTATGACCTCTGTAAAGGGAATCTGGAGCGTTCCGCTCATCAGGCTGAGCGTCCACACGGCGAGCAGCAGGAGACTGAAAAGGACGACCCACAGGCGGAAAGATCCCCAACTGAGTCTACCCCCAGCAGCCATGGAAGTGGTCGGCCCGCCTTCGATCCTGCGCGAGACGCGCATGGCAAGCCAGATCAGCCAGGGCCCGCCGATCATGGCCGTAATGGCGCCTGCCGGCAGTTCACCGTACGAATTGACGAATATCCGGGCGATCGTATCGGCGCCTGTCAGGAGGGCGGCCCCCCATACGGCAGCAAGCGGCACAAGTCCGGCATGTTTCGTAATGCCTGTTAAACGGACCAGATGGGGCGCAACCAGGCCGATAAAACCGATGGGCCCTACGACACTGACGGTCACACAGGCTAACAGAACGGCCGCCGCCATTGCAGCGGATCTTGCCAGCCCTACACGCTGGCCCAGCGAACGGGCAGTCTCTTCCGAGAGCAGCAGCATGTCCAGTTGGCGGGCAAAGAGCATCGCAGCGAGCAGTCCGGCGGCAACCCACGGCCAGGCAAAAACGACACCGTCCCAGTCGTTCTGAATAAGCGATCCCGAGCCCCACAGAAATATGCCCTGGGTGGTTTGCTCATTCAGCAGCACCAATGCGCTTGTTACGGAGGAAAGGATAAGCGTCACAATCATCCCCGACAGGGCGATGCGCAGCGGAGTGCCCTTGGATCCGCCTGCCAGCGCATGAACAGCGAGTGCAGCTGCCGTCCCGCCGATGACAGCAAAGAGAAGGGAGTAGTGTCCCTGCAATACCGGCCAAAAGAGCATCCCGCATACAACCGCCAAATAAGCGCCCGCATTGACACCAAGAGTTGACTCCGAAGCGAGTGGATTGCGGGTGACCGTCTGCATGAGCACACCGGCTGCGGCAAGCGCCGCACCGGACAGCAGTCCGATCACGGTCCGCGGCATGCGCACGCCACGGATGAGATGGTGATCGGGCAGATCCTGCGGAGCCGTAATGGCTTGAAGGACGGTCGTCAGAGAGATGTTAGCCAGCCCTTGAGTGAGGCTGATAAACGAAATGACGAGCACAGCCGCAAGCCCTAAGAGCAGCATCCCGATGGTACGCAGGCCTGTCCCGGTTCGTGCGGCTTGTTCCGGCTGTAAAGGTGTTAGATTTCTGTTGAAGATGCCCATGGTTACTTGGTCAGCAGATCGGCAGCCTTCTCAGCCATGACCTTGGCTCCCAGCGGGCCTCCGTACGGCCAGGTATCTCCGCCCAATGCATAGATGCGGTTTTCTTTTACAAAATTAAGGCCGTTCCAGACCGGATTATCCTTCAGCTGATTTTCAAAGACATTGTCGTCATTCTGGGTAATATGAATGAAATTGGCATCCTGCAGCGCGGGCAGTGCCTCAACGTCTGCAGTTGTGAATCCGTAAATCTCAAATTGTTTCGATTTGTACGCATTTTTAAGACCGAGATGCTCCAATGTCTTGACAGACAGGGAGTTATCCGTAGATATACGGAACGTGACAGCATTCTGGTTGGTAAAGGCCATGGCAAGAATAAACGGCTTCTGATCCGCGCCGGCTTCCGCGATCCGCTTTTTGGCCGTTTCATACGTCTGATGCAGATCATCCAGCACAGCCTGCGCTTCCGTATTCTTGTCCAGCACATCGGCGATGGTCCGGAACGTTGTTTCCATATTTTCGTACTGGTCTCCCTGCCCCTCTTCCGGGTAAGGATTGAACAGCAGTGTTGGCGCAATCGCTTTTAATGCGTCGTAGTTTGCCTCATTCAGGGATTTCAAGCCCAGGATTAAATCCGGCTTCAGGGAAGCGATTAATTCCATGTTGGGAGCGCTGCGGTCGCCAATGTCCGTGACGTCCGCGCTTATTTCCACCGGTATGTCAACCCATTTTTTCATTCCTTCGATATCGGTAATGCCTACGGGCTGCATGCCGAGCGCCAGCACATCCTCCGCAGCCGTCCAATCCAGCACGACCACGCGTTTGGGAACACCTGTCACCGATATATCTCCCATGGCATCCTTGAAGGTACGTGTTTCCTGCGGCGTGCCATTCGATGCCTCCGCAGCCGTCCCTCCTCCTTCAGTAGCGGTGTTCTGAGCGCCGCAAGCGGATAGAATGACAGCGAACAATAACATGATCAAAAAAGCAGAAGATTTTACAATACGCAATGATACTTCCCCCTTAAGCTGTATGTAATAAAAAAGCCCCGCATTGATTAATGATAAAGATTATCATTATCATATATCCGTTTTATGATAATCGTTCTCATTAAGGCTGTCAATTCATTCTCTGTTGTTTTTTTGTTCAATTTCGCAAATTCCTGCTATTTCCTTCCCCATCGTCAAATTTTAGTGCATAATGAGAAAAACGAAATTAAAACGCTTTCAAAGCTTACACTTGATGTAATTGCATAAAAAATAAAGATTGGGGGCAGGGAGCATCATGAACAGAATTTCCAAGCTGCCGAAGCTCGTTCCGGGCAGAATGAACTGGAATGATTTCAAATCAAAGCTGTTGCTGAGGTATACCTTGTCTTATATCCTTATTTTTCTGATCCCGCTCACTGGCGTTACCGTGCTCGTCTACAACAGCGCGATTGCGAGCCTGCGCTCGGAAATCGAGCAGTCCAACGTCAATCAACTGAATCAGGTGCGCATGACCATAGACAGCCGTATGGCGGAGCTGCAGGATATCGCCGGACGCATCGCCTATGACGAGCATCTGACCCATTATATGGCGCGTCACCCATATTACAGCCGTGAAGCCATCAACGCACTGGCCAATTACAAAGCGAACAGTCAAATCCTGGACGATCTGTTTCTCTATTTTCGCGGCGACCCTGTGATTTATTCCTCTACCGGTCATACGAATCTTGAGGTTGTCTTTAATCAAAAATACAAGTTCAGCAACTGGAGCCCGGAGGAGCTGCGCCGCGACCTGAACGAAGTGATACATCCGCTGATGCGCCCAGCAGAACGGGTAAGTGTAAATTCCAGGCAGGAATCGGTCCTCTCGCTCCTTATCCCGATCAAACCAAATGATCCTTATCCTTATGCCACAGTAATCTACCTGATGGAGGAATCCAAGCTTACGGGCATGATGGATTCCATTTTGAACAACTTTTCAGGCAACAGCTATATTTTCAATGAAAAAGGGCAGATCCTGACGTCCAACAGCCACGGGGCAGCCATTCCCGCAGATGAACTGGATAAACTGGTCGCTCTGGGGCCAGGCATTCACAGCCTGACGCTGAATGATGAGCAGCAGTCCATTGTGGCTGTGCGGTCTGAGGAAAATGGGTGGACCTACATGACCACCATGCCGAGCAGCCAATTTTTCAGCCGGATCGTTCACGTGCAGACTCTGATTCTGATCGTATTCGCTGCCGTAGCGCTGACCGGAGTCACCGCCGCCATTATGCTTGCAAGACGACAGTATCACCCGATTCAGGATCTGCTCGAATTTGCAAGGGTGAAAACTGGCACCAAATCCCTGGATACGGTTAAATCCGGCGGAGAATGGGAGTGGATTCGCCAGACCATTCATGACTACAGCGTGCGCATTGATATTCAAGAGCCCTATGTGCGCAACCACTTCCTGCTGACACTGCTCAAGCACGGAAATCCGAGTGACGAAGGACTGGACTCCATTATCCGCTCCATGGGCTTGCAGTTCCCACAGACGAAAGGCAGTTATTTTGTCATGCTGCTCACCTGGGACGAATTCCCGGCAGCCTCCTCCAAGTCGGGACTGGACCGCAGAATGATTTACAAGCTGTTCAGCGACCTGGAGCTTCCGGAAGTGAAAGCCCGTGTGTATGGCATTGAATTTTCACCTGCCGATCCCTTCGCGCTGATCGTCAGCATTGCGGAAGATGAAGGCGCTACGCTGCACGAAAGAATCCAGGGGACCGCCGATTCGGTACGGGCAAAGGTGGTTGAATCCTTCTCCCTCCATCCTTCCATCGGAGTGGGAACACCTTACAGTTCTCTGGGAGAAATCAACCAGTCGTTCATTGAAGCGGCCACTGCTCTGGAATTCCGCATGCTGGGAGGACAGGGGAGCATTACTTTCTTTGAAAATCTGACCAGTTCATCGCCCGAAGCCTTCTGGATTTCCAAAAAGTCGCTGCTCAAGCTGGAGCAGAGCCTTAAACAGGGGAACGAATCCGTGGCCGTGCAGATGATCGATTCCATTATCGCGGACATCCGCAACCAACCGGTATCGGCGGCGCTGCTGCGGTGCATCTGCTTTGACCTGCTGAATTCCCTGCTCAAAATTGCATCCGAGTCCGGCATGACCAGTGTCATCCGCGATATTCCCAGATTTACCTCCTTCGAAACGCTCGAAGAACTGGAAAGCACTCTGGAAATGCTGGCCATGCAGATTTGCGCGCAGGTCGAACGCAAGGCGGAGCAGCAGCAGAGCTCGCTGGTGGACGATATTGTCAGCTATGTTGACCGGCAGTTCGCCGATTACACGCTGAGTCTGGAGCAGTTGGCGTTAAAGTATTCCATATCCACTTCCTATTTGAGCCGCTGCTTTAAAGAAAAAACGGGCTCTACCTTTTCACAGTACATTTGGCATCTGCGCATGAATGAAGTGATCAGACTGCTGCTCACCACCAACGATCCTCTAAAGGACATTATCGAGCGGGTCGGCTATCTGGACACCCCAAATTTCATCCGCAAGTTCAAAAAAGAAACCGGCTGCACACCGGGCCAATACCGGAAGCTGTATGCGGACACGTATCCGGACACGGATCACACCGCCTCAGGCTCGGCCCACTCAGGGACAAAATAGGAGAGTCGATAACACGAGAGTGACCCAAAAAACCATTGAATCTGGGGCACTTCTTTGTGTGTTATGAGACGCTCCGAAAACGAACCATTCCTACAATCGCTGTTGACCCCGAATTTCATATTATTATAATTTTAGTGGTAAAAATCCGGGGTCAAAGGCGAGCGCTGCCGCTTTTCCGGAATTGCTTCGTTCTCTCCGCTGCTCCGTGCTTAACCCTACTTCAAAATGATCGGAAAGAAATCACCAATCTCCACAATTTCCCGTTTGGCTAGGGACAGGATATCCCCCTGTTCCCCTCCCCTATTCCATAGTCCAGTGTGTGTATGAAGTTCGGACTGGAAAGTTCTTATTGCTGAAAAATCCGTCTATTCGGTCAGACCCCCTAATTTTGGAGAGATGCCGAAAAAAAGATGCTCAGCCGTAGAATAGCTCGACTTTGCTCGTTCACACGGCACATTCGTATTTTTTTAATTCAGCCGGTGCTTCCCTGGCCCACTCTATAAACGAAGCGGGAGATCGTTTACCGAGACTTCGGTGCATCCTCCGGTTGTTGTAAAAATCCATGTATTCCTTCAC
>NZ_JBJURI010000018.1:0-149904 GCF_046098255.1 Paenibacillus jiangxiensis
TTCGGTCCACCCCCTGAAAAAGTGACAGCACGCGAAAATCCCTTTCATTCAGGGTCTTGACATCGTACCGCTGCTCTAAAAGTTTTGTGAGCGTTACTGCCTTGGTATCTCTTCGTACAAAACTACTTCGGAAGCATAAGCTTTAAGTTTTGTGAGCGTTACTGCCTTGATATCCCTTCGTACAAAACTACTTCGGAAGCATAAGCTTTGCGTCCCATTAAGAGCGAACGAAGCCCTATAGTCTGGTTCAGGAAATCTCCGTTTACACCTGGACGCATTCTCCCGAATCAAAGAAATAAAGCCATCTTTCCACGATCTTCCGTCCAAAAATATCCTCCATCACCCGCGAATACAGCTCAAGCTGAAAACGATACATTTCGGCAAGGGCCGCCGTATTCCGGTACTCCGAAATCCGATCTGTTTTATAATCCAGCAGCACGAGACCCTGCTCATCCTCAAAGAGACAATCGACAATCCCCTTGACCAGCACCGTATCTCCCTCCAGTCCTGCCGGATTCGTGTCATTGTCCACGAAGATCCCCGGCCGGTGGATGTCCAACGCCTTTCGGCTTGCCAGCTGTGAAGCCGGCAGACCATAGCTAAACGGCAGCTCCCGCTGTACGGAGGCGGAACGGAGCAGCCGCTGGCCAAGCACGGTGGCAAAGAAGCGCTCAATCTCGTCTATATCAATCATGTCAGCATGCTGCTGAGGGATAATTTCGGTCAAAACAAGGCGTTCCTTCGTTTGCTCAATGATGGCGGCATCGACGCTGCCCTGGAGGGGGATATGAAGCATCAGCGTATGATACACCGTCCCCCGCTCAGTGGGACTAAGCCCTTTGTTCTCCATAAATTTCGGGCGGCGCAGCCGCAATCTTTCGAATGCAGGCTGCGGTACGGACGGTTCTCCGCTTACAGCGCTTAGAACATTCGTCCACTCCGCCGCAGGATGCTCCTCACCAGCTGCAGCCCGCTTCAGCTCCGTTGCCGACGTATTGGCGGCCGTCCTGCCCGCAAGCGCATGCGGATACGTCCAGGCCAGCGCCTGTGCCAACTCCTCGGCCTGATTCGCCGCCCCAGTCTGTACAGGCTCCGCCTGTCTAAGCGCTTCAACGCGCCGGCTTCTGTCCGGCATAAGCTCTGCCTCCTGACCGGGGCCCGCCAACGCTCCCGCAGCCGCCGCATCCTTGGAGTGCAAGGATATGATCCATCCTCCCTCGCTCGCCTTCAGAGGCTCATATTCCCCCTCCGGCAGACCCGCCGCCTCGCGCAGAACGGCGGCCGACGGATGGCGCAGCAGCGCCGGGCCGATCCAGTCGAGATAGTTCCTGCCCCCAGCAAGCAGATAATCAGGCAGCACCTCCTCCGGACGTTCCTTGATACCGGCCCAGGAAGCCGCCTGTGCGGCGGCATCCCGCACGGTGGCCGTGATGATCATCTTCTCGCGCGGACGGGTGAGGGCAACGTACAGCACTCGCATTTCCTCCGCGAGCAATTCAAGCTGCGAGCGTCTGCGGATGGCCAGATTCGGCAGGGTCGGATAGCTGACCCTGTTGCCACTGTCGACGAATCTGGGACCAAAACCAAGCTCTTTATGCATAAGGAACGGCATGTTCAGGTCCTGCCTGTTGAACATTTTGGCCGCTCCGGCGATAAAGACGACCGGAAACTCCAGCCCCTTGCTTTTGTGAATGGTCATGATGCGCACGGCTTGTTCTGGCTCCGTGGAGACACTCGACGGCCCCAAATCCCTGCCGTTTTCGCGCAGCCTGGAGATGAATGTCAGGAAACGGAACAACCCCCGGTTTGCTGTCGTCTGCTCGTATTGAAGGGCACGTTCATATAATGCCTTCAGATTGTTCTGGCGCTGCACTCCTCCGGGCAATCCCCCGTTCCAGTCCAGATAGCCTGTGTCTTCATACACCCGCCAGATCAGGCCGCTGAGGCTGCCCTGAACCGCCTCCTGTCTCCAAGCCTCAAGCTGGTCCAGAAAACGCTGCAAAAGCACGATCATTCTCGTTTCGGCAGGGTCGATTCCCTGCTCCTGCGCCGCCTTCTGCACGGATTCAGCCGCCCCATGGCTCTCCGCTGCGCCATGCCTGCCTTCTGCGGCGGCCGCCGCTTCCGCCGTGGCCGCCACAATCGCTTTGGCATTCCGTCCTGCAGCCGCCATAACTGCGTCATAAAAAGAGCCGTTAGGGCGCTTCACCCTGATCCGCGCCAGCTCATCCTCTGTCAAGCCGACAATGGGCGAACGAAGCACGGACGCAAGCGGGATGTCCTGGCGCGGGTTATCTATCAAGTGCAGCAGGGACAGTGTTACCTCGACCTCGGTCGCCTTGAAGAAACCTTTCGTTTGCTCCCCGGCTGCCGGAATGCCGGCCAGACGCAGTTCCTCCACCAGCAGCGGAGCCCATACCGCCGCCGATCGCAGCAGAATGACGATATCGCCGTAGCCGGCAGACCGCATCGTTTTGAGTCCCTTATCATACACCTGCAGCGCCGGTCCGGTATCCCCGACAATTTCCCGGATGCGGCCCGCAATCAGCCGCGCCTCCAGCTGCGCCGTTTCCAGCTCCGCTAGCTCTTCTTCCGGGGTGGCAGTCCCCTCCTCGACTTCATCCGTCTGAACAGAGGGACCCGCTGCTCCTTTATCAATTAGAATCAGCTCCGGCTGATAAGGGCTCGGGCTATCTGCGGAAGTCTCCGGAAAATCCGCTCCGTGCACCAGCTCTGCCCGCTCATCGTAATCAATCTCGGCCACATCGGCGCTCATAATCTGGCGGAACAGCAGATTGACCGCATCCACCACCTCACGGCGGCTGCGGAAATTGCGCGCCAGATCAATCAGCAATCCAGGCTCGCCCTGTTCGCCAAAACGGCGGTACTTGTCCAGGAACAAGCCGGGCTCGGCCAGTCTGAAACGGTAAATGCTCTGTTTGACGTCGCCAACCATAAAACGGTTCCCTGGCTGCGAGCGTGACAGCAGGCGCACGATGTCCTCCTGCACCGTGTTCGTATCCTGATATTCATCCAACAGCACCTCGTCGAACCGTGCCTGATACTCCAGCGCAGCATCCGAAGGAAGCAGCTGCTCCGGCGTTGAATCCGGATGGCGCAAGATATGCAGACAATAATGCTCCAGATCCCCGAAATCGACGAGACCCCTTCCCTGCTTTTCTCTGCGAAATCTCTCCCCGAACGCAATAACAGTTTCCGCAAGCTCCTCCATCAGCGGAGCAGCCTCGTTCAGCTCGGCAAGAAACTGCTCCGGCGGCCGTCCAAAAAGGGATGATTTCAAATCAGTCAGAGCTTTCTTGGCCCGCTCTCGCAGCGATTTGACTCGTTCCTGCAGCTCCGGAACGGTCTGATCCTTTTTGACAGGCTTCAGCTTGCCGAAGGCTGCCGTTTGAAACGTGTCATACAGCCGTTCCCAGGGCTCATGCTCAAGCGTATGCTGAAGCCCCTCTACCATTTGCATTTCCTCCGCAAGTGTCTGCGCATAAGGTGCGGGTCCTCCCGGCAGCATAGCTAGGGCGTGCGCCTGCTCCAGCAGACTGCGTACGCCGCGCAGCTCAAGCCGTGCATCAGCGATGATGCTGTAAGCCCAGGAAGTCTCCCCCAATTCGGCAACACTGTCTATGCGGAAAGTGGCAGCCGTCTTCCGCAGCCAATGCTCCGGCCAGGGATGGCTCTGTGCGAAGTCATACAGCCGCTGTACCAGCCCGTATACCGCGTCATCGGTCCGCTCTCCGCTGAACCAGTCCACCATCAAGCGGAATACGCTGCCGTCAGGGTGTTCGCCATAATTCTCCTCGAATAGCTCCTCCAGCAGCTCCTGCCGCATCAGCTCTGTTTCATGCTCATTCATGATCCGGAAGCCGGGATCGAGCGGAATCGCCTGGTAGTGGCGCCGGATCACCTCCATGCAGAACGAGTGAAGCGTCGTAATAGACGCCCTGCCGAGCAGCGAGAGCTGACGCCGCAAATGGTCGCTCCCTGGATTGTCCTCCAGCGCGCGTTCCAGCGCCTCGCGGATTCTGTGACGCATTTCGGAGGCGGCAGCCTTCGTAAAGGTCGCCACCAGCAGCCGGTCTACACTGAAGCCCAGCTCCGGATCGGCGATTTTGCGGATAATCCGTTCGACCAGCACCGCTGTTTTGCCTGAGCCTGCCGCCGCTGCCACCAGCATGTCGTCTCCGGACTGCACGATGGCCTGCCACTGCTCGTCGCTCCAGAAGCTGCCTTCCGGCTTGGGTATGTGCATCACTCCGTTCTCCCTCCTTCATTTTTGTCCAGCATGTCCCACAGCTGTTCTTTCCCCGGCTTCGCCAAATGTTTGAACCTGCTCCCTTCCAGGCTGTCGTCAAATTGGCATACCGGTCTGTAGGAACAAAAATCGCAGGCGGTCTCCTGCAGGATGCGGTAAGGAACGATATCAACCTCACCTTCCGTCATCCTTGTCCCGATATTCCGAATATTGCTGCGCACGGTGGAGAGCAGCGATTTCCACTGCTCCGGACTCGCCACCGCCGCACTGCTGTAAAAACCGCCATCCGCCTTGACCGCCACGGGCAAAATGGCCGAATGGCCTTTGTCCAGCTCCGCATCCATTTTGGCGATGACGTCACGGTCGGCCAGCAGCAGGCCCTTCATCTTAAACCGTTTCAGCAGCTCCTGCTCCGCCTGCCCGGCGCTCATGCCGTTGGCGGATTGCAGCAGCGGATTATGCACATGGAAATACAGGGTACCGGCCGGATAAGCAGGCTCTCCCAGCCATTGCTCCGCGCCTTCCAGCAGCACGTCCAGATAGGTCAGCATCTGCAGGGCAAGACCGTAGTAGACCTCGTGCAGCTTCAGATCCTTATGGCTTGATTTATAGTCAATGACCCGCAGCAGCAGGCCCTCTTCTCCTTCCGCCACATCGACCCGGTCAATTCGCCCGATCACTTCCATCACCACGCCGTTCTCCAGCTCAAACGTCAGCGGGGGCAGCTCCTTGCCCGGACCGAAGTCCAGCTCAAGACCGAGTGGTTCAAAGCTTCCCCTGCGGGCATGTTCGCCCAGAATGAGGGAGGCCCGGCCGACGATATCTTTCAGCTTGCGGAAAATATAACCGTAACGCTTCGAGCTCAGCAAAATTTGGCCCTGCAGGCGCGGCGCCAGCCGGTCCACGGTCGTCTCCGCTTCCTGCCGGCATTCCTCCGGACTGAGGCTGCCCCAGCTGCGGTTGTCTGCCTTAAGGCGAGCTGCCATGCTTCCCAGGGCCGCGTGAAACAACTGCCCGATGTCCGGCGCCTTCAGCTTATAGACCTGGCGCTCCTTCAGTTTCAGTCCGTGGGACGCAAAATGCGAAAACGGACAGGCCACAAAACGCTCCATTCGCGACACGCTGGTCCGCAGCCGCTTGCCGTACAGGATCCGGCTCGTCTCACGCCGCAGCGGCTGGGCCCGGTTCTCATAGAACAGAGAGGTCAGCAGGTTTTCCAGTTTCACCCGATTCTCTCCGCTGTTATCCGCATACCAGTTGTAGACCTCCCACCACGGCTCGGCAATGTCCGCGCCGCGCAGCCACTGCCGCAGCTGCACGATAAGCTGGGACAGCGCTTCGGGTGCATGCAGCGCATATTCAGACTGGTCTGTCCAATCCGTTCCCGGCAAGGGCTGGCTGAGCAGGGGCTTTTCCTTCAGCCCCTTGAACATCATGCGCAAATGTCTGATGTATTCCGACGGCAGCAGCGTTCTGCCCTCTTCATCGGCGACCGGATAGCTGACCCACAGCTTGCGTCCCGCCGATGTCATCGCCGTATACGCGAGAAAACGCTCATCCAGCAGTCTGCGTGTCACATCCGGAGCAAGCGCGACTCCCTGCTCGGACAGCCTGCTGCGTTCCTCCTCGCTGAGCACGCCTTCCTCCTGGGGCACGGCGGGCATGACACCTTCGTTCACACCCAGCAAGAAGGCATACTGAATGCCGCTGACCCGGGTACGGTCAGGACTTCCGACCAGCACCTGATCCAGCGCTGGCGGAATAAGGGCCAGCCGGTATTCCGCCAGCCCCGTTTCCAACATGCCTGCAAACAGCTCGAACGGCAGCTTCTCTTCGCCCACCAGCTCATGGATCTGATCCAGCAGCTCCAGCACGGCATCCCAGATCTGACTGTGCTCCCGCGCACGCTCAGGTTCTCCCTGCTCCTGCGCATAACCAATCATCAGATCCAGCTTGCTGCCTATACCCGCGTCCTCCAACAGGCGGTATACCACCTCGCATTGCTCTCTGGCGGTTTTGGCCCTGGACATCCTTTTCTCAAAGGCGTGCAGCGGCACAACTACAGCCGCCCGGCACCGCTCCATTCGCTCCAGCGTTTCGTCACGGGCCTTAATACGCTCGGTTTCCTCCATCTCCAGCGACAGGTTTGGCACGGCCTGCCAAGGTCTGCCGTCCGTCCAGCGGCTGCCCTGAATGCCACAGGCCAGCACATAATTCTCCAGCTCGTCCATGCAGTCGCGGGTCACACTCCCGTCCGGCGGAAGCAGCAGATCGGTCTTTACCGCCCGGAACACATCCTCATAACGCCAGCGCCTGCGCACAATATCCAGCGAAGCACGCACAAATTCAATCAGGGGATGATGCAGAATATCCCGCTTCTGGTCAATAAAGAGGGGAACCTCGTGTTTTGCGAACAGAGGCTCCAGCAGATGCTCATAATCAGCAGGATTGCGGACGAACACGGCCATGTCGCGGTAGCGCACCCCTTCCTCACGCGCCAGCCGCCTCATTTCGCGGATCGCCCCTTCCAGCTCGGCGCGGCGGTCTGCTGCGGCATACAGCTCCATGCCGGCCGGGGGCTCAGGGGATGCCCAAACTCTGCGCCGGTCAAATCCGGCTTCCAGGTGAGCCAGCTCCGGACATGAGGCGAAGCGCGGCAAAATCTCGGACTGCAGCTCCTCAACACGGACGTCTATCCCCCGCTCACGGGCCATGCCCTGCAGCTTCACATATACCGAGGCCGTCGGATGAAACAGGTCCAGCTCATGCGGCAGACGGTCAGGCTCATATGCCCGGTCCAGCGTCAGGGACACCGTCAAGGAAGCGGAAGACAGCAGCAGCTGTTCGATCACTTTATATTCCTGCGGTGTAAATCCGCGGTACCCGTCCAGCCAAACGTCGGCTCCATCCAGCCAGGCAGAGTGCGGAAGCTGGGCGGCCAGACGCATCATCGTATCCTCGCCATCCAGATACAAGGGGGCCAGTTCCTGCTCGAAATCCCTGTACAGGGTCAAAATATCCTGAATTTTGCTGTTCAGAATCGGCGAGCCCGGTCCGCCCTGTATCCGTTCCAGCTGCTCAGGCAGGGAGGCTGGATTCTCACCGTACCTTTTAAATTCGGTGAACAAGGCGTTCAAACGGTCGACAAACCCGAGCTGGTCGCCTGAATCGCGGAACACCTGCAGCTCGTCCTTTCTGCGGCGCACGATTTTATAAAGCAGCATTTTCTTGCCTTCTTCCGTCACGGGGGTCCGGGCCGCGCCTCCTGTCTCCTGCATGACTCTGTAGGCGAGACGGCGAAAGCCTAACACCTGGGCGCGCACGCTTCCCTTGATTTCACGTGATGACAGCAGAGCGTGCTCTGTATGGAAGGTTGCCTGTTCCGGAACAAGCAGAATAAGCGGCTTGCCTTGCGGCTGCTCCTTCAGCTTCCCAATGATTTCCTCGCGAATCCGCGTCGTTTTGCCGCTGCCCGAGCGGCCGATCAAAAAACGGAGTGACATCAGCAGTCTCCCTCCAACTCTATTTCAGCATGCTGCTTGGTGATGTAAGGATTGACGTAAAACAGCATGCGACAGTTCGTTTTGAATAACTATAAGTATATCACAACGCTGCCAAAAGAACGTATGTTTGGATGAAAAAGCAAAGCAAAAACCCCTTGAGCAAACAGGCGGCAGCCTGCCTTTCAAAGGGTGCTTGCGATTTTTTCCTTCAATTTCCTTGTTGCATCTTTACATCCGGGCGCGGCTCCGTACCTCGAAGATGGCAAATTTCAGGTAATGGCCCTCGTCCACTCCCAGGATTTGCGGATGGTCTTTGCCTGCGGCCCGCCATTCTACAAGGCGCAGTATCTTACCGGCATCCGCCGCTGCTTCCTGAATCGTATCCAGAAAAAGGTCCGGTCGCATATGGTAGGAGCAGCTTGCCGTGACCAGATACCCGCCTTCGTTGACGAGCTTCATGCCGTGCAGGTTAATGTCCTTATATCCTCTGCATGCGCCCTTGACAGCGCTTTTTGTTTTCGCAAACGCCGGCGGATCCAGAATAACAACGTCAAAAGTCCGGCCTCCCCCGGCTGCCAGCGGCTTGGAGGTATCGACCTTTTTCTGCCCTGCCTCTGAGCGCTGCGCCCGCTCCTCCGTTCCCTTGACCTGCTCCCGCAAGTATTTGAATGCATCTTCGACCACAAATTCGACCCGGTCCTCAAAGCCGTTCAGACGCACGTTTTCCCGCGCACTCTCGATCGCATGTTCCGAAATATCAAGGCAGGTAACCTTCTTGGCCCCGTATTTGCAGGCATTCAGAGTGAAGCTTCCCGTATGGGAGAAGCATTCCAGTACGGTTGCTCCGTCCCAATACGGGAATTCCACGATTTTGCCGCTTTTATTGACAGGTCTTTGCACCTGCTGTCCGTCGACTTCGACCGTCTGCAGCGTAATGCCGCTTCGTGCACCCCATCCCTTTATAAGCGGAGCGATAGAAGCCCGGTTTTCGCGCTGGTCGAAGAAATAGCCTGTCTTCTGCCCTTCCACGATATCCACTTTGATGAGAAGTCCGTTCTCCGAAACGGTGACATGGCGTGGGCATTCACCGTAAAGCGAGCCTTTGCGCTGTTCCAGCCCTTCAAGCTCGCGGATGGACACATCACTGCGTTCATAGATCCCGGCAGGCCCGAACACCTCGACCAGCGCCGCGGTGATTTCCTCCCGGCATTGATCCATGCCAAGCGTAAGCAGCTGCACCACCAGCACATCCTTGAACCGGTCCACGATCAGGCCTGGCAGAAAATCCGCCTCCCCATACACCAGCCTGTAGGCATCCCCCTCAGCAATAAAGCGCTGACGGTGCTTCAGGCATTCGCGGAACCGATCTGTAAAAAAAGCTTTGTCCATCCGCTCCAGAGGCTGATAGGACACCACCCGCACGGTAATTTGTGAAGCGGGATTATAATAGCCGGACGCCAGGAAGCGGCCCTGGTGATTCAGAACGGCCACCACTTCTCCAGGAGACGGCTCGCCTTCTACAGATGCAATTTCGTTTTTAAAAATCCAGGGATGCCCCTGCTCCAGCCTTTTCCTGCGGCTGCGATCCAATATAACTGATGCCACTGCATTACACTCCTCTGTTTGCAAAAAACGGCGTCTGTGCCGCTTTCCGGTATATTCGCTCATTTAACCTGTCATGGTTGTCCGTACTGCCGCATATACGTGGTATAGCCGTTTTTTCAATCAGAACAGCGAATTGGATGGGAAAGGAGATTCCCCCGTGTTCTTTCATGTGATACTTCCTCTGACAGGCGGTCTGCTCGTTTTCCTTGGGGGCATGAAGCTGATGGAAGCCGCCCTCAGACAGCTGGGCGGCCCGCTGCTGTCCAGCTGGCTGAATCGCGCCACAGCTTCCCCCTTGAAAGGGCTTCTCTTCAGCTCCGGTCTTACCGCCCTGCTGCAAAGCAGCACGGCCGTCACCGTACTGACCATCGGGCTTGTCAACGCCGGGCTGCTCACCTACGGGCGCACGCTCGGCATTATCCTGGGCACGAATATCGGTACCGTCGTCACGACCGAGCTGCTCGGCCTGCAGCTTGGACGATGGGCCATGCCCCTGCTTGTCACGTCGCTGCTGGCCTGGACGGTGTCCGTCATCCTCGTGGAGCGCGGAGCACCTTTCCGCGCCGGTCCGCCGCGCCGGCTGCTTGCCTTTCAATATGCCAGTCTTGCCTGCGCCGGCTTTGCTCTGCTGCTCGGCGGCATCCGGGTCATGCAAGCCATCGGCCCCTGGGTCACTGACGCCGGTATGTTCCGCTGGTTCCTTGAACGCTCCGAGGACAGCATGTGGTGGGCCTTCACCGCCGGCGCCTGTCTGACGGCCATCATTCACAGCAGCGCCGCCGTCATCGGCACCGCTATCAGTCTGGCAGCGGCAGGCGCACTCCCGGTGGAGGTCGGCATCGGGATCGTGATCGGCTCCAATGTTGGCACCTGTGTCACCGCCCTGATCGCCGCCATTGGCGGAAGCCGTGCGGGTCACTTTGTAGCCTGGTCGCACACCGGACTCAACATTGCTGGCGCGCTCCTGTTCATGCCTCTCACCGACCAGCTGGCACAGGCAGCCGCCTGGATGTCCTCCGGCGCGGGAGCCCAGATCGCCCATGCCCAAACCTTGTTCAATGTGATCTGCTCCCTTGCCGTTCTGCCTTTATGCTATTTGCCGTTCTGGGAGCGAATGGGCTCCCTGCCGACTGTGCCGCCTACTGCACGGTGATATTGAGCAGGGCAAGCCCCTTACGCAAAATGGCGTCGTTATTGTCATAGCCGCTCTCTCTCTGTCTGCCCCAGGCTGCCTGGGGCTCGTACCACTCAACACCCTTGATTTCTTCTTCCTGGGCCTTCAGCGTTCCGTCTACGGCTTCAACCAAATAATAATGGACCTCTTTGTCCACTTCGCCGTATTCCGCATGCTGGTAAGTATAAGCAATGATATCGACTTTATCCGTAATGCGGCCCGTAATCCCCGTTTCCTCCAAAATTTCGCGCAGCGCGGTCTGTTCAACCGTTTCGCCCGGCTCCATCTTGCCTTTGGCAAGCGATATTTTACCGTACCGGTCTGTAATGAGCTGGATTTCAAGCGTCCCATCCTCACGGCGGCGGTATACGACTCCTCCTGCGGATATCTCTTTTCTGGCGGCCATCTCTAGTTCCCCTTTCTTTGTACAACAAGGACTTCATCCCCCCGGAAGACGGAAAGACGAAATCCTTGCAGTCTCTTCTATAGCTCAAAGTGCCTGATGACCGGTTCTTACAGCGCAGTCGGCAGATCCGCGTCCATGACACGGACAAGCTGTCCTCTGCTTTCGTTGACGCCCGCTTCAGTCATTTTGACGCGGACAACCTTGCCGATCATATCCTTGGAGCCTTCGAACACCATCTGGATATAGTTGTCGCTGTAGCCATGCAGCAGCCCTTTTCCTTCGGAGCCCTTATGCTCTCCCTCCGGAATCACTTCAAGCACCTGGCCTACGAACTTCTGCGCATAGGCAAGCTGCATCTGCTCGGAAAGGTCGATCAGTTCGTGCACGCGCGTGTTCTTCACTTCCTCGTCGACCTGGTCCTCCATCCGAGCGGCCGGTGTGCCGCTGCGTTTGGAATACGGGAAGACGTGCATTTCCGAGAAGCCGATTTTCTTCATCAGCTCATAGCCGTTGCGGAACATTTCGTCCGTTTCGCCCGGGAAACCGACGATGACGTCCGTCGTAATCGCCACATCCGGCATCGCCTTGCGGATCATCAGCATTTTGTTATAAAACTCTTCGGTTGTATATTTGCGGCGCATCCGTTTCAGCACGGTATCGTCTCCGGCCTGCAGCGGGATGTGGAAATGGCGCACAAGCTTGCCGGAGCGGTTCAGCACATCCAGCATTTTCTCGTCAATCTGGCTCGCTTCGATGGAGCTGATGCGAATGCGCTCCAGCCCGTCCACCTTTTCAAGATCCCACAGCAGATCGGACAGGTCGTAATTCTCCATGTCGTCGCCGTATCCGCCGGTATGGATGCCTGTCAGCACGATTTCCTTGTAGCCTGCCTGCACAAGCTGACGCGCTTGCTTGACGATGCTCTGCGGTTCACGGCTGCGGGACAATCCGCGTGACCACGGAATAATGCAGAACGTGCAGAAGTTGTTACAGCCGTCCTGAATTTTCAGGAAAGCACGGGTACGGTCCGCAAAATCGGGAACGTCCATCTCTTCGAACACGCGTGTTTTCATAATGTTGCGCACGGCGTTGATCGGCTGGCGGGATTCCTGAATCTGTTGTACATATGGCAAAATTTTATCACGGTCCTGCGTGCCGATCACCAGGTCCACACCAGGGATGTCCATAATCTCGGCAGGGGAGGTCTGTGCATAACAGCCGGTTACGGCGATGACCGCATCCGGGTTGCGGCGAATGGCACGCCGGATAATCTGACGGCTCTTCTTGTCTCCCGTATTCGTTACGGTGCAGGTATTGATCAAGTAAACATCGGCAGTCTGCTCTTCAAAGTCGACCTGCTCGTAGCCCTCTTTTTTGAAAAGCTGCCAGATCGCTTCAGTATCATAAAAGTTGACTTTGCAGCCAAGCGTATAAAATGCCACAGACGGCATGTCAATTCCCTCCCATTTCTCCTGATTCATATAGTATACATGCCAACGCAGTCATGCCCGCCGTCTCGGCGCGCAAAATGCGCCGTCCCAAACCAATGGAACGGGCACCCGCATTCTCGGCGGTCAGGCTCTCCTCTTCGGTAAAGCCTCCCTCCGGTCCAACAACAAGCAGGATCCGGGGCTGTTCCCCTTGCTGCCCGCTCTGTTCCATAAAAGGAGCGATCACGTCGCGCAGCTGGCGGCCGTGTTCTTTTTCGTAACAATAGCATACCAGGTCATACCCCGCAAAAGAGGCCAGCAGCTCTTTCCAGGAAAGGGGAGCAGCAATGTCGGGAATGCGGTTGCGGTGGCTTTGCTCGGCGGCCTCCTTGGCGATTTTACGCCAGCGGTCGAGCCTTTTGCCTTCCTTTTTGGCATCATACTGCACCACCGTGCGGGCAGACAGGAAAGGAACAAAGGCATGCGCCCCGATCTCCGTACATTTCTGGATCACCGTTTCCATCTTGTCGCCCTTGGGCAGACTCTGGGCAATCGTGACCTTCACCCGCGGCTCGGAGGTCATTTCAAGCATCTCCATGACCGCCGCAGTGACACGGTCCTGTTCTATGTGTTCAATCTCCGCGAGCGCTTCACGCGCAAGGCCGTCGCTGACGATAACCTTGTCTCCGGGACGTCCGCGCATCACCTTGCCGATATGGCGGGCGTCTTCGCCTGTAATGATGACGACTCCCTCTTGAAACTGCTCGGGTGGAATAAAATAGCGCTGCATCGCTTTGTTTCCTCCCTGAATTGCCTTGCTTTCTTGTAACACGTATTCAAAAATCGTATCCAAATTTATATCTTACAACGTTTACGAATGAAAGGCCATACTTATCATGCCACAAATCTGATCAAGGCCAACAAAAAAGGAGCCTGTTGGCTCCCTATTGATAAGAAAAACGTCTATCGACGTAATTCACAGAAGACAGACAGCGTTTAGCAGTAATTTTTCTTGAGATTCCAGGAAGCTTATACCAAGAAGTTTATACTTTCTGGAATCTTTAAAAAATCAGCATTGCGAAGCTCGCAAACCCTTGTGTAATGGTATTTACCAGCCCATACAGCGGTGTGATGGTCACCGCCCGCACCGGCGGCAGCACCAGGATCAGCAAGAATATAAAAATGGACCACTGCTCAAACTGCTGCAGCTTGCGCCGTAATGGCGCAGGAGCGATATCCTCCAAAATTCGGTATCCGTCCAGAGGAGGAAGCGGAATAAGATTGAACAGAAATAAAAGCACATTCAGCGAAATCATGTAATTGAAAAAGATGCGGACCGCATCAAATACGCGCGGGTTGGCGTCCAGCCCGGACATGCCCCAATGCACAATCGCAAAATAAATGATAGTCGAAAGGAAAGCAAGCAGCAGATTGCTTAATGGACCCGCGGCAGAAACGATGACGCCCATCAGGCGGGGGCGGCTGAAATTGTCGCGGTTGACCGGCACCGGCTTCGCCCATCCGAAGCCTGCGATCAGCAGCAGCAGCGTGCCGAGCACGTCCAGGTGAACAGCCGGATTAAGCGTCACCCGTCCCAGCAGCTTGGCCGTAGGATCGCCAAATTTGTTGGCAAAATAAGCGTGCGCAAATTCATGCACGGTAAACGCGATAATCAGCGTCAGCAGAACAAACGGCAGCTCATCGAGGCTAAAGCGGAAAAAGTTGTTCAGAAAGTCCATCGTCAGCCCTTCCTCGCCACAAAGGCGATCCAGTCTTCATCCCTGTGTTTGTCCTGAATGGTAAAGCCCGCAGCCGTCAGCGCTTCCTCCACGACCTGCTCTTTGTTCTTCCAGATGCCTGAAGCGATGTAAATGCCGCCTGGCTCCAGCGCTTTATACACGTCCTCGATGAACAGCAGAATGATTTCGGCCAGAATATTGGCCACCACAACTTTAACCGGCAGCTTTACGCCAAGCGAAGGATCATTACCGTCCAGCACGGACAGCAGGTCACTTTCCTTTACTGTAATTTGCTGCTCCAGCCCGTTCAGCTGCGTATTGGCCAGCGCACTGGATACCGCCACCGGATCAAGGTCCAGTGCAAGCACATGCTTCGCGCCCAGCTTGATCGCCCCGATCGCGAGAATACCCGAGCCCGTACCAACGTCAATGACCTCCTCGCCGCCTTGGATCACGGATTCCAGTGTACGCAGACACAAGGATGTGGTCGGGTGCGTTCCCGTCCCGAAGGCCATTCCCGGATCAAGCTCGATGATCTGCTCTGCTGTACTCGCCGGTTCGTAATCCTCCCACGTCGGCTTGATGGTCAGACGTTCCGATACACGCTGCGGCTTGAAATACTGCTTCCACGCGTCAGCCCAATCCTCCTCGTTGACCGTGCGCTGCTCAAAGCTGTACCCTCCTGGGTCAATGTCGAACGTTCTCAATTGCTCGATCCGGGGCTCAAGCTCCTGCTGGATTTCATTGAGATCCGTCTCCTCGTTAAAATATCCCTTGATGACCGCCCGGCCTTCGGGGATGTCGTTCAAGGGCCGTTCATACCATTGGCCGTAGGATGTATCCCGCTCCTTGTTCAAGGTTCCGGACTCTTCGATGGATACACCGCCCGCCCCGGCTTCGTGCAGGAAGTTGGAGATCATCTCCACCGCTTCCTCCGTAGTATGAATTGTAAGCTCATGCCATAACATCTATCTTTCTTCCTCCTCGTCTGCATGCATAGAGTTTATTGTACTATACAAGCGTGTACGAGTTCAAAAAGAGGGAATCACAGAAAGGGCCATTTGACCTGGTGCTTCCTGTTTGCGTTCTGAGATGCTCCGAAGACGCTCCGAGAACGAAGCATTCCTACAATCGCTGTTGACCCTTCGGGCCAAAGGCGAACGCTCCGCTTTTCCGGAATTGCTTCGCCCTCTCCGCTGCTGCGTGCGTACGCATACCTACTACTCAGAAGAAATCGCGGTCAAAAAGAACTTCTGCGATTCCTGGGTAGGCAAAAAGGTCGAGAACAGCTGCAGCTCCGCCTGCTCTCGACCTTCGAAACCAAACAAAAGAAATGCGCGGACGGCTGAATCAAAAGGGAATGTCAGAGCTTTGTCTCCTTGTTCTTGGCCGGGTCCGTCAAAATACGCTCCTGGCGGCGGTCGGCGGCCTCGCTGCGGCGCAGGGCCTCTACATCATCGTGATCAGCCAGTTCAGCCGAAAATTCCACGTCTTCATTTTTGGCGGAATGCATGATCTTCATTTTCTCCGTTTTCGTAAACGCTTTATCATACCGCTTGTTCGTAGGCATTACACGATCTCCCTTCCATGGCTTTCTTGTTTAAATGGTGTTCTATATCATGCCGCCGGCCTGTTCCACAATGGAAAGCGCCTGATGATGAACCGATTCATCCACGACCGCCGTCAGGAGGATATTCCTGCCTGTCGGCCCTCCTTGCCCGCCGTCGCTCATGCCGCTGGCTGTTGGATCGGCTGCTGCCAGGATGCCGGAGGATCTGTTCGTGAAATCTCCGCCGTGCACCAGCGAGGAGAGACTGCCGAAATGCCCGGCCAGGGCCGGCAGGCCGTCCGCAGCCCCAGTACCCGGATATCTGCTGAAACCGTCAATGGACATGTCGACCACCCGCAGGGCCTGCAGCTTCTTCGCCGCAGCCTGTGCCTCCTCCGGACTTTTGAAATAGGCTAAAATGTTCTTCTCACCCACATGCCATCCCTCATTCCTCAGTTTTGAGGGCACTCTAATCATAATCTGCGCCCGCCAATGTGTAGCATGCGCAAAAAAATTAGAATTTATCTTGATATTCCTTGTATTCCTCCCCCCAATCCATAATTGAATCTAATATCGGTTTTAGTTTTTTTCCGATATCGCTCAACGAATATTCGACTTTTGGTGGTATCTGAGAATATACGTTACGAACAACAACGCCATACTCCTCCAAAATGCGAAGCTGCTTGGTTAAGGTTGCATGAGTAATGTCTGGAAACAACCGTTGAATTTCATTAAATCGCATCGTTTTTTCACTCAAAAACAGAATGATCAGCATGGACCATTTTCCCGACAATATCTTTTGAGCCATTGTAAATCCACATTTTTCCAATATTTCATTTGTACAGTTCATAACGGCTATCCTTTCCGGTATCCGATTGCATACTAACGCTACTCCAAGAGCGTAGAAACCCTCTGAAGGTACATCTATAATACGAATTGCGCAATAGAATTTTATCATATGATAAATGTTCAAACAATAAAATGAAAAACAGAGGAGAGTGCTCAGATGAATACATTCACACCCGTTAGCAAAGAACACGTTATTTCGGCTTTTCAATTTAGACATGCCACCAAAACGTTTAATGCGACCCAAAAAATATCCGAGGAGGACTTTAACTATATTCTAGAAACAGGAAGGTTATCTCCCAGCTCGATTGGTTTAGAGCCCTGGAAGTTTATCGTTGTGCAAAATCCGGAGTTAAGGAATAAGCTAAAAGCAGTTTCACCCGGAGCCCAAGGCCAACTGGACACTGCGAGTCATTTTCTGATTATTCTTGCCCGGACAAATGTAATGTATGATTCCGAATATGTGATAGATCAAATGAAGAATGTGCAAAAAATGCCTCAAGAGGTTATTGATTACATCTCCGGTGCATTAAAAGAGGTTCAGGAAGTAAGTGGCTTGTTGAAAGATGAACGTTTAATGTATGAATGGTCTGCCAAGCAAACCTATATTGCTATGGGGAATATGTTGACTGCCGCCGCTTTAGCTGGAATCGATTCTTGTCCGATGGAAGGATTTTACTATGAAGCAGTAGACCATATCTTAAAAGAAGAAGGTTTATTAGAGGAAGGAAATTTTAAGGCATCCGTGATGGTCGCTTTTGGGTATCGGAATGAGGAGCCCAAACGCGCCAAAACAAGAAGCAATATGGATCAAATTGTGAGTTGGGCATAAAGAGGTTTTTGCCAAAATAAAAATCGGTAATCCTGTTATCAGGATTACCGATTTTTTGTAGGGAAGTTATAATCTCTAACTCAACAATATGACCCGCGGCTTATTCAGCCGCGGAGAAAGTCATGCTGTCCAGGTTGCCGACATACATCAGGCCTGACGTGGTCGTGCCTTTGAATACCACACAAATCGTTTGCGCGCCGCTGAGCGTCCGGTCCAGCTTCGCGCTGGCGGTCTTGTACGTTCCCCAGCCGCTGCCGGTATTCGGCAGATTGACCGTACCGACAAGCTCGCCGTTCGCATCGTTCAGGCGGATTTCCGCTGTCACGTCGGCCGGGGCTTTTTGTGAAGGGGCATCATACACGATCTCCACATTATTTTTCCCCTTGGTGCCAAAGTCGACATCGCTGAAGGTCAGCCATGCGCCGTCAAACGTATTGCCCACAACCGTGCCGCCATTGTTGCTTTCCGTTTTCAGCGGTTTGTTATTAAACGTGTTGACCGCCGCGGACCATTCACTGCGATTCTCAAACTGTACGGTCACATCCGCTTCCGGCTGCTCAGGCTGTCCAGGTTGTTCCGGCTCTTCCGGTTGTTCAGGCGCTGTGCCTGCGGAGAAGCTGGCGTTGTCAAAGTTTCCGATGTATTTGTATGTCGAATCGGTTTTGCCTTTAAATACGAGATAGACATCCTGCATCCCGGTAAGGGTTTGTGTGAGGCTGCCTGTCACCGTAGCGTAGGTGCCCCAGCCGCTGGCGGTTGGAGGGGTGGCAACTTTGCCGACCAAGGTGCCGTCTACGCCGCCAAGACGAATCTCAACCGCCGCGTCGGCGGCTGTATTCCCGGTGTTGCCAGCATACTCAATCGAAAACTGATTCACACTCGTATTGCCGAAATCCATATTCAGATAGGCCAGCCACGCTCCGTCAAAAGTATTTGCAACCTGCTGTCCGCTCTTGCCAGCTTCCGTTTTCAGCGGCCCATTATTAGCGGGATTCGCATTTGTGGACCATTGATCATACTTTTCCAACTCAAGACGGGCATAATCGTTTCTGATTTTGACATAATCCAATGTAAAACGGTCAAAGTTGCCCATGTACAGACGGGTGCTGTCCGTGCTGCCTTTCATAACCAGATACACATCCTGTGTCCCGGTTAAGGTTTTGTTCAGGTTCGCCTCGGCTGTCTTGTATGTTCCCCAGCCGCTGCCGGTATTCGGCAGTTGGACTGTACCCACAAGCTCGCCGTCAACTCCGCCCAATCTCACTTCAAGAACGCCGTCTGCAGGTGTTCTTGATGTAGGAGCATCATACTCAACGGCAATATGGTTTACACCTTCAGTACCGAAATCAGCATCCTCAAAACTGAGCCATGCGCCGGTGAAGGTGTTGGCGACCACCGTTCCGCCATTATTGCTTTCCGTTTTCAGCGGATTGTTGTTAAAGGTGTTCACCGCCGAAGTCCATGCGCTGCGGTCTTCGAACTCAAACACGCCGCCGCTGCCGGACTGCTCTCCGTCCTCCGGTATTTCAGCAATTGGAGGTTCTTCTTCCTTCACCGGAAGCGGAAGAGGCTCAATTTCCTCATCATCCCCTGGTGTCCCGGGATTTGGCTCCGGTTCCGGATCGGGAGTTGGAGCCGGCACAGGCTCGGCCTGGGATACGATCGGATCGGCCAGCCACAGCGAATCATACACGTTGCCGTTGTACTCATCGACCAGATAAATATTCAGCTGATAATTGCTTGCATTGACGTTAAAGCTCTGTGAAAGCTGGAAGCTGCCCGTCTCGACAGGCACGGCGTTGGATACCCAGGCCTGCTCGCTGCCGTTCATGAGCTGGAACACGGCTACCGCCGAATCGACATATTGGCCTTTCAGTGTGCCGCTGACATCCACTTTCATATTGCCTTTACGGTTCACATCCGCCTCCAGATCGAAGACGTCCCATAGAATGTCTGAAGTATAAGCCTTGTCCGATTTCAACGCCTCGCCGGTCGCACGGCCCTGGCTTTCATCCTTCTTGACTCTTACTTGAATCTCTCCTACCTCATATTCCGCCGGACCAACGATTTGCGGATTGGAGGTGGCAGTCTGCCAATGCGCACCGCCATCTGTCGTGAATTCATAATTCGCTGGCTGGTCAAAGCCGGGAACATTCGTCCAACCAAACGTGTTGGCAGCATCGTCTACGATCGGATGGGTCGGAGCTGCAGGCTTCGCCATCTGCTTGACAGCCGCCAGACTGAATTCGAAGGCGATATCCGAGCTTGTAGCATTGACCTGATGAACCTCTGCAGTGAGCACGTTGGTGCCTTCAACCAGGTAAGACGGATCAATGACATAGCTGTTCACATTCCGCTCGTCACCTACCGTGGCATTCGCATAGGTGCCATAGTCCACATTTCCTTGCGGCATATTGGTGCGGATGATCTCACGACCGTTCAGGTACACGATCGCTCCGTCATCACGAATCAGACCCGCTTCCAATTTCGTGATATCCTGCAGATCGGTAACCTCAAACGTTTTCCGGAAATAGGTGGTTGGATACTTGTTATTTCCGTCCGGTCCATAGCTGACCACCGTATTCGCGAACCCTTTGCTGTCGTATCCGAGCACCGCTTGACCCGCAGCCCAGGAGCTGTCGTCAAAATTCAGGGTTGTCCAGCCTTCGCCGGCATATTTGCCGTTGTCCAAATACTTCCATTCCGACTTTTCTGCAATCAGATCCTGACGGATCAGGTTGTTATCGATCTCTGTCGCGTAATTCGTCATCGGCGGCATCGCTGCCTTGGAAGCGCCCCAGGATGTATTCGGCACGGAGCCCATGGAGAATTCCAGGGTGCCGCCCTGCATGATATCCTCATAGCGAATCCAGGCTTGATCAAAGTTCGAGCCGTTCAGCTCGGCGCTCTGGATAAAGCGGTTGTCGCTCGAAACGTTATTTGCCTTAATGGTAAAGGTCTTGCCGTTGTCCAGGTGCAGCTTCACTTCCGAGAAGATCGGCGAGCCGATCAGGAACATCGCTTCGCCCGGATTTCCGGGATAGATGCCCATGGCGCTGTACACGTACCAGGAAGCCATCGCACCGGCGTCGTCGTCCATGGATGGCAGATACCCTTCCGGATCATCGCGGTAAACCCGCGATTTGATCGGATACGCATAACGGCCGTGGTTATGGTAATTCTGCGTGACAACCTCTGTTGTATACTCCCTTGCATAATATTGCGTCAAATAAGGCATGCGCAAATAGTTAAACAGGTAAGGAGCATCGAGCGGGGCGGTTTCATTGACCGCCATATATTCGTTGATCTCGAAGAAATGCAGCAGCTCGCCCGCCATTTCACGCATGCCGCCCATCAGGTCGGCCAATCCGGCAATATCCTGCAACACGAAAAAGCGGTACTGCCACAGGTTGCCTTGATAAGCATATTTATCAACCTGCGTAATTTCCGAGGCTGACACATTGCGGGCATTTGGCGTGAAGAAACCGCGTTTTTCGCCCTTCTCGTCCACCTGGTCCGGATTCCATAGCTTTTTATAGGACAAGGCAATGTCCTTGTACTTCGCATATGTGTCCTTGTCACCGAGCATTTCTGCAAGCTTCATCGGAAAATACGCGCTGTAGGCTCTTTCCAGCTTGCCGGAAACATCATTGTCGCTGTATACATAATGATCGGTATCAACAGCCATGCCTTCCAGTGCCGTGTACGCATCAAAATCTGTAAAACCTTTGGAGTAAGCATCCAGAATGACGGCGCCGTTAAACTCATTTCTCACCGTCGGGCTCGGCCAATAGCCGTCGCCATATTGGGTGTAAGTGCCTCTCGTTTTATAAAGATCAACGAGCGATTTTACCATGTTCTCATATTTTTTCGGCTCTAAGATGGAGTACAGCGGGTATTTCCGGAAATCGTCCCAGGTCGACCAGCCGCTGTAATATTCAAAATCGTCGCCAAGCTCCGAGGTATTGCGGATCGTGTTTTCATCCCTGCCCGCCCGGAACTCGCCTGCCGAGCTGGTTACGTTCTTCGGATGCAGGAACATATGGTAAAGCTGCGTATAGAAAATGGTCTTTTCCTTTTCATCGTTGTCCGTGATTTCGATCTTGTTAAGCACTTCGCTCCACATGCTGCGTGCTTTCTGATGCTGAGCATCAAAATCCCAACCCGCAATATCGTGGTCACGCTCAGACTTCGCCTGCTCCACACTGATTGGGGAGATTCCGACCTTGGCCTGAATCACTTTATTGTTCTGTGTGTCGAAATCCAGCCAAACCCCGGTGTTGGAACCGCTGCGCTGAGGTACAGCTCCAGTATCGGTGCCTTTCCACGAGGTGTATGATGCAAAATCATGATCAAACTGAATGGAATAATACAGCTTGTAATTGCCGTATCCGCACACGTTTTTGGACTGAATCATGCCCGAAATTTCGTTATTGTTTTCCACAGTCAGATTGGCATCCAGCATTCCCGCATAGGAGTTGGAAAGATCGACGAGCACAGAGCCGTCCATCTCATTGGCCGGGAACGTGTAGCGGTGGAAACCGACGTTGTCCGAAGTCGTAAGCTCGGCATTGATTCCGGATGCCAGTTCTACGCCATAGTAGCCAGGCGAAGCCTGTTCGCTGCTTTTATCGTATTTCTGCTTGTATTCACCGCTGTTATTCGTGAAGGTACGGGTTTCCGGCATCATCAAAATATTGCCGCCCCCGCCGCTGCAGCCGACGCCGCTGAAACGCAGATGTGAGAAGCCCTTTAAATTTTTATCCTGATAATAATAACCGCTGAAAGCTCCGCCATCCCCATCAGGCCCCAGCGAAACGAGGCCAAACGGCGTGGAAGGTCCCGGATTCGTCTGCCCGTTGTCGCCGAGCGTATTAATGAACGGATCTACATAATCCACCGGCAGCTTGTTGGTCGCGGGATAATCGGGCTCCTGCCCTTCGTCCACTCCGTACAATTCGAGCTCATACAGCCGCACCGTATTATTGTCGTGTGCCCCGCGCTCCACATAAAATCTGACATACCGGCTGGAAAATGCCGGCACATAGCGGTCGACAACCGTTTGAACATTGTTTCTCACGGCATCAACGGTTTCCCACTTTTTGCCGTCCGCACTTTTTTGCAGGCGGAAATCCTTCGTATTCCAGAACGGAACGTTGCCGGACTCGCTGAAGGCCGCATTGTACACAACCCACTCATTAATCTTATACACTTTGCCCAAATCCAGCTCCAGCCATTTGCCTGAACCGCTGGAGTTGTCGCACCATTTCGTGGTGGCGTCGCCATCTACGGCATTTTTGCCACCCTCATTGCTGTTGCATTGTCCCGAAGCTGTCACCTTCGCGTTCAAGGCGACGTTGCGGGTGTTCTTCCCCTCCGCAGAGGGGGCGGCAGATGCCGCCCAAATCAAATTTACCGTTACGGATTCCAGCATCATCAATACGAACAATGCTGCCATTATCCTTGCTACCAACCTTTTCACCATGGCGTGCCGGTCCTCCCGCTTCCCTTTTATCATAAACTGTCCGCCAGCAACCGCTGGATCATCACGGCGACTTCAGCCCGTGTTACCGAATTTTTCGGCTTAAAGGCCTTTCCGTCTCCCTCGATCAACCCTGCAGACCAGGCTTCCTTCACTGCCGCAGCCGCCCAGGAAGAAATCTTGCCTGCATCGGCAAAGGATGGCTCACCCTGCTGCTGCTGAGTCGTGCTGAAATATTTCGCAGCCCGTACAAGCGAAACTACCGCCTCTTCACGGGTAATCCGGTCTGCAGGACGGAATTTTCCGTCATAGCCTGTTACGATGCCAAGCTCTGCCGCAGCCGCGATTGGACCGGTATAATACTGTCCTGCCTTCACATCCGAGAACGGATTTGCACCATTGGCCGATGACTTGCCCGTCTGCTCGATCGCCCGCATGATCAAGGTCACGAACTCGGCCCGCGTAATGGCACGGTTAGGCTCATAATGCCGCTCGTCCACTCCAGTGACGATTCCCTTGGCCGCAAGCTGGTTGACAGCCTGCTCAGCCCAGTGTCCTGCCAGATCAACAAATGTTTTGTTATATTCAAGCACTGTATAATACGAGAAATGCTTGGCAGTGAAAGAGAATAAATCTCCGTTAAGCTTGCCGCCGATGTATTCCAGCTGCTTGCCATCCACGTAATACACAGCAGCCAGAGCCGCGCGAAGCTTCGCTGCCTGCTCTGCCGTCAATTGGATCGTTACCGAGGCCGGCTTGTCCAGCTCATGAATTTCCACTACTTGGCCGTCTGTTACGAGCTGGATGACTACAGAAAGCACAATTCCGGTCTGTGTGTAATCCGTATTCGTTTGCAGCGTCTGTTCAACCACCTTACCGGCTTCCTCTGTCATGGCTGTATTCAGCACAATGCGCAGGATGGATTGCTCCTTGGCCGCAGATGTACCGATGGAGCCGGCCGGGAAGCGGACCGTATGATTTCCGGATGTAATGATCAAATCCAGCTGCTTGCTCTGAAGATCCTTCAAGGAACCTGCAGGGAATTCCAATGGCGCGCCGGATTCACCGGCTGCTGCCGGAAGCTGGATGGTCACTGCATCCTTCGCTTGACCCGCTGCCGCCGCCAATGTTCCGCTGCCTACAATATAACTTCCGTTTTGCCCCTTCTCCGGTTGAATAACCGCTCCAGTTACTTGACCGGCTCCGTCCGAAATGCCCGGTTGTTTTGGCGGGGTAATGACCGTGCCGCCACCTCCGCCGCCGCCGGATCCGCCACCTGAGCCACCGCCTTTGTCAGGATCACTACCGCCGTTGCCAGGGTTGCCGCCGCCGTTATCCGGATCATTACCGCCATTGCCCGGATTTTCGCCGCCATTCCCGGGATTATTTCCACCACCGGCAACTGAGAATGTCTTACTTGCCTGAACTCCGCCGCTGCCGGCCACCACCGTATAGGTGCCAAATGGAGCAAGCTCCTCGCTCGTCGGGATGGCTACGTTGACGCCATAGCTGCCGCCGGTGGCAGAGATGACATCAACATAAAACACCGTCTGATTCGGACTTACGATTTTAAGCACAACATCATGGCTTCCCTCCGGAACCGTTCCGGATATTGTAATTGCACCCCCGCGCCGCACTTCATTCGCACTCAGCTCCAGCGCGAAGGCAGTCGCGGCATTGTCTGCAGCTCCGACACCTCCTGCCGTCGGGGCGCTGTCCGCCTCTGCCGCATAGATTGAAGCCGGTGAAAGCAGACATGACATGACCAGACCAACCGTTAACAATTTCTTCACCGTATGCAGTCCTCTCTTTCTTTCATCCATTACTTGAACTCCACCGGTTCCGCCAGGTGTACCGGGATGTCAAGGTCGCTGTTGAACTCATCAAATACGAATACCTTCACCCTGTAATCCGCTCCGCTTACATTAAAGTACTGCGAGATCGGCAGTTTGCTTTGCTTGACAGGAATCGCATTGATGAGCAGAGGCGTATCTCCGTTCAGCAATTCAAAGACTACATACGCGTCTCCGCTGTATTCGGCCAGCTTTTCAACCTCGATTTCGACCTTCATTCCTTTTTCCCGTGTTAAGGCGCCGGTTACCGAATACGTACGGTGAACGCTATTGGCCGTGAACGGTTTGTCCGAGGCGAGAGTCAGTCCAGCAGCCATTCCCTTGGCTTGATCGGCTTTCACCCGCACCATGACCGCTCCTGCGGCATAATCGCCATCCCCAACAGGTTGAGGATTCGCCGTGACATCCTTCCAGCTAGTTCCGCCATCCACACTGTATTCGTAATTTGAGGGCTCGGAATATCCCGGCACATTCGTCCAGCCGAATGTGTTATATCCATCGTCCACGACAGGAAGAGTAGGAGCCGCCGGTACGTTTCCGGCTGTGCTTACCGTGCTGGCCGGGGAGTTATCCCGCTTGTCCACCGCCGTAACGGCAAACACATAGTCCTGCCCAGAATCTTTGGTTTCTACAGCATATTGATAGCTGTTCTGCCCCTCAACCGCAGGCACGTATACGCTCCAGTTGCGGCCCAATTTGCCCTCTGCTTCGTAAATTCTAAAACCTCTGACCGCGTCCTCCGCGTTGCCGTTCTCCGGCTTCTTCCACGTAAGAATCGTTTTTCCGTCGCCCGTTTTGCTTGCCGTTAATTCTTGAACAGTCTCGGGCTTACTGTCATTTCGCACGATCGTGTAGGTATCGAACGGCTGATCTTCTCCGGAACGGTAAGATTCAAGCGTGAAGCTGTCCTCCGTCATCTTGATGCCCGTATACACCGGCTTGCGTGATTGTTCAAATGCATCCGCATAATACTTGTTCAAGCCTTGGTTCACGTCATAATACTTCGTGCCTGCGGAGTTGTTGACAATGTACATCGTACCGTCCGGATTGACCGGATTGCCGCTTGCGTCCTTCTCGATGTCAGCAACCGGCTTGTCGCCATACATTTGATAGGATCTCATGAACGTATGGTCATGGCCCTGCAAAACGACATCAATGCCAAGCTCGTCAAAGACCGGAACCAGCATATCTCTCAATTCATAGATTTCAGCCTCATCCGAATGGCCGCCGACTGAATAAATCGCCTTGTGGAAAGCGACCACCTTCCATTTTTTATCCGTCTGGGCGACCTCGCGCTTCAGCCATTCGATCTGCTGCTGGAACGCTGCCCGCTGACGGCTGTCCCAGCCCATATCCATTGTGTTCAGCACCATGAAATGGGCATCGCCATAATCATAGGAATACACGCTTCCAGGCGGCAAAGGATCGTCAATCGACTCGTTAGGATAATAGAAGTGATAGTAATAGTTGTCATTGTACGGACCTTCATGGTTGCCTACCGCCGCCATCAAAGGCAAATTGAGCAGCTTGTCCTGCGGTTTTCCAAAATAATCAAGCCATTGATACTCCAGTGCCCCGGCATCCACCATATCCCCGGTCATGACGAGGAATTTGGAATCCGGATATCTGTTCAGCCCCTGGCCGAGCGTGTCTGCCCACACTTCATAGTCTTTCGTATTGGCCCCTTGGGAGTCTGTCATATATAAAAATTCGTATTCTTTTTCATTATCAGCTTCCGTCGTGAAGCTTCCCGCATCGCTCCAATTATCATCGCTGCCCACACGGTACTTATATGCGGTTCCAGGGGTCAGACCGGTGACAAGCACTTTGTGGCTGATAAAGCTGCCTCTCGTCGAATTGGTAATTTTAAGATCCAATACTTTGGTATCTTCCGGTTCGCCTACAAAACGTTTAACGTCCGGTGAATCAAACTCACCGCCTGCCTGCACAACCTCTACGATGCTGTCTTTAGCATTAGCAGGCGCATTTTCTGGTTTGTCATACTTCGTGTACCAGGCAAATGAGCGGTTCGTTTTCGGACTTCCATAGAACGACATCGCAATCGAAATCGGTGAATAGTCAAGATACTCGGACTTGTTCAGCGGGCTAAAGGCAAAAGCCCCGATGCTGCCCTGCCCAGCTGCCGCCAATCCTCCGCTGCCGTCATATTTAACATTCACAAGCTGGTTGGAGAGCACCGGCGCGTTCAACTCCAGCTTCAGGACAGAAGCGTCCCCTGTGGACAGCTCTGCCGCTGTCACCGTTCTTGTTCCTTCACCAACTGCAACGCTTAAATGCTCCGCAAGAGTATCCGGCACAGCGCTCAGCTCATTCATAAACGCCAGCTCAACATGCTTGCCGTCTTGAGCGATTTCGGCGGATACCGGACCGTCATAGTCAGCAGGCAGATAAAACGCTTCCGCAGGCACAATCTCCTTGGGCACGCTCGGGCTTTCCCAGCGCAGGTAGAGATTCGAGCCGCCGTAATCTTCAAAATATTCAATTTTAATATCATATTTCCGGCCTGCCTCAAGCGTAATCGGGCTGCTTGAGTATTCGACATCCCAATCGTTTTTCCAATGATCGATGGCCAGTTGTCCATCAATGTACAAGCGGAAGCCGTTGTCTCCGATCATGGAGAAGGTGTAGGCTTCAGAATATTCCGGAACGATTTGGCCTGTCCAGCGGATATTCACATTATCGTTTTGTCCAGCCCAGGTGCTCATTGTCCCTTCAAGGTCTTTAAAGTAGACTTGCGAATCGATGCGGGTCGATTTATAAGGGCCAAAGGCAAAGTCGCCCCCGCTGTTGGTATAATATTCAGCCAGCAATCCCTGATCATTGGCAGGCTGCACCACTTCTTCATCGGAAGCGCTCAGCTCCAGTGAAAAGAAGGTGTCCGAGCTGCTGCCCGCATTTTGGTGCACTTCCGCTGTGATCACATTCGTACCATCCACAAGCAGAGCCGGATCGATCGTAAATAAATTCTCCTCCCGCTCGTCGCCGACAGCGCCGGATGCAAGGGTACTGTATGTAACCGTCCCTTCAGGCATGTTGGTTCTGTACACTTCCTGGCCGTTCAAATAGATGACCGCTCCGTCATCCCGGATGAGCGTACCTGTCAGCTGTTTAATTGCCGAGACATCGGCAACCGCAAATTCATTGCGATAATAGGTGGTGATGTGTTTGTTGCCGGAATCGTTGCCATAATCGATCTTCGTATTCAAATTCTGATCTTTGCCGCTGCTTGCATATCCCAGCGGAGCCGCACCCTTTGCCCAGCCGCTGTCATCAAAATCAACCGCACGCCATGCCGTGCCCTGATCGGAGCCATCATCCAGATAAGCCCACTGGCTATCCTTCGCAATCAGCATGGATCCAGCCAGACCTGGAAGAATCCATCCTACAGTAACTGTTGCCGAAGCCTGATAGGCGCCGTCTTGCGTCGTCACGGTGATTTCTGCGGTTCCCGCACTTACAGCAGTCACAAACCCGAAGTTGTTAACAGTGGCAACATTACTATCGCTGGAGGTCCAGGTATAGGAAGGCACGGAGGCATCCTCCGGCGTTACCAACACTGACAGCTGCTCCGTTTCGCCCGCCATAAGCTGCAAGGCAGACTTGTTCAGACTAATGCCTGTCACTGGAAGGGCGACAGCTTCTTCCATGTAACCAAAGGCTTCGAATTCATAAATGTTCGCCTGATCGTCATCAACCGAACCGTTCGCAGGAGCGGTGATGCTCAGCTTGAAGTACCTGGCCGACACCGGCTCGGATAAAGGATGCACGGTCTCACCGTACACATTGCCTGTAACCGTAACGACCGGCTCCCAGTTTACGTCATCGTCGCTGACTTCAATCGTATAATCGCCGGTGTTGTATTCCTCTTGCTCGCCGCCTGCGCCGGCATGTTTTATTTCAAACCGGCTGACTGTCGCCGTTGCACCGGCATCAACCTTCAGCCAGTAGGGGTTATCTGCAGATGGAGGAGTTGTCCCCGTTTCATATGACCATTTGCTGTCCGCTGCACCGTCAATCGCCTGAGTAGGCGAGTCTGACGCCGTGTATCCACTGGCCGTTGCCTCTACACCCGAACGCAAAAATACGTTGGATTCTTCCGCCGCCGCCGCACGCGGCATAAGCTGCGAAATGCTGGTGGAGGCCACCATAACCAGACAAATCATGGCTACAAGTACACGCCTTGTCATCGTCTTCATTTTACTTAACCCCATTTCCTTCTTTTTCCTCCTTCTTGCATGTGGCAGATGTCATCTGCTGTTTTTTATGTGTAGGTCCAAGGATAAATGTTATATAGATATAATCAAATGAAGTCACTGGAAAGATTTTCGGAATGTAAAGTTTCTTTAAAAAACGGCGATTCTTCGTTTACAAAATACATTTATCGGCATTAGGTGGAAGTATCTGTGTTGACACACAGATTACGTATGTTATAAAAAGGGAAATAGAGGAAGAGGGGGTTTAAAATAAAGCGCAAAAAAACAGCAGGCCAGGAGCCTTCTCCTGCCTGCTGTTGCAATATTTCACATTTTACTCTCCGCGAAACGCCCGTTTCATACGGTCGAAAAATGATTGCTCGTTCTCATGGTTCTGTTCACCGCTCAAGGACGCAAATTCACGCAGCAGATTTTTCTGCTCTTCGCTCAGCTTGCTCGGTGTCACGACCACCACCTTGATGTGCTGGTCGCCCTGCCCGATGCCGCGCAGACGAGGCACGCCTTTGCCCTTGAGGCGGAAGTAAGTGCCTGTTTGGGTGCCGGCCGGGATTTTCAGCTTCACTTTCTCGGTCAGCGTCGGAATCTCAATCTCATCCCCGAGCGCAGCCTGTGCAAACGTGAGCGGTACCTCACAGTAGATATCATCGTCTTCACGCTCAAAGAAATCATGCGGTTTCACACGAATGACAATATACAGGTCGCCGGCTGGACCTCCGCGCATACCTCCCTCGCCTTCGCCGCTCATACGCAGCTGTGCGCCGTCATCCACACCGGCTGGAATCCGGACATGAATCTTGCGCTGCTTACGGACTCTGCCCGTTCCGCTGCAGGTCGAACATTTATCCTTGATGATTTTACCCGATCCGCCGCAGTTGGAGCAAGCACGCCGGTTCACCATACGGCCGAAAGGCGTATTCTGTACAACTTCCTCCTGCCCGGTGCCGCGGCAGACGGAGCATGTTTCCGGATGTGTACCCGGTTTTGCCCCTGATCCGTGACAGGTGTCGCAGCTTTCCGTCCGCGGAATGGTAATGTCTCTCTCGATGCCAAATATCGCTTCCTTGAACTCAATGGTCATGTTGTACTGCAGATCATTCCCCCGCTGCGGAGCGTTCGGATCACGCCGGCCGCCTCCGCCGCCAAAGAACATATCGAATATATCTCCGAAGCCGCCGCTGAAATCGCCCGAAAAGCCGCCTCCCATCCCCTGGCTGGGATCCACATGCCCGTACTGGTCATAGCGCGCACGCTTTTGCGAGTCGCTCAGAACATCATAGGCCTCTTTCACTTCTTTAAATTTGGCCTCGGCATCAGCAGCCTTGTTGACGTCAGGGTGATACTGGCGGGCCAGCTTGCGGTATGCTTTCTTGATCTCATCCTCGCCGGTGCCTTTGGAGACACCGAGCACCTCGTAATAATCACGCTTATCAGCCAATGTTCCACCCCCATGCCTTCAACGAAGTCATCATCTCAAAACAAGGAAAGCCAAAGCACGGGACGCCCCGGCTTTGACCTTCCCTCATAAACGTGGATGTACAACCCGTTATATGCGTATTTCTGAACAGTATATCATACAACGGCGAACTTTACCGGAGCCGGGCCAAAAAAAGGCTCCTCAATCCGGATCATGCCCCGTTATTAATCCTGCTTCTTGTCTTCGTTCACTACTTCGTAATCTGCGTCCACTACGTTATCGCGGCCGCCTTCCTTAGGCTGCTCGCCCTGCTCCTGCTGGGCTTGTGCCGCCTGCTCGTACAGCTTGACGGACAGCTGCTGAATGATTCCACTCAGCTCTTCCGTTGCTGCTTTGATTTCTTCCAGGTTATCGGATTCCAGCGTTTTTTGCAGTTTCTCTTTCGCCGCGTTTGCTTTTTCCACTTCGGAAGCGTCGGCTTTGTCGCCAAGGTCCTTGATGGTTTTGTCCACGGAGTAGATCAGCTGGTCGGCGCTGTTTTTCGCTTCAACAAGCTCTTTGCGCTTCTTGTCTTCTTCCGCATGCAGCTCGGCGTCCTTCATCATGCGTTCCACTTCCTCGTCGCTCAGACCGCTGGAAGAAGTGATGGTGATTTTCTGACTCTTACCAGTGCCCTTGTCCGTAGCGGATACGTTTACGATACCGTTGGCATCGATGTCAAAAGTAACCTCGATTTGCGGCACACCACGCGGTGCTGGAGGAATATCGCCCAGCTGGAAGCGGCCCAGCGTTTTATTGCCGGCAGCCATTTCGCGTTCACCCTGCAGAACGTGAATTTCAACGCTCGGCTGGTTGTCTGCATAAGTCGAGAACACCTGCGATTTGCTTGTCGGAATCGTCGTGTTGCGGTCGATCATTTTCGTGAATACGCCGCCCGCAGTTTCGATGCCGAGGGACAGAGGTGTAACGTCCAGCAGAACTACGTCTTTAACGTCGCCTGTCAGAACGCCAGCCTGTACAGCAGCACCCAGCGCTACCACTTCATCCGGGTTAACGCCTTTGTGCGGCTCTTTGCCTGTCAGCTTTTTGATCGCTTCCTGAACGGCAGGGATACGAGTGGAACCACCGACCAGCACGATTTTATCAATATCGCTGGCGCTCATTCCGGCGTCACTCATGGCCTGGCGTGTAGGACCCAGGGTACGCTCAACCAGGTTGGCGGACAGCTCCTCGAATTTCGCACGGGTGAGGTTAACTTCCAAGTGCTGAGGCACGCCGTCCACAACCGTAATAAACGGCAGGGAAATCGTTGTTGTCAATACACCGGACAGTTCCTTTTTCGCTTTTTCCGCAGCATCCTTCAAACGCTGTACGGCTGCTTTATCCTTGCTCAGATCAATGCCCTGATCCTTTTTGAACTCACTCACGAGGTAGTCAATGATGACTTGGTCGAAGTCGTCGCCGCCCAATTTGTTGTCACCGCTGGTCGCTTTAACTTCGAAGAAGCCGTCACCCAGCTCAAGAATGGATACGTCGAACGTACCACCACCGAGGTCATATACAAGAATGGTTTGATCCTCGGACTTCTCAAGTCCGTATGCCAAAGCAGCCGCTGTCGGCTCGTTGACGATACGCAGCACTTCAAGACCGGCAATTTTGCCCGCATCCTTGGTTGCCTGGCGCTGGCTGTCATTGAAGTAAGCCGGAACGGTAATAACCGCCTGGGTTACCGTTTGGCCAAGGTAAGCTTCCGCGTCGGATTTCAGCTTTTGCAGAATCATCGCCGAAATCTCCTGCGGGGAATAATCTTTGCCGTCAATCGCCTCTTTGTGATTCGTACCCATGTGGCGTTTGATGGAAATGATCGTACGATCCGGATTGGTGATCGCCTGGCGTTTTGCCGTTTCACCGACAATACGCTCACCGTCTTTTTTGAAGCCTACAACAGAAGGGGTTGTGCGTGCGCCTTCCGGATTCGGGATAACGACCGCTTCGCCGCCCTCCATGACTGCTACGCAGGAGTTCGTTGTACCCAAGTCAATACCGATTACTTTACTCATACGCGTTATGTTCCTCCTTCGGATTGTACCACGGGCATCATGCCCGTTGTGGTCTATGTGTATGGACTTTGTCGCAAAATCCGGGGTATAGCATCGTGAATGCCTACATGCTTACTTTAACCATTGCTGGTCGAAGCACTTTATCCTTCAGCATATAGCCTTTCTGGACTTCCTCAACAACGATGCCCTCTTCATATTCTTCGCTTTCCACCTGCATAATCGCCTGATGGAATTCCGGATTGAACGGCTTGCCGACCGCCTCCATCGCAGTTACTCCTTCAGCGGTCAGAACTCCTTCCAGCTGGCGGAAGATCATGCCTACGCCCTTGGCGAAGGATTCAGCCTCCGCACCCTGCGGAGCCGTAGCAAGCGCGCGTTCGAAGTTGTCCACAACCGGCACCAGCTCGGTAACCAGCTTCATGGAAGCGTATTTCGCAAGCTCTTCTTTCTCTTTCTGTGTCCGGCGGCGGAAATTATCATAATCAGCCTGTACACGCAGAAGACGCTGCTGCTGCTCTTCCAGCTCCGCACGAAGACGGGCCGCTTCACCGTTCTCCTCCTCGGCTTCAACGGAAGCCGTCTCATTCACCGGCTCCCCGGCTGTATCCTGAGCAGTCCCGTTTACCTCGGGAGTCTCCTCCGTATTCAGCTGCTGTTCCTCTCCCTGAATCGTTTGTTCATCTTTCAAGATGTTCACCTCCTTAAGGTAGTACGACATGTGCAGCGGCGCAACTTGCGATCCTCATCATCCCGTTCTATTTGAAACGTTCTGTCAGCAAATTCGTCAGATCCTTGGAAAGGATGCCCAAAATGCTGATGACTCTCGCATACTCCATACGTGTAGGACCCAGAATGCCGATCGTGCCGAGCGCTTCTCCATCAATCGCATAGGTTGCGGTAATCAGGCTGCAGTTGGCAAAAGCCTCGTGATCATTCTCTGTGCCGATGCGGACCTGAACTTCAGGCCCCCCCTGCACAGGTGCCATCATTTTCAGAATGGTAGGCGTTTCCGACAATAAATCAAGTATATTCTTGACCTTATCCACGTCTTTGAATTCAGGCTGGGTCAGCATATTGGTCGCTCCGCTCAAATAGAGCCGATGATCCGACTCGCCTTCGAACGCCAAATCCAGCACCTTGATCACATCCTCGAACCGGGACACGTGACGCTGCATTTCCTGCCCCAGCGCAGCATGCATGCGCGTTTTCAGCTGATAAATCGGTGAACCCACCAATTTGTTGTTCAGCATATTAATGACACGCTCCATATCGGAAACCGATATGCCCGGCGGAAGTTCAACCGTCCTGTTCTCCACATGCCCGGTATTGGTGACAATAATTGCCACTGCCGTATTATCATTCAACGGGAGCAGTTGAAAATGGCGCAAAGAAGTATGAAAAACTTCCGGTCCCAGCAGGATGGAAGTGTAATTCGTCATATGTGAAAGAATGCTGGATGCATGCTGAATCACTTGTTCCATTTCATTTAGCTTTTCGGCATAAAAGGTTTTCAGTTCGCGCATCTCCTGCGGCCCCAGCTTGGTCAGCGGCACCAGATGGTCGACGTAATAACGATATCCTTTATGTGACGGAATCCGTCCTGCGGATGTATGCGGCTGTTCCAAATATCCCTGCTCCTCCAGATCCGCCATTTCATTGCGGATGGTTGCCGGACTGAAGCCGACATCCTTTCTCTTGGATATGCTGCGGGATCCCACAGGCTCAGCCGAACGGATATAGTCGTCGATTATGGCATTCAAAATCAGTCTCTGACGTTCGGTTAACATGCGAGTTCCTCCCTTGCTGTCCAAACTGGATCAGGATGGTTTCAACAAATCATTAGCACTCGCCATTTGTGAGTGCTAACCATTAATACAAAAATACCAAACCGACCCGAGTATTGTCAAGTCAGTTCGGCACCTTTACTGCACCTATCCCAGTACACCCAGGTTGGGACGTATTGATTCATTATTATTGCTCCAACAGTATTAAACGCATTGGCCAAAAAAATATAGAAAACGAACCGGCCTGGAAATTTCCAGGTCAGTTCAGCATTTTCAGCACAGCGATTTCATCGCAGGCATGCTGCTTGCTGCAGTGTATGCAGTCGGTCCAAACCTTCTCAGGGAAGATTTCTTTATTCACGACCTCAAAGCCATTTTTAATGAAAAAAGACACCTCATACGTAAGCGCCATAATTTTCGGAATATTCTGACGCTTCGCTTCCTCAATCAATCCGTTCACCAGCTTCGAGCCGATCCCCATGCCTTTGTAGCCTTCGGAGATCCCGAGCGAGCGCACTTCAACAAGGTCCGAACCGAGCTTGCAAAGAGATCCACAGCCGACCACCTCGCCGTCAACTTCAGCAACGATGAACGTGTCGAGCTGGCGCCTCAGCACCTCACGGGAACGTGGAAGCATAATGCCCCGCTCGGCGTAGCCGCTGATCATTTGATATAAAGGCTCCACATCTTCGGGAACCGCATTTCTGCATAAAACCTCTTTGCAAACCGAAGCCATCCCGCTCTCCTCCTGCACCATGCTGTAAAAAGATATGAATAAATATACAACACAGCGTATGAGATTGCAAGCTAGGAATTTACCGCCACCGACCCGATAAATTCGCCGAACACGTCATTGCCGAACAGAACTCCCCGCTCGCTCAGACGGTAGCCGGCAGGCGTCTGCTCAAGCAGTCCGGCATCCAGCATTTTGGCAAGCGGACGGGCAAACACCTCATCCAGCGGCTGGCCGAATTGACGCTTGAAGCGCTCGGAGGTTACCCCCTCCGCCATGCGCAGCCCTACCATCATAAAATCCTCCATCGCTTCGGCAGCCGGAACCGGGAAGCTGTCAAGACGCGGAAGTCCTTGGGACGCAGCTTCGATATAAGGATTGATTCCTTTAATGTTCATATGACGCTGTCCCCCCACATAACCGTGGGCGCCTGCTCCCAGGCCGTAATAATCTTCATTACGCCAATACGTCATGTTATGGCGGCTCTCATACCCAGGCTTGGCAAAATTGCTGATTTCATATTGAACGTACCCTGCCTGTTTCATGCGGCTCATAAGAAGCAGGTACATCTGCAGCTCGTCGTCCTCATGCGGGAGCGGCAGCTGATTTTTCTGATACATCGTATGGAACAGCGTATTCTCCTCGACCTTCAGGCTGTAAATCGAGTAATGAGGAAGTTCAAGCTCCAGCGCCCTGCTGATGCTCTCGCCCAGCATATCCACCGTCTGGTTCGGCAGGCCGAACATCAGATCAATGGACAGATTGGTAAGACCCGCCGCCCGGGCATTCTCCAGGCTGCGGTATACGTCATCCGTATTATGAATGCGGCCGATACCGCTCAGCAGCGAATTCTGGAACGCCTGCACACCGAAGCTGACACGGTTAACCCCGCCTTCCTTCATGACAGACAGCTTCTCCAGATCCGTCGTTCCCGGATTGGCCTCCATGGAAAACTCGATATCGCCCGACCAGTCAGGGAAATAAGTACGCACCGACTTCAGGAAATATTCCATTTCCTTTGGCTGCAGCACGGTGGGTGTCCCCCCGCCGACAAAAATCGTCTTGATTTCACCCGGGGGATTCAGTCTGACCGTATGCTCCATTTCTCGTTCCAGCGCCTGCAAGTAGCCCATCACGGGCTGATCTTTCAATACATAGGAATTAAAATCACAGTAAAAGCATTTGTTTGTACAAAAAGGGATATGAATATACACCGCTTTCGGTGCGGAAGAATGTTGTATGCGTCCAGTGGACAGGGTCATGCCAAAATCACTCCTTGCTTGCGCAGGCAGTCCGGCCATCAGCAGCGGCCCGGGAAACAGCCCATATATTTTGAAAAGGGAAAGCCCGTCAGGCTTTCCCTTAGATAAAGGTACATATAATACGTTATTTGCGCCAACAGATTTATTCGTCAATTTTCAGGACGGCCATGAAGGCTTCCTGAGGAACCTCAACGTTGCCTACCTGCTTCATGCGCTTCTTGCCCTCTTTCTGCTTCTCCAACAGTTTGCGCTTCCGGGAGATATCGCCGCCGTAACACTTGGCAAGCACATTTTTGCGCATCGCTTTAACCGTTTCACGTGCCACAACCTTCGTTCCGACAGAGGCCTGGATCGGCACCTCGAACATTTGACGCGGAATCAGTTCGCGCAGCTTCTCGCAGATGATGCGGCCGCGGTGATAAGCGCGCTCACGGTGAACGATGAAGGACAAAGCGTCCACCTGCTCGCCGTTCAGCAGAATATCCATTTTCACCAGATTGGACTGGCGGTATCCGGACAGCTCGTAATCAAACGAAGCGTAGCCCTTGGTGCTTGATTTCAACTGGTCGAAGAAATCATATACGATCTCGGACAGCGGAATTTCATAAGTGATCGTCACTCGCGTCGTATCGAGGTACTCCATATTCACATACTCACCGCGCTTGGACTGGCACAGCTCCATGACCGTTCCAACGTAATCGTTAGGTACGATAATCCCAGCCTTTACATAAGGCTCTTCCACATAATCGATACGGCCGATTTCCGGATAGTTGGACGGGTTGTCAATCTCGATAGCAGAGCCGTCCGTCAGCTTGATGCGGTAAATAACGCTCGGTGCTGTCGTAATCAGCGGAATGTTGAACTCTCGCTCAATACGCTCCTGAATAACGTCCATATGCAGCAGACCGAGGAAGCCGCAGCGGAAGCCGAAGCCCAGGGCGCTGGACGTTTCCGGCTCGAAGCTGAGGGATGCGTCGTTCAGCTGCAGCTTCTCCAGAGCCTCGCGCAAATCATTGTAGTCCGATGTATCGATGGGATACAGACCGCAGTACACCATCGGATTGATTTTGCGGTAGCCCGGCAGCGGCTCGGGAGTCGGATTCTTGGCATCCGTGACCGTATCACCGACACGTGTATCGCCGACATGCTTGATGCCTGCGACGATGAAACCTACGTCCCCGACATTCAGCTCGTCCACGATCGTCATCCGCGGCATGAATGCGCCCACCTCAATGACCTCGAACGTCTTGTCGGTAGCCATCATTTTGATTTTGGAGCCTGCCTTGATTTTGCCGTCCACGACGCGCACATACACGATAACCCCTTTATAAGGATCATAGTGCGAGTCGAAAATCAGGGCCTTCAAAGGATTATCCGGGCTTCCCTGCGGCGCAGGCACGGATTTGACAACCTGCTCAAGAATTTCCTTGATGCCGATGCCCGCCTTGGCGGAAGCCAGCACCGCTTCGCTCGTATCCAGGCCGATCACGTCTTCAATCTCCTGCTTCACCCGCTCCGGATCGGCGCTTGGAAGATCAATCTTGTTGATCACCGGCAGGATTTCAAGGTCATTGTCAAGCGCCAGGTACACGTTGGCCAGCGTCTGCGCTTCAATACCCTGGGCGGCATCCACGACCAGCAGCGCCCCTTCACAGGCAGCAAGGCTGCGGGAGACCTCATACGTAAAGTCTACGTGCCCCGGGGTGTCGATCAGGTTCAAAATATACTCCTCGCCGTCATCCGCCTTGTAATTCAGCCGGACAGCCTGCAGCTTGATCGTGATGCCCCGCTCGCGTTCCAGCTCCATCTGGTCGAGCACCTGCTCCTGCATTTCGCGGGATGTGAGAGCTCCTGTGTACTCCAGAATCCGGTCCGCCAGCGTCGATTTGCCATGGTCTATATGTGCAATGATGCTGAAGTTACGAATTTTATTCTGTCTCGCTAAAATGTCCGTCATGCCTTACCCCCACACAAAGCCTAGTGTCAATCGCTTCATTATACCAGTTGCGCGGGGCCGCATCAATGTCCCTGTAATAAAAGTTAGGGATAGGCAGCCCTATCCCCATTTCATGGCCTTCTTCGTCCTCACGGCCATCAATTCGTCAAACCGTCAAAAAGGGACACCACCCACTCGATCCCCTTCTTCGACGCCTGCTGCAGCAGACCTGCCGTTTTGTCGGCCATAACATCCACGGAAGCCTCACCCGTGCGTGGCATCTGCTGCAAGGAGGCCTGGGCCTGGGCCTGGCCCTGACCTTGACCCTGCGCCTGAACCTGCCCGTACCCGGCCCCGTTCTGCCCTTCCACCTGCACCACCGTCATGGACGGGGCAGGCGGAAGCGGGACGGCTGGCGTATCCTCCACTACCGTTTGTGCAAGATTCCCCGTATTACTCTGTGACTTCGCCTGATCCCAGGAAGGTCCGTACACGGTCCGCATCCCGGAGCTTGCGAGCTGCATGCCAAGCACCAGTCCCAATCCGACCAGACAGATGAACAGAAAGGCTCTTCTTCCAAAACGAGACATTCCCCCGCCTCCTCTTCTCAGATTCATATTTCCACGACTTCAGGCTATCTGGCCTGATTGGCTCCTTCTTTGCTTTTCTCCGTACTGTCCGCGACCTTCGGGGAAGCTTCCTTCACTTCTTTAGCTTCATTATCTTTTTTATCCGCAGCATCCGCCTTGATCACCTTGTTATCTTCCCAATATACCTCCGCCAGCATATCGGCCAAGGCCTCGGACGTGCGCTTCAGCTCCTCCTTCGTATTATCGATACCGCCGATTTCTATCAATATACTGTTCGGGGAGAGAGACTGGTTATACTCACCGTTATTGCCTCCCCCTCCGTCCTTGCCCCAGACACCGCGCGACACGCCGGGATACTTCTTCTCAAGCTTCTCGTGAATCTTGGCGGCGAAGGCTTCGTTTTCACGCCAATTTTTATTGTCATGGCCGATGATAAAGTAAATTTTGGCATAACTTAGGCCGTCAATGACTGCTGTCGTTTTAGCATGGCGCTGGGAATCGCGGTGAATGTCGATCAGGTAGGTCAAATCTTCGTTTTGTGAGAGCGCTTCTTTTACGGTTTGGCGTGAATATTTGTAAGAATAATTCCAGTTATAGTCTTTTACCGTCGTTACGTAGTCCTTGTTAACGTGCATGGTGCCGATGCCCTGCTTCTCAAGCTGTTTCGTTACGAACTCTCCCACCTTGGATACATTGGCGGACGATGAGGATGAGCTGGGATTGCTGCTGCTTTTGCTCAGAAGCGGATTGTAAGCCTCGCGCGGATGAGAGTGGTAAATTAATATGCGTTTCCCGTCCGTTCTTCTGGACGCGCTGCCCTTCGAAGGCACATCTTCCTCTTTTCCATCGTCTTGCGCGGCCGACGGGTCCTCTTCTGCCGTCTTGCCAGGCGGAGCGGGCGGAATCTCGCCGGAGCCCGTAATCCCCGGATCAGGCTGGTAATCCTCCGGAGCTTCAACCAGCCGGTTGCCGGAGCCTTTCCGCAGCAGGACCGGGCTGCCGACAGCCATGCCCGGTATTTCCCTGGCGACCAGGCTTTTCGGATCCTGCGGATTCACCCCGGTCAGCAGTTGGAACGCGAGAGTCGTCATCTGCTGCGCCGAGAAGGCGGAGACCCGCTTGTCTTCATTGAGATGGGGAATTTCCATGCCGAGCATGTCCGCAAAAAAAGCGCTTGAGACCGAGGCGGCAAGCCCCTTCATAGAGGAGACGGGAGAGGATTGCAGACGGTTCTCCGCGATGCCTCCCAGCCCAAGCGCCACAAAAAACAGGGCCGTCCCTATAACGAGCACGACAAGCGTATGGCCCATGGCCATCACGCGGATCATTCCCCTTTTCCACTTTCCTATGTTCCAGATTTGAAATTTGCCCATTCCAGATCCGTCCTCCTTCACTATCAATGAAGCCCGGCCTTTCAAGTCCGTCGGAGCTTCCGTATTGGGATAATCTCTTATACTTCAACTCTATGAACGGATAGGAATTACTAGAACGAACAAACAGAAAAAACCCGCCTTGCATCGGCGGGGAGAAGAAAGAACATCATAGGTTAATGAGTGTAGGCGGCGACATTATCCGGAGTAACGGCCTCATGCAGCGCTGCGTTCAGCCCTGTGGCGATTATATTCGCAATATCTTCAATAAACTTGTCCACTTCCTTGGGGGTGACGATCAGGTCATGACCAAGCGGCTGCAGCACTTCTCTCACCAACTGCAATCTCTCCTGCTCGGAAACAGAATTGAGCATTCCCATAATCGTTTGTCTGCGGGCAGGGTCCTGGCCAAAGTGGGATTTCATCATTTCCAGGGAGTCGTTCACGATCGTTGACGCATAACATACGGTCGGAACACCGATAGCGATGCAGGGGATGCCCAGGATTTCTTTGGTGATGCCGCGGCGTTTATTGCCGATGCCTGATCCGGGATGGATACCGATGTCCGCTACCTGAATCGTGGTGTTGATCCGCTCCAGCGACCTGGAGGCCAGAGCATCAATGGCGATAATCAGCTCAGGACGTGTTTTTTCCGCAATGCTCTGTACAATTTCACTGGATTCAATACCCGTGGTGCCAAGAACGCCCGGGGCTATAGCACTGACCTCGCGGTAACCCGGATTCACCTGATCCGGCATCAATTCAAAATATTGGCGCGTGATCATGAGGTTCTCCACCACCAGCGGTCCGAGCGAATCGGGCGTGACGTTCCAGTTGCCCAGACCGACGACCAGCACCTTTGCATTAGGGGAAACGCCTATATTACGTATGAATTCTTCCATTTCTTTGGCGAAAGTGTACGAGACGCGATCCTGCAGCCCGGTGTCCCCTTCCCTTAGCTTTGGGATTTCCAGTGTGACATAATTCCCCTGCACCCGCCCGATCTGCTGAGCTCCCGCTTCGTTCATCACATTCAGCCTTGTGATCCTGATACCCTCCTGCTCCTCCACATCCTCCTGTACCCCCGGAATAGGCTGCTGCTGCCCGAGGCCCGCCAATTCCCTGGATTCAATCGCCAGGTCCGTTCTTACCGAATATTTTTGCAAATCAAGATCCATCATCACGCCTCCTTCAAGTTTCTCTTTTTCTATAGTGTGCTGGACTCGCTGCCGTAATATGCATGCAAACCCTGCGTATCTGATTCGGGAGGGTTTTCTAAATGTTTTTCATATTGCTTTTTCAATTGTGCCATGCTAAAATATTTTAAGTTGTGAAACGTTTGTGTTCATAAGGAATGCCTTTACAGGAGGTGAATGGAATGCCGAACATCAAATCCGCTGTTAAACGCGTTAAGACGAGCGAAAAACGCCGTGCGTTGAACGCTTCCCAAAAATCCGCGCTGCGTACTGCAGTGAAAGCTGCTGATACTGCGCTGGCTAATAACGAAGCTGAAACTGCAGCAGCTGCTTTCAAAGCCGCTTCCACTAAGCTGGACAAGGCTGTAACTAAAGGTCTGATCCACAAAAATGCTGCAGCCCGTAAAAAGTCCCGCTTGGCGAAAAAACTGAACGCTCTGAATGCCCAGGCATAATTAGCGCTTCTAATACGACTATTGAAGAAAAAATCCTGAACGGTTGAAGCACCGATCAGGATTTTTTGGCATTTTACGGATTTCATTTATACCGTCTGTGCGCCAAGCTTTAAAAAAAACAACTCCATGCCAAGCACTTTATCCACCGCTCCCGTTTTCATCCGGTAATCCAGTTCCGCCAGCTCATTCAAAATCCAGCGCAGCCGCTCCGGAGGGAAGCGGCGGGCCTGCTCGCCCGCAATCTTGACGGCGTACGGATGCAGCCCAAGCTGTCCAGCTACCTGCTGCTGAGAATAGCTCTGCTGGGCCAGTTCCTTCACCTGCAAAATAATGCGGAACTGGCGGGTGATGAGCGCAGCGATTTTAATCGGCTCTTCTCGCTGCTTCAGCAGCTCGTAAAAAATGGACAGCGCATTCTCCATCCGCAGATTGGCCAGCTCCTCCACCATGACAAAAACGTTCTGCTCCGTACTGCGCGCGACCAGTGAATCGATGTCCTTCACACCGATCGTGCCACCCTCACCCGCGAAGAGGCACAGCTTGTCGATTTCGGCCGCCAGTGCCTGCAGCCCCGTTCCGGCATTGCGGACAAGCGCCGCCGCAGCCCCCGCTTCAAGGGCGACATGCCGCTCCACCGCGCGCTTCTCCACCCAGGATAACAGCTCCTCGCTGCTTAACGGGCTGAAAGTAATGACGGCTGCCGTATTTTTGATCTGCTTAACGATTTTTTTGCGTTCATCCAGCTTGTCTGCATGCACCATAAATACAATCACACTGTATTCTGCGGGATTCTCTATGTAAGCGGCAAGCGTATCCAGGCGATGCTCCACTTTTCCGCCGTCCTTGCCGGCTGTAAATACCCCTGCGTCCCTGACCAGCACAAGCTTCTTCGGCACCAGAAAAGGTACGGTCTCCGCTTCCTCCACGACCGCTTCAAGCGGAGTATCCGTCAAATCATAGGGAATGACGGCGAACTCGCGGTGCTCCTTCTCAATAATGTGCTCCTGCAGCATGTCCACGAACTGCGTCATCTGATATTTCTCCGTGCCATACAACAGATACACAGGAGCGATATCGCCTTTCCGGACCGCTTTCGCTGCTGTTTTCAAATCCATCACGGCTCACCTCCACCGATTTATCCTAACAGATATTTGGACCCGCGAAAAGCCCGGGGCAGCACAAAGGCCCCCGCGCGAGACGAGGGCCCTGGCTGCCATGCTTAAAGAGGTAGTTCAAAAAGTCATCTTTTGATCACGAAGGAAGTCAGGAAGCGGACTCGACATCGAATCTTGAATTCAGCCGGGCCTTCCGGTGCTCACGTACCCTAAGTACGCTCCGCTCCTCAGTCCCTAGCTTCATTCAACCTTCTCGGTGCTGAAAACCTGACTTTTTGAACACGCACTTAAAATGGCAAAGGTTCGGTTACTTCGTAACCTGGGGAACCGTGTAGATATAGTTGCTCACTGTGCCGTCCTGCTCCGTTGAATAGGTGAACGTTTTGCTGTCTTCCGACCAGCTGCCTCCTACCCAGGTACCGTTCAGCGTCCTGACTTCCATGGCGATCTTCTCCGCACCATCCTCCGACTGCTTATACACGGTCAGCTTCTTGCCTTCCACTTCAACAATATACTGGCCGTCCGGCGACTCGGTGGCAGGCCGCTCGGAAGTTTTCGGAGTGAATGCATCATTGTTGCCAGGCTGGGTCGTAATCGCCATACTCGATGCATCCCCCGAGGTATCGTTCTGGACACGGTTTTTCAACAGTGATTGATCGTCCGCGGGCGCCAGCTTCTCCTCCTGGAGAGTGCTGTCCAGTCCAGTACTGTTCTCCGCTCCTTGAGCTGTTGTGTCCTGGGAGCCATCGTCTGCGGGCTGACCGCTCTCTTTAGATGAAGCGATAAACGTTTGAAACTCAGGCTCCTGCTCCGTCTGACTGTCTCCTGCTTTCGGCGCCTGCTCTGCCTTCGGGGCCTCCTCGGCTTTTGGTGCCTTCTCAGCTGCAGGCTTGGAAGAGGCGTCTTCTGAGGTCGCGTTATTTTCTTCCGCAGAACCGGCATCGTCTGCTGGCGGCTTCTTCTGCGATTCGGCTTTACTGTCTGTGGAGCTGTCGGCTTTCTCAGCTGGCTTCTCTTCCTTGGTTATGGATGGAGCTGGTTCGTCACTAGCGGCATGATCCGACTTTGAGTCCTGCACTTCCGGTGTAATTTCCTCCGTCACGGGGGTGCCGGAGGATGCCGACTTATCCTGAGTCGGCTCCGCTCCCGTTCTGCTGTCCACTGCGGAATCCGTTTGCTCTTGCTCCGGCTCGCTCGCCGCTTCTTCTCCTCCGCTGGCATTATGCGTGTTCGCTTCTGACCCGGTATTTTCCTCCATCATCTGCATTTCCGCATTCTCCACTGCCTTGGGCTCATAGGTAATCGCTACGACTCCCAAAACTGCCGCCGCTGCCGCTACCCCGAGCGCCGCGCGTCCTGCAGCCCTTTTCCACCATGGAAGTGGTTCGCTTTGCCGCTGCCGGCCAGGGGCCCCCTGGAGGGTAACCGGCTTCATCTCCTGAAGCGCGCTGCCCTGCTCCCTGCGCGCCTCATCAATGGCATCTAGCTGCGGCAAAATGGCATCGACCAGGCTGTACTTTGGAGTGACGGCCGGCAGTTCTTCAAGGTCCCGTGACAGTGCCTGCAGTATCTGAAACTTCTCCGCGCAGGCCGGACATTCCGCAACATGGTCCAATAGTTCGAACGTTTCCAGCTCGTCCAGATCGTGGTCCACATAGCGCTGCATTAGGTCCATCACCTCTTCACACTTCATCCTGATACACCACCTTTCTGGTAATCCTGTAACAGTCCTTGCAGCTGCTGCCTTGCCCGATACAAGTAAGATTTGACCGTATTGAGAGGCAAATCGAGAGAGTCGGCAATTTCGTTATATGAGAAATCTTGAAGGTATCGCAATACGATAACCGTCCGGTGATGCTCCGGCAGCTGATTAATTGCCTCACGAACATCCTTTGCCATATAATGAGACAGGACTTCACCTTCTACATCCTGCGAATCACTGAACACCATTTCATGCTCTTCGATCGAAACAGAAGGCTTGTTCCTTCTGAACTTATCGATGCAGATGTTGGTCACAATGCGCTGCACCCATGTTTTAAACTGGGCCTTTTCCTCATAGGAATTAATTTTGGAGTAAATTCGAATGAGTGCTTCCTGAGCGGCATCCATGGCATCTTGTTCATTGTTTAGAATGTAGTATGCTGTTCGGTATACATGCTGTTCTATTTCTCTTAAAAGGGTTATTAGAGCGTCGCGATCGCCTGATTGAGCGGCTCTGATGAGCTCCTGCTCTACCACAAAGGATCCCCCTCTCCTTGCAATATTACAGACGGATGCACCATAAAAATTGTTGCAGCCGAATCGTCTGTTTTCGTAAATTCATTAATTTTTTCAGGGAGTCAAGGCCCCAGATACTTTCTCCGGAATCACAAATCCCCTTAAAAGCGGGGGTGGCCGGTTGTGAACCCGGAAGAGACCCCTTAAGCTATTAAATCTCTTCTTAGAATAACAGAAAAAGGGAGGTTAGTCACCCGAATTACAACGGCTCCGGTGCTTCCAGCTTATGCCTTTTCTCGATGTTTCCGCCACTCACCCTTATTTGAACTTCCCCCTGGATGTCTGTCCGGTAAATATCAGCTCCCGAACGGTCCAATCGCTCCAACACTCCTTCGTTCGGATGCCCGTATGTATTGTTCACTCCAGCAGAGATGACAGCGGACGCAGGCTTCCAATAGGACAGCCATTCCTCCGAGGTTGACGTCTTGCTGCCATGATGGGCTACTTTCAGAACATCCACCCCTTCACGGTGTTCATTTTTTGCCCCCTCCTGCCCGATCCACAATTGCTCCACCGCCGCATCCATATCTCCGGTAAACAGAAAAGACGCTCCCGCCATCTCCAGTAGAAATACTACGGATTGCTCATTCTGCTCTTCGTCCACAGGCAGCCTATCCTTCTTGTTCTCCGGATGCATGAAAAGCAGCCTGGTCTGTCCGTCAGGCTTCAGCTCCAGCCCGCGGCTTGCGCCGTACACTGGAATCTTTTGCTCCAGACAGATTTGCAGAAGCCCGTCTATGGAATCCTTGCCCGTCAATGTCCCGTTGAATATAAAAGACTTCACCGGAATTTCCTCCAGTACCGCCTGCATCCCCCCTGCGTGGTCCTGATCCCCGTGTGTCAAGATGAGCGCATCCAACTGATGCACACCTCTTTGCTTGAGAAGCGGGACGACCGTCTTCGCGCCTACTTCGTAGGGATCCTTCCGCCGCTTCCATGCATTCTTGCCTGTGTTGAAATCCATGGTCCCCCCGGCATCAACCAACAGGTGCCTGCCTTCCGGGGTAGTGATCAGGATGCTGTCTCCCTGGCCCACATCGATGAATTGAACAACTCCTGCCCCGCCATTGTCCGGCGTCCGGTAGCCCATGTAAAGCAGTAAAATAAAGCATACGCACAAGCCCGCAAAAGCTGCATAATTCCTGCCTGCCATGCGAATCCCGGCATATTTGGCGGCACCTTCGGCATACCAGGACACCGACCACTCCGGCACGGCCGACAAGCCGAGCGGCTCGGGACGATGCCCGTGCTGCCCATGCTGTTCACGTGTGAGGGTCCTCTGCCCGTGTCGGTTCAGGTCTTCCGTAAGCGGCTGTGTAGCATATTCTTCCACCAAGGACGGGGATCTCGAGTCACACCATCTTTTTACAATACGCAGCAGACCATACAGCACCGCATAATAGACCATCACCCACCAAATGGAGGCGGAAGGCCATATCGTGACGTATCCGTCAAAGCCGTTCAGCCACCTTACCAGCGCGAATGTCAGCTCATTCAGCCGCTCGGCCGGCCATGCGATCAAGCGCGCTCCTCCCTCCCAGCAAAACGAGAGCAGCAGCGCTGCCGCTCCTAAAGGAAGCACAATGAAGGTAAGGACAGGGACAAGAACGAAATTGGCGGCAGTAGATAATAGGGAGAACTGATTGAAGTAAAAAATGGTCAGCGGAAAAGAAACCAGCTGTGCTGTGATCGTGATGGAGGCGGACCCGCCAAGGGCAGGCGGCCATGCTGCAAATACCGGTCTGAGCAGCGGTCCGTAAATCATCAATCCTGCCGTCACAAGGAAAGACAGCTGAAAGCTGACGTTGACGAGCAGGTAAGGATTCCAGAGCAGCATCATGATTGCTGCCGCACAGAGCGTATTCAACCCGTCCTTCAGAAGTCCCCGCCTTGCCGCATAAAGACCGATCATTGCCATGATCCCGGCCCTCACCACGGACGGGGAACCGCCGGTAATGAGGACGTATGCAGGTACCAGGGCAAATACGATCCATAAAGCCGACTCCCGCGTGAACCGCAGCAGTCTGAGCATATAAAGCAGCGCTGCCGTAAATACAGCGACATGCATGCCGGAAATGGCAAGAATATGCGTCAGTCCGAGACGCGTAAATTCACCATACAGATCAGGGTCAATGTCATCCGTTATGCCCAGTACCAGACCTTTCATGAACCCGGCATGGATCTGCGGCGCAAAGGCCGTATCCATCCGTTCTCCAAGCAGAATCCTGGCGTTATCACTCCAGCGCAGCAGGCTGTACCTGCCCCACGAGCCTGTCTCCAGAATGGAGACGGAACCCGCTCCTTTGCTCTGCAGCAGCCAGTGGATTTGCCTCGTTTTCAAATAATTCCGGTAATCGAAGCCGCCAAAATTCCTTGCTCCCTCCGGCAGCTTCATCGTTCCCGCAAACGTGATCCGGTCTCCCCGGGTCCAAGCTCGGGCAGTATTCTGTTCTTCCTCTGCGGCGAGCCTGACCTGCACAAGCACTTTCTCCGATATCTCCCGGGATTGTGCGGACTCCGTCGCGTCACTCAGAGCTATGAGTTTAAGCTCAAACTCCGCTTTATTTCCATCCACCTCAACAGGAGAGGCAATCCAGCCTTCCGTCCGCACCAACCTGCCGTCAAGCTCGCCTCCCGCGGCATGCAGGACCTGCGGAATTCGGCTTGCCTGAAAATGATCATACAGTTCCCAGTACAGCCCGCCGGCGGTTAAAATCAAAAAATACAGCGAAGCCTTCCGCCAGGAAATTCTACACAGCCATACGGCAAGCGGCAGCATGAAAACCATGCCTGCCCACATGCCAAGCAGAACCTTGCCGGAATAAAGACAGGCAGCCCCGGAGGCGGCAATCCAGCATACGGTCGCGGCAAGCAGCGGCCTGTTCTTCATCATACTCCTCCTTTGCAATTAACAAAAAAAGGAACCCCTGCCCGCGCTCTTGCGGCAGAGGTTCCTCCTCTTTAAAACTATTAATTTGATACTTTCATCCATGTCTGATGGGGCGGCTGATAGTTCTCCATCTGCCGGAACACAATGCCCTTCTGCTCCATAAGCTTCTTCACCTTGCCTGTGTCCTTCGGGTAAGGACGGTGATAGATCACTTCAACAATGCCGCTGTTCGCCAGCATATTGGAGCAGGTCCAGCACGGCTCGTCCGTGACATACACGGTTGAGCCTTCCCGGTCGATCCGGTCCGTGAACAGCAGCAGATTCTGTTCCGCATGGATCGTGCGGATGCAGCGCTGCTTTTTGACCAATTCCTCCCTGCCGTCCGTCACAACAAGCTCAACCTCTTCGGAAATCATACAGCCTGCTTCGGAGCAATCCGGAACTCCCGATGGGGCTCCGTTGTAGGCCGTGCCCAACAGCTTTTTCCCCTGTACAAGCACAGCCCCGACATGACGGCGCGGACAGCGGGAGCGGGTCGATACCATATAAGCGATATCCATAAAATACGTATCCCAGTCTTTGCGTTGCTCGGCGCTCATAAAAATTACCTCCAGCACACAGATAGTGTTGGCTCTCAGATCGAATTCGTTACAACATCTACAACACAACATCTACAACTGAATATATGGCTTCATCTTCAGCAGCATTTTGGATCCAATGCCTTTCACTTGGTCCAGATCGTCCACCTGCTTGAAGGGGCCGTGCGCATTGCGGTAGTCCAGAATGGCCTGCGCCTTTTTGGCGCCAATGCCCGGCAGCTCCATCAGCTCCGCCGCCGAGGCGGTGTTGATGTTGACCATTTTCCCATCAGAAGGGTGCGGCGCGGATGCATCCGTGTCCCCCGCGGGCTCAGCTGACTGCGGCTGAACAGCCACAGGAGGCTGCTGCTCCGTCACGGGAGCGGCTGTTTGCTTGGGGGACGTCTGCTCGACAGCCGTTTTCTCTACAGCCGTTTTTTCCGCTGCAGCGTCTTCAGCTTTAGGATCAGACCCGCCAGAGACTTCGCCCGTCCCCTCCCCGGTGGAAGACGCCTTTTCAGATATAGCAGAAACCGCCTTGCTCTCTTCTGCTGCCCGTTCCTCAATAACCGGGTTCAGCGGGGTCCATCCCGGCTCAGGTGCCGGCTCACGGCTGCCGGAAAATAAGATCAGCCCGCTGCCTGCGACGGCCAGCGCCACCGCAGCGGCATTCATTGCACGCTTCAATCCAATCAATCGTCCTCTCTCCATAGATATCAGACAGTCTCAAGCCAAAACCGCCTACTCCAAAGCTTCGTACTTTAGAAGCTGACGTCCCGCCCAAAAAGTCGTCATGATGTCCAAGGCCGGATGCATAAACTATGAAGAATAACTGCGGCTTATTCAACAGCTGAAAGGAGGACGTTAAGCATGAAGGTAGGTTTTATCGGGACCGGCAGCATGGGCAGTCTGCTCATAGACGCTTTTATTAACGCCGGCGCCCTGACCCCTTCGCAAGTTACGGCAAGCAGCCGTACATTTGCCAAAGCAGAGAAGCTCGCCCGCCGCCATCCCGGCCTGAACCTTTCCTTGCGGAACAGCGACACGGCGGCGGACAGCGATATTGTGTTTATTTGTGTAAAACCCCTGGAATTTAAAAGTGTGATCGACGAAATCCGCAATTCGGTTTCGCCCGAACAGATTGTTGTATCCATCACAAGCCCTCTGCTCATTGAAAGGCTGGAGAGCGAGCTCCCCTGCAAAGTATCCAAAATTATACCCAGCATCACGAATCTGGTCGGCAGCGGAGCCTCGCTATGCATACATGGCAGCCGCATCAACGAAGAGGACCGATATATACTGGAAAATCTGATGTCGGCCATCAGCAGGCCGCTCCGCGTACCGGAAGCGTTCACCAGAGTTACTTCCGACTTTGCCAGCTGCGGCCCTGCGTTTCTCTCCTATTTCCTGGAGCAATGGATTAACGCCGGCTCTGAACTGACCGGCATGGACCGCGGGCAGCTCTGTGAGCTCGCCGGTGAGATGCTGCTCGGCACAGGAAAGCTGCTGACTGAAGGCGGGTTCACTCCTGCCGAGCTGCAATCCAGGGTAGCCGTACCCGGCGGGATTACGGCCGAAGCGCTCAGTCTGCTGGAAATGAGCCTCCATAATGTGTTTCATGAGCTGATCAGAACCACACATGACAAGTATGAAGAAGACGTCCGCAGAGCAGACGCCTTATTCAGCTCGGAACAGCTTAACCGGCAACAATATTGACGAGTTTGCCGGGAACGGCAATGACCTTGCGCACCGTCTTGCCTGCAAGCGCCTGCCGTACATTTTCCAATGACATGGCATGCTCCTCCAGCGCCTTGGCGTCCAGATCCTTGGATACCGTCGCACGCTGCACGATTTTGCCGTTAATTTGCACAACGATTTCCACCTCGGCGTCCACGGTCCATGCCTCATCATATTCAGGCCACGGAACATACGAAATGGTGCCGCTATGTCCCAGCCGTTCCCAAAGCTCTTCTGCAAGGTGAGGCGCCAGCGGGGACAGAAGCTGCACAAAATGCTCCATACCTTGGCGCGGCAGGCTTTCCACCTTGTAGGCTTCATTGACGAAAATCATCAGCTGGCTGATCGCGGTATTGAAGCGCAGGTTCTCCAGATCCTCGGTCACCTTTTTAATGGTCTTATGCCAGGTGCGTTTGAAATCATCCGTTCCGCCGTCCGGCGTGATTTTGCTGTTCAGACTTCCGTCTTCCGAAATAAAGAGTCTCCATACGCGGGACAGGAAGCGATATATACCCTCTACGCCATTTTCGTTCCATGGCTTTGTGGCCTCAAGCGGCCCCATAAACATCTCGTACACGCGCAGCGTATCTGCGCCCTGTTCGTTAACAATATCGTCAGGGTTAACGACATTGCCGCGGGACTTACTCATTTTTTCATTGTTGGTGCCGAGAATCATGCCTTGGTTGACCAGTTTGTGGAACGGTTCCTTCGTCTCCACTACGCCCAGATCGTACAGCACTTTATGCCAGAAACGGGCATACAGCAGGTGAAGCACAGCATGCTCGGCGCCGCCGATATACAGGTCGACAGGCAGCCATTTGCGCTGCTTGTCTTTGGATACCAGCTCCTTGTCATTGTGCGGATCAATGAAGCGAAGGTAGTACCAGCAGCTTCCCGCCCACTGCGGCATCGTATTCGTTTCGCGACGCGCTTTCATGCCGGTCTCCGGATCAATCGTTTCCACCCATTCCGTCACATTGGCCAGCGGGGATTCTCCCGTACCCGACGGCTTGATGTGATCGACATCCGGCAGGACAAGCGGAAGCTGGTCTTCCGGAACGGTCTTCATCGTGCCGTCCTCCAGATGCAGGATCGGGATCGGCTCGCCCCAGTAACGCTGGCGGCTGAACAGCCAGTCCCGCAGACGGTAGGTCACCTTTCCTTGTCCTTTCTCCTGCTCCTCCAGCCAGGCGATCATTTTGGCGATCGCTTCTTCGTTGTGAAGTCCATCGAGGAAGTCGGAGTTCACGTGCGGACCGTCTTCGGTGTAAGCTTCCTTCGTTACATCCCCGCCTGCTACCACTTCAATAATGTTCAGGCCGAACTGCTTGGCAAACTCCCAGTCACGGGTATCATGTCCAGGCACCGCCATAATGGCCCCTGTACCATAGCCCGCCAGCACGTAATCGGCAATCCAGATCGGCAGCTTGGCCCCGTTAACCGGATTAATGGCGTAAGCCCCTGTGAATACGCCTGTTTTATCCTTAGCCAGATCCGTACGCTCAAGATCACTCTTGCGTGCAGCCTGCTCCTGATACTGCTTCACGGCGTCCTTCTGCTCGGCTGTTGTGATGACATCCACTAGCTCCTGCTCCGGAGCCAGCACACAGTAGCTTGCGCCAAAAAGCGTGTCCGGACGGGTCGTAAACACCGTCAAGCTCTGGTCATGGCCTTCAATCTCGAAATGCACTTCGGCACCCGTGGATTTTCCGATCCAGTTGCGCTGCATATCCTTAATACTTTCTGACCAGTCCAGCTCCTCCAGGTCCTCCAGCAGACGCTCGGCATACTCCGTAATTTTCAGCATCCATTGACGCATCGGCTTGCGGATGACGGGATGACCGCCCCGCTCGCTCTTGCCGTCGATGACCTCTTCATTCGCCAGCACCGTGCCCAGAGCCGGGCACCAGTTCACAGGCACCTCAGCCACGTAAGCAAGGCCGCGCTTGTAGAGCTGAATGAAAATCCACTGCGTCCATTTGTAATAATCAGGATCGGTGGTGCTGAATTCGCGGTCCCAGTCATACGAGAAGCCAAGCGATTTAATCTGGCGGCGGAAATTGTCGATATTCTTGAATGTAATATCGCGCGGATGCTCACCTGTATCGAGCGCGTGCTGCTCGGCCGGCAGGCCGAAGGCATCCCAGCCCATCGGATGCAGGACATTGTAACCTCTCATTCTTTTATAGCGGGACACGATGTCCGTTGCCGTGTAACCCTCCGGATGACCGACATGCAGTCCTGCCCCGGACGGATAAGGAAACATATCCATTGCGAAAAACTTCGGTTTGTCCGGATCCTCTCCGGTGCGGAATGTTTTATTCTCTTCCCAATGCTTCTGCCATTTCGGTTCAATGTTTTGCGGCTGATAGCCGTGCTTCGGCTGTGTCGTTTCACTCATACTGATTTCCTCCTCATACGGTCTGCAACAAAAAAAACCTCCGCATCCCGTAGCGTGTCTGCGCTAGGGACGAGAGGTTGTTTCCCGTGGTACCACCCTAGTTAGTAGCTGGCGTTCTTCACCGCTACTCCCTTAAGCACCCTGTAACGGGGGTGATCCGATGCGGCTTACTTGCTTATGTACAGAGAGGCTGCAGCCTTCTGTCCCGCGTTGACCGCATATCTCCGAGGCGAGTTCATTCCGCTCGTCAACCGGCTTGCACCAACCGCCGGCTCTCTAAAATGACCAAGACAAAATTACTGTTCCTCATCAGTGATTTTTAACGCAAATATTGCCACCATTATATGAAATACAACTCGATATGTCAATGCCGGCTCTCACAGGCCATTATATCCTGGTTTATCGGGCAATATTCGACAGACAGAGACTAATGGCTTAGGCACAGAGGTTTATTTTTGAAGAAGGGTGCATTTTTATGTTGAAACCGCTTCCATTTTTTGAAATAATCGTGCTACAGCAGCGAATTGACAAACAGGAATGTCGACATATGGATGTAGTGCAACCAGTGCAGACTCAAGCTTTGAAAATCAGAGTATGAGGAGGATTGGCCAATGCGTAAAGTATGGAACTGCATCGCTTTCACTGCTGTTGTGCTGTTGCTTAGTTTTATTTCTTATTCACCAGGTGATCGCGCCTATGCTGCCGATTACACCCAGGGAGTGTCTGTTTCGGGTACGACGGCAACCATCTGGTTCGATTCCAATGTGAATACAACATGGGTGGATGTTCATTACAAGGTCAATTCAGGCGAGCAGCAAAATTTGAGAATGAGCTATGACAGCAGCACCACAAGGTATGTCCAATCGATTAACAATGTAGCCGCGGGCAGTGTAATCACTTATTTTTTCACCTATAACAACGGAACTCCAGCATATGATACCTCATCCTTCACCTATACGGTCCCCTCAGGCGGGACTACAGAACCGGACAATCCATCCGGCGGCACATCCATTTATGACATTGCAGCATCGTCCATCCCCGGCCCGACCGGCAATGGGAAGCTAACCTTCCGCTTGCTGAACGGAACCAATGGCGCATACAGCGATCAGCAAATCTATTGGGGTGTTCTCGGCATCAACCCGGAAAACGGGCGCTGGAGCTATCTGGATGCCTCGGGCCAGCTGCAGCCGATTTCCACAGCATTAAATGACGCCCCAGGACATCTGAGCAAAAAAGGAAATAATTATGCGAATATTTATCATACTCTCTCCAACTCTTATGTAAATTTGCCGAAAATTACGTCAGGCCGCATGTTCATCTGCGTCGGGTCTCCGTGCTACATTAAAACCTATGACACCGGCTTTGCGGGCCCGGACATCAATAACCCGACCGACCCCAACCGGGACATTTATTTTGATTTCATTGAGTTCACGGTAGATGATGCAGGCTATCATGGCAATACGACACGTGTGGACGGCTTCGGCTTCCCGATCCAGCACAGGCTGGTCAACCGCGCCGGCAACTATGACCGGACCGTGGGCGAGCTGGAATCCGAAACGCGGGCGGGACTGTTCCAGAAATACCGGAATGAGGTGCCGCAACCTTTTAAAGCGTTGGCCGATGTGCAGGCTCCTTACCGCATTGTAGCGCCGATTCACGGTTCGTTCGCCTCCGGGGGCGCCAATGCCAGCTATTTTGCCGGTTATTCCGGCTACAACACCCAGGAAATTCTGCTTTGCAACGGTGCACTGCAGGAGGATTCCGCCAAATGCTCAGCCATTAACCGCCACGTCTATGAAAATCCGGCGAATTGGAATAATGTTTCGGCCTATTATCAAGCTGCTCCAGCCAACTTTTACGCCAAATTCTGGCATGATCACAGCATAGACCGCCTGGCCTACGGCTTTGCCTATGATGACTACAACGGACAAGCCTCTTACCTGGAGGTCGGCGATCCGAAGGGACTGCTGATCCGGGTAGGCTGGTAAAGAGCTTTATAACCAAAGACGCCGTCTCTGTGCTTGAGCGGCGTCTTTACTTGTCCCCCCTTTACGGGGAATATGCCCTCTTTTCTTTTTACGCGCACAAACAAGGGGAACCTATGGGCCTTGTACTTTGTTTGCACTTTGTTGATGGTATGAATACGCACGCAGCAGCGGAGAGAACGAAGCAATTCCGGATAAAGCGGAGCGGTCGCATTTGTCCCCGAATTTCTACCGATAAATCATAATTAGGAAATTTGGGGACAAGAGCGATTGTAGGAATGCTTCGTTCTCGGAGCGTCTCAGAACGTAAAAAAGAGGTGCCCACGTCATAAGGCACCTCTGATATCCACTTATTTTACTGCAACGTAGAACAGCCTTGAGGCGTCATCCCCCGCATCCACCCATTCGAAATCGGCATAGACCCGGACCTCGCGAAAGCCTGCTTTAACCAGCTCCGTTCTCATCCATTCGGGATCATAAGCCCGCTGCACATGCACTTCCTCGAAGCGCTCGTACAGATTGCGCCCTTCCGCCTCCGCGCGTGCGAAAATGCTGAGCCGGTGCTCGATTTCACTGCGCTGCACATCCAGCTCGCATGTCCAGATGTAAGAGATGGAACGCTCATCCAGCACAAACGGCTGTTCTTCATCATAACGCCTGAACGTATTCGGGTGATGCACATCAAACAGAAAAGTCCCGCCAGGCTTCAAGCCTTCATAGGTTCTGCGGAACACACGGGTGATGTCCTCTTCCTCCAGCAAATAATTCACACAATCACAAAAGGAAATGACCGTGTCCACCGGCTCCGGCAGCCTCCAGTCCCGCATATCCTGCTGCAGCCAGCGGACGCTTCCTTCCCGGAACAACCGCCTGCCCTGGGAAGTCGCTTCCATCTTGCTGCGGGCGACAGCCAGCATATCGGAGGAGAGATCAATGCCGGTCACTTCGAACCCCGAATTGACAAGCGGGATCGTGATTGCGCCCGTACCGCAGCCGAGCTCAGCCACGCTGTGTGGCATGCCGTGCTTTTCCCATGCCTTCCTGGCAAAACGCAGCCACTCCGGATAGGGCATATCCTCCATCAATTCATCGTATACATAAGCAAACTTCCGGTAAGAAGACATGTTAACACCGCACTTTCCATTTCCTGCACAGAGCTACTTCTGAGGATCTTGGTTATTCTGCTCCTTCGGCATCTGCTCGGCCAAATAGGTCCAGTTCTCCTTCTGCACAATCAGACCGTCCTTCATCAGCTTGCCGAGAGCCCGTTTGAACGCGGATTTGCTGATTCCGAAGCGCTGTTTGATAATATCCGGGGGCGTCTGGTCGGAGTATGGCATGCCGCCACCCGGCCGCTCCTTCAGGAATTCAAGCAGGCGTTCAGAATCTTCCATACGCCCCACTTCCTTGCGCGCAGCCATGGCCAGATTGACGCGTCCATCTTCCCGGACATGCGTAACTCTCACCTTGACCGTCTCTCCCAGGCGCAGCATGCGGCTGCGCTCCGAGGCATGAATCATGCCAATCGCGCCAAACCCGAGCACACCCCCGTCTACCAGCACAAAGGTGCCCATTTGCAAAGGCTTGTACACCGTCGCCTCAACCCATGTATTGACCCAAGACTGCGGCGCGTGAAAGGTCAGGGGAGACAGCTCCTGCTCTCCCGCCAGCTTGGCGCGCAGTCTCCCCTGCTTGTCATGCTCCATAATGGCAAAAACATGGTCGCCAACCCTGGGATGCAAATCCTTGTTTTCCGGCAGCTCCCGGATGGGCAGCAGCAGCTGACGTCCGAGCCCCATTTCGAGAAAACAGCCAAGCCGGGGATGAACATCCGCCACCTCCAGCCTGGCCATTTCACCCAGCGTCAGATAAGGTGTCTTCATTGTCGCGGCAATCCGATCCTCTGTATCATAAAAGATAAAGACGTCCAGCCGCTCGCCTACCTCGATTTTTCGCGTCAGTTCGGTATAATGCAGCAGCACGTCCTGATCGCCATAACTGAGAAAATAACCGTACGGTGACACCTCGCGGTCCACCATAATGTTAACCATTGTTCCAGCGATCAAATTCATACTGTCTCCACGACCTTGGCATCAGACCAAAGCCTTTCGATATTGTAATACTCACGCTCATCGCGGTGGAACACATGCACAATGACATCTCCGAGATCCATCAGCACCCAGCGTGCCGAATCCATCCCTTCAATACCTTTTACGATTCCGCCCTTCTCCATAACCTCTTTGCGGATCGCGGTGACGATCGCCTGCACCTGGGTGTCCGAGTTCCCGTGGCAAATCATGAAATAGTCGGCCACAAGGGAAATTCCGCGCAGGTCAAGCGCCACAATGTTCATCGCTTTTTTGTCATCGGCGGCGGTAACCGCAAGCTGTAAAAGTTCATCTGGTTTTATTGTCATTCACAAACCTCCGTGAGATTGAATTTTTAATTGCTGCACAAGATAATTGCGCGATAATACCGTTAATGGGTAAATCACTTTCCGCTGCGTGAGCAGCAGGGAAATCGTTGAATCAAAACCGGCCACCAGCGCCTCCTCAAGGCTATGTTGGGCCAGTTCGCGGATCTTATTCACACCGGGAAAATCTCTTCCTGGTTCAATGTAATCAGCAAGACACACCACTTTATCCAGCAGGCTCATATTTTCTCTGCCCGAAGTATGCCAGCGGATCGCATTCAGCACCTCGTCATCCTCGACTCCATAGTCTTTGCGGGCAACGATAAAGCCTGCTTCCGAGTGCCAAAGCTGCTTATCATGCTGCAGCAGCTCTTTGCTGCTCTCGCTGCTTTCCTCAATGACTGCCTTCATCTGTTCCACAGGCCAATACTTGGCCACATCATGCAAAATAGCGGCCAAATCCGCCTTGACGGGATCTGCCCCATACTTTTTCGCCAGCTCTGAGGCGGTTTGCATAACGCCGAGTGTATGCTTCCAGCGTTTTTCCGGCATCTGGCCGGATACGATCTCTATCAGCTGCTCACGGCTATATTTCATACATGCTTCCCCTTGTAATAAATTCATACACCCGATCAGGCACCATGTAACGGACAGAATGCCCCGCAGCGATGCGCTCCCTGATGTCTGTCGAGGAAATATCCACGACCGGCATATCGGCCAGCTTCACCCTGTCATGCAGAAAAGCGGGCAGCTCATCAAGCTCAAGCTCATAGCCCGGCCTTCTCACGCCGATAAATACGAGCCTTTGAGCCAGTTCCTCGATATGCTCCCAATGGGGAAGATAATTGACCATATCCGCGCCGATAATGAAAAAGAGCTCTACCCCGGGGTGCAGCTCCTGCAGCTCCCTGATCGTCTGGAACGTGTAGGACACGCCGCCCCTGCGGATTTCATGATCAATGGCCTCAAATGCAGGGTGGCCCTGCACGGCTTCCTTCACCATCTGCAGTCGCTCTTCGCCAGCAGCGCCGGCCCCTTGCTTATGCGGAGGGATGTGGGAAGGCATGAACCATACCCTGTCCAGCCGGTAAGTATCATAGGCCGCTTCGGCTGCAAGCATATGGCCGATATGGATAGGATCAAACGTTCCGCCCATAATTCCGATTCTCATAGCTCCACCTTTATCCCGGATACGTCATTATGGAAGCTCGATTTGCTTATTATCGCGGGATTCCTTGTAAAGGATAATCGTGCTGCCGATCACCTGCACCAGCTCAGAGCCGGTCTTGCCGGCCAATTCCTCGGCAATTTCATGTTTGTCGTCCAGATTGTTGTTCAAAATGGACACCTTCATCAGCTCGCGCTTCTCGATCGCATCATTAATATGACGGATGAGATGATCATTCGTTCCGTTCTTCCCTACCTGGAACAAGGGATCAAGATGATGCGCCAGCGAGCGCAAGTAACGCTTCTGCTTGCCTGTTAACATGTTATTATATACTCCTTCATGGCCGGCCGGTAACGGATCAATGCCGTACCGGGCTCACGCCTCTCTCAATTAGCAAATTCAGTTAGTTGGTTAATCAACCAAGACTTACAGCTTAGGCCAGGCTATCCAGCACAGCCTGCCGCATGACCTGCACGTCCGGCCGGAATCCGAGCCAGTGCTCGAAAGCGATCGCACCCTGGTATACGAACATTCCGAGGCCGCCGTGCACCTTGCATCCCCGCTGCAGTCTGCTTTCACGAAGCAGCCGGGTTTCCAGCGGATTGTAGATCAGGTCGCTGACCACGATCCCTTCCGGGATAAACTCCACCGGCAGAGGCATATCTTCCGTCTGCGGATGCATACCGACTGAGGTGGTATTGATCAAAATATCCACGCAGGGAAGATAGCTGTGCGACTGCTCCATGGAGTATCCTTCCACTGGTATCTCTGCGTTAAATTCATCGGCAAGCTGTTGTGCCTTGTCTTTCGTCCGGTTGACAATAATCACCCGCTCAGGCCGCTCCTGCAGCAATGCATATACAATTCCTCTGCTCGCGCCCCCGGCTCCAAGCAGCATCACCGTTTTACCCGCCAGATCAGGAACAGCTTCTTCCTTAAGGGATCGGACATAACCGGCTCCGTCTGTATTATATCCCTTCAGTTTGCCGTTTGCATGCACAACCGTATTGACGGCCCCGATTTTCTTCGCTGCCTCATCGAGTTCGTCCAGATAGTCCATCACTGCAACCTTGTGCGGGATCGTCACATTGATGCCCAGAAAGCCCTGCTCGCGGATGTTCTGCAGCGTCTGCTCCAACTGGTAGGATTTTACGTGCAGGCGTCTGTATTCCCCTTCAATGCCTGCCGCGCGAAAAGCGGCCGCCATCATGACCGGAGATTTGGAATGCGCAATCGGATCACCGATAACGCCCAGCAGCACAGGTTTTTTGTCATTTATATGGTTTGCATTCCCCATCATGGCTATTACGCTTCCCTTCATGCCAAAAGTATGAACGGCGGCAGGAACTGCCGTCCCATACCGCCATGCAGCTCTTCAGCCAGGCTAGATCAATGATGGGCGCACCAATACGCGGATACCGCGCGGCGCGTGCACGGCGACCAGTGCTCCGCTGTTTCCGTTCACCTTGATCCATCCCAGGCCGGATATATAAATATCCGATTCGGATCCCTTGGGAATCCGGAATTCATGTCTCGTCCACTCCGGCATTGCTTCCGCATCCTCTTTGGATGGAGGGGAAAGAAGCTCGCCCGCATGATTCGCGTATAAATCGTCAGCCTTCTCCAGCTTGGTACGGTGAATCTTCAATCCGCCGCTGATGTAGCAGGTAAAGGATTGATGGGCACCTTCAATAAAATCAAAGCGCGCCATGCCGCCAAGGAACAGCGTCTGCCCGGAATCCAGCTGATATACGGCAGGTTTCAGCGGCTTGTCAGGCATTACAGCGGCCAGGTCCTTCCGCGAAACGATTTCACTGAAGCGCCAAGGATACACGATACCCGGAGTATCAATAATGAAATGCCCGTCATCCAGCGGAATGTTGACCATATCCAGCGTTGTTCCCGGATAACGCGATGTCGTCAGCTCCTGCTCCAGATCGCTGTAATCGCGGATTAAGCGGTTAATAAGCGTGGATTTACCAACATTCGTTGCGCCGACAACATAAACGTCGCGATTGCCGCGCTGCTCGGCCACAGCTTCCAGCAGACGGTCAAAGCCCTGGTTCTTCTTGGCGCTGCACAGTACGATATCGGTGGTGCGCAGCCCCTGCTCCTTCGCCTGCTTCTGCACCCAATTGCGGATTTTGTTCCAGTTCGTGACCTTCGGCAGAAGATCGGTCTTGTTGACTGCGAGCAGAACGGGATTGCTGCCCACAAAACGCTGAAGGCCCGAGATCAGGCTTCCTTCAAAGTCGAAGAGATCGACAATATGAATAACGAGCGCGTCTTTGTCGCCGATACGTGTGAGCAGAGCGAGGAATTCGTCCTGATCGACCGTTACGGAAGACGATTCGTTGTAATTTTTAATACGGAAGCAGCGCTGGCATATGACCGGCTCTTTATCGAGCGCTTTCTCGGGAACATAGCCCGGCTGTTCAGGTTGGGCAGTCTGCAGCCGTATGCCGCAGCCGCTGCATTTGACGGCTTGAAGCCCGTCAGGCGTTTCAGTCATTTCTTCTTTTCCTCCTCATTCCAAATGCCTTTTCTGCGAAGCTGCGACAGGGCGATCCGCTCCAGCCGCCGGTTGATGCGGGTTGTCCAGCCTTCATCGTGCAGGGAAATCGGGAGCACAAGCACGGTGTGCAACCCGAGACGGTTGCCTCCGAACACATCCGTCATCATTTGATCCCCTACAACGATCGTCTGCTCCGGGGTCAGCCCTATCATGCTCATCGCTTTACGGAAAGGCGCATTGGACGGCTTGCGGGCAGCATAAATAAACTCGATGTCAAGCGGTGTCGCAAACAGAGAGACCCTGTCCATATTGTTATTCGACACGATCACAAGCTTGAAACCGGCTTTCTTTACCTTTTCAAACCATACGACAAGCTCGGGCGTCGCATTGGGCTCCTTCGCCCCGACAAGCGTATTGTCCAGGTCGGTAATTATGCCCCTGTACCCCTTGGCATACAGGTCATCGAGGTCAATATCAAACACAGTATTCACCCGCAGCCTGGGCATAAACAATTCAAACAAACTCGTTCACCTCTATTTCATACAGCAAACTATAACATAATCTTGGAAGTTAGTAAAAAAGCCGTCCGCCAGCCTCGCGAACGGCATTCAAACTAACCTGATTCGGCCTGTACACGGGCTTGCATTGATTTCATGACCGCGCGCAGCTCTGCCGCATGCGTTCTCACTGCAAGCCAGTCTTCCTCTGTAACAGCCGAAGGGCTGTACCTTGCTTTCTCAAACACCTGCAGCAGCCGTCCCAGCACCGGCGAAAGCTCGGGTGTCTCCCGCTCCCACCGCGTTACTGATTCACGGAGCGTTTCGCTGCCTCCCCGGTTCCAGCCTTTTCGCTGCAGGTAACGAAGCCAGCGCTCAGTTTCGACAACAACCTTCTCACCTGGCGAGAGCGGCCTGCCTGCGCGGAGGTTAAGGATATAAAAGTGCAGTTTGATGCGGTTTCTCCATATAATATACCCCGCCCACAGCATTAATACCGCGGCTGCAGCCCACACAATGCCTGCGTTGATGGTCAGCTCGCCTTTTGGAGCTGCGGGGCTGATCTCCTGCTCCTCCTGCTGAGGCTGCTCTTCCTCAACCTCGGGCGCAGTTACAGGCTCGGCTTCCTCCTGCTGAGTCAGCAGCGGCATATCAAATCCCGGAGTCGCTTCAACCGGAATCCAGCCGTAATCGCCGAAATAAACCTCGGCCCAGGAATGGGCATCCGCATTGGACACCGCATAAGCCGTCATATTTTCACCATTCGCCACCTCCTGGGCATCGTCAAGAAAGACCTGCTGTCCGGGCGCGTAGCCTTTGACCCATCGTGCAGGGATGCCCAAGGAACGGGCCATCATGACGAGCGAGGTAGAATAGTAGTCACAGTAGCCTTCCCGGATATCAAACAGGAAGCTTTCCACGAAATCGTCGCTCTGGGCCCGGGATATATCCGGGTTGTTCGTGTAGGTGTAGTTTTGCTGCAAATATTGCTGCAGCAGGCCTACCTTTTCATATGGCGTATCCGCAGTTGCCGTGATTTGCCGCGCCAGTTCGGTCACCCGCTCGGGAAAATCATCCGGCATCTGCAAATATTCTTCGATTTGGCTTTGGCGGCCTGAGTATAAATCATCGAATGTTTGCCTGCGGAGCTCGCCCTCAGGAACAATCGGCACCTCCGAGATGATGGTATAGGTCCGTGGAAAAGGATTGCCTCTCCGCGTTGAATTCCAGTGCATTTCCGACTGCTCCGGTTTCCAGTTGAGCCAGTCGGTATTCGTACTGCCGTCAATCGATTGAACCCGGTTAATAGAATAAGCGCCGAACAGAACCGGGTAGGATTCCTCGCTGGCCATGTTGACAGTCTGCACGACCTGCTCTGTCTCGATCGCCGGATGACCTTCATTTTTCAGCTCCTCATTTGCCTGCACGGTCTCAAAATCGCTTCTCCGGTTCGCATTCTCCACCCACCCGGTGCCTGTGTATATTCTGCGGGTTTCTCCGCGCCAGTAGCTGCGCTGGCTTGTAATCACGTTCATAACGGGCGAATAGTCGAAATTAAAGCCACCGCCGAGCCGGTTATCCTGCCGGCTGTAGCCGGATTCCGTATTCATCTGCTGATTCAGCGCCCCGGTTCCGCCGGTCATCGTAACCGCTGCGACACCGTTATAATTCCGCCACGCCGTATAGGGGTCCGTCACGGTTGGGGGAACCTCAGGCATATTAACACCCGCAACGATGACGAGTGAAAAGATGATGGCAATGTTCGCCGCAATCTTGAAGGGTGAGCGCCGCAGATGCTTCCAGCCCTGCGGATAACGCAGGCTGAAGCTCTGAAAATGCTTGGAGACAAGCCAGCCCATCCCGGCAAATACGGTCCACGCCACTTCCTGCCACAGAATAGATGGAGTGAAGGAATCCAGAACGCCAAAGGCGACAATGTTGATGCCGAGAAAAACGAGGATGCGCTGCCTGGTGATCACCACGAGCGGAATCAGCTCCAGAATCAGCCAGGCGATCAGCGAAAACCAGATGTAAGGGGTGAGATTGTTGATAAACTCCCCGATTCGGCTACCGGGTGAACCCGAATTTGAGATAACGGAATAAGAGCTGAGTGTTCTGAACAGGATAATAAACACCGCCGCCGCCTTGGCGGCCAGCTTCCATCCCGGCCTGTTCGGAAGCATAATATCGATCACGGCCAGCGCAACCAGTGTGGCAAGCACGAGCGCATTCGTTTCCACAAACCAGATGGTTGAAGTAAATGATAGCCATTGAACGGCAATCAAAATAATCCATAATAAGGTTAAGGCATGATACCAGGACGATATCAGGGAATTCAGCCATTTTTTCATTTACATACCTCCCCCCATCACGGCCGGAAGCTCCTGCAGCGAAGACACACTGTACGCATAAATTCCTCTCTTGCGTACAGCTTCCATCCATTGGTCCTGTTCTCCCTTTCGGCCGGATCCTCCGATATGAACATGGCATGGAATCATGCCCTTTGCATCAGCCCAGCGGAAGATTTCCAATGCCCTTTCATCTGCCAGCGGGCTTACCAGCACAAAAAAGGAGCCCTGCGGAAACTGACGGATGGAACCCTCCAGGCTGCCCATCATATCTCCAGACGGATCAAGGTCAAGATCAACAAGATGATGCAGCATCTTTTGCCGCTCCATCGCATTTTCGCTCGGCTGAATCACCATTCCTCTCCGTCCGGCCGTACACAGGCCAATTCCCATGCGCTCTCTTCCGCCGAACTCCAGAAGGGATGCCGTAGTGGAAACGGCCAGCTCGAATTGGTCGCCGGATTTGTAATGGGCAGACAGATGATCCAGTACGAGCATCGTCTTTGGAACCGTCTCATGTTCGAATTCCTTGGACTTCCAGCTCCCGGTTTTGGCGGTGGCATTCCAGTGAATGCGGGATAACCTGTCGCCGTATACATAATCGCGCACGCCGTTAATCTGGGTCGTCTCCCGCCGCGTCCGTGTAAGGACGGAATCCGGGCCGGCCAGCCTTGTTTTGCGGTTATTCAGCTCCCAATAAGGGATAAATACGACACGGGGCAGAACGCGAAATTCCCCCGGAGCTTTCACCAGCCCCTTGTTTTCCATTAAACCGAAAATGTCTTCGGTGATGAGCTCCGTATCCGCAAAGAAATAACGTCCCCTTTCCAGCGGTGTTGTCTGAAAGGAGAGCTGCCCGTTTCCCTTTATACTGGGGATAATACTCTCTTCAAAAGACCAGGACTCACCCGTATGGCGCTTAAGCACCTCTCTCACAATGATATAAGGCAGCGGCAAAAATCCCGGGATGGACAGATTCAGTCTGACATGAATCTGGTCTCCCGCATGCAGTGTTTCACTGTATTCCGCCCCGCTGGATAAATACCTTACCCCTTTGGCACGGCTAACCCCGCTCATGCTCCCGATCCACAGGTAAATGCCCAGCAGCGTTACCATGGAGAGCAGCATAAAAGAGGTTTTGCCCCCCTGAAACAGCACATACAGCAGACACGCCAGCCAAACCCCGGCAAACAGCCAAATCCTGCCGGATCTTCCGCTCCTTTTTCGCATCATTCGATTGGAGCTCATCGCTTATCTCCGCTCCAGCTGAACAGGAACGTTGACCTGGCGCAGTATGGCATGTACAACCCCCGCAGCGTTGGAATTTTCCATGCGCGCTTCGGGACGAAGCAGCAGACGGTGAGCAAGCACATAGGGAGCAAGTCTCTTCACGTCATCCGGAAGCACATAATCACGCTCATGCAGAAAGGCAAAAGCTTTGACAGCCATCACAAACGAAAGCGCAGCGCGGGGGCTGGCGCCAAGCAGCACGGCGGAATTTTCACGAGTCGCGCGGACAATATCAAGCAGATAGGTGGTTACGACGTCGCTGATATGTACACCGCGAATCTCTTTCTGAATCGCTGCGATCTGATTCATATGGGCAACTGGCTGCAAACGGTCTACAGGCTGACCCTCCTGGTGTCTGAGCAGCAGATTTTTCTCCGTCTCCGCATCGGGATAGCCAAGGCTGATTTTCAGCATAAAACGGTCAAGCTGGGCCTCGGGCAGCATATAAGTGCCTTCAAAATCGATCGGGTTCTGCGTAGCGCACAGCATGAACGGAACGGGCAGCTCGTGCGTTTCCCCATCCACTGTCACATTTCGCTCCTCCATGACTTCAAGCAGCGCGGACTGCGTTTTGGTCGTGGCGCGGTTAATTTCGTCCGCAAGCAAAATATTGGTCATGACCGGACCCGGTCTGAAATAAAAGCGCTCGTCACGCGGATGAAAAATCGATACGCCGGTAATATCGCTCGGCAGGATGTCGGGATTGCACTGAATGCGGCGGTAATCTCCGCGCATGGATTTAGCCAGGGCTTTAATCATTTGCGTCTTGCCTGTGCCCGGCACATCCTCGATCAGGACATGTCCCCCTGCGAGCAAAGCGGTCATTAATAACTGTATTTCAAAGGATTTTCCCAGAATGCAGGATTCAAGGTTGGCTCGAATCGAGGAAATAATCTCAAAGGATTCTTGGCGAACCGGCATAAAATTACAAACCTCCTAAAAAAATAGCAAACATGTTTCCTATTATTGTACATGATGGAGGTCGCAGAGTACACTTTGCTTCGCTGGCAGTTTCGTCATCTTTCTCCAATACCTGCGCTGAAGCGCACCAAAACACCCCATTTGTATGAATGGAGTGCTTAGGTGGCAAATCATTGATTAACCTTTAGGGCGTACGACCAGTGCCGCCAGAAATGAGAAAATAATGGCCGAAGAAATTCCCGCACTTGTCAGACTGAAAATACCTGTGATCACACCGATCCAGCCCTCCTGCTCCAGCTCTGTCAGCGCGCCGTGAACAAGCTGGTTGCCGAAGCTGGTGATGGGGACGGTTGCGCCTGCGCCGGCAAATTTGATCAAAGGATCATAGATACCCACGGCATCAGCAATGGCCCCAACCACGACAAGAGTGGCCATCGTATGTGCAGGAGTCATCTTGAAGCCGTCCATCATAATTTGGCCTATCAAACAGATCGCTCCGCCTACCAGAAAAGCCCATAAGTATTCCATTTATTTCAACCTCCTGATTCAAGCGCAACCGCATGCGCGATACATGGGATGCTGTTTCCCTGCTGATAGGACAGAGGGGACAAAAGCGCACCCGTTGCTACGACAAGTATGCGGTTAAGCTCCCGCTTTTCGAGCTTTTTAAGCAAATGTCCGTAAGTGACGACCGCGGAGCATCCGCAGCCGCTGCCGCCCGCGAATATTTCCGTCTGCTTCTCCCGGTCGTAGATCATCAGTCCACAGTCGTTCATTTCCGTTTTCTCCGGGTCAACACCCTGCTTCTTGAGCAGTTCTTTCAGAATCGGCAGCCCGACGGAAGCAAGGTCACCCGTGACGATCAAGTCGTAATCCTCAGGTCCCCGTCCCGTATCCTTGAAATGCGACAGGATCGTATCCGCTGCGGCAGGTGCCATCGCACCGCCCATATTGAAGGGATCCTTCAGCCCCATATCCACAACCCTGCCAATCGTTGCGCTTTCTACGATCACGCCTTGGTCGGCGTGACCCACAATGGCACATCCCGAACCTGTTACCGTATATTGAGCTGTGGGCGGCTTTTGTCCTCCATATTCTGTCGGGTACCGGAATTGCTTCTCCACCGTGCAGTTATGGCTTACCGTTCCGGCAAGAGCATAGTCTGCGCCCCCTGCATCCACAATCATGGAAGCAAGAGCAAGACTTTCCATAGAGGTGGAACAGGCACCGAACACGCCCATGTAGGGAATGGCAAGCTTGCGGGCGGCGAACGAGGCGCTGATAATCTGGTTCATAAGGTCGCCGGCAATGAAAAACTGTATGTCCTCCTTGGTCAAATTGGAGTTGACCAGAGCCAGTGACGAAGCCCGTTCCAGCAGACGGCGCTCCCCCTTTTCCCATGTGCTTTCGTCAATCTCAAGGTTATCGTAAACGTAGCTGAAGTCTGAGCCCAAAGGACCTTCACCCTCCTTGGGACCAACGACCGTTGCGCTGCCTTTGATGCGCGGCATGGAATCAAACTTCCACGATTGTCCCCCCAGGCGCTTCATAGGTGATTCCCTCCTACACCAAGAATCGCGTAAATAATGCCCACAATAAAAGCGGCCACGGCCCCGAATACGATAACGGATCCAGCCAGCTTGAACATTTTTGCGCCTACGCCGAGCACAAGCCCCTCGGACCGGTGCTCCAATGCCGCCGAGCACATGGAGTTTGCAAAGCCAGTTACCGGAACCGCAGTACCCGCACCTGCCCATTGCGCAAACTTATCATAGACGCCCATACTGGTTAAAATAACAGAAATAAGTATGAGCACGGCTACGGTCGGATTTCCCGCCTCTTTGGCGGTCATATGAAATCCGTTCATAAAACCTTTCAGGATCAGCTGTCCCAAAACACATATCAGCCCGCCTACAACAAAGGCGCGAATACAATTGCCGACGATTTTGCGGGCAGGCTCATGCTTTTTGGCAATTTTTTGGTACTCCTGTTCCTGTATGTTCAAGGACGGGGTAGTCTTTTGCCGCAGGCCTCCCGTCTTTGCACCAGCGCCGGCCGATCCGGAATTGGCTGCCATCATCTACACCCCCTGCAAGGATTCCGCTTAAGCGGTAATGCATATTCATTATTTGCGATCCTGTCCAGCCTTATGAATGGAAAATGATAAGCACGCCGCTGGCGCCGGCGTTTGCCCTTCTGGCAGCAAAAGGAATAGACGTTGGACTTTCCAGCACAATAAAGGCATACTAATAAAAAACAATACGACCACTGGTTAATTAGGAGTGAAAAACAGCATGGAACAGCAAACGTTGGAGTTATTCAAAACATTAACCGAATTCCCGGCTGCGCCCGGCCATGAACGGGCGCTCCGCGCCTGGGTTAAGGAGCGGATGTCCGCATATACGGAAGAATTTGTACAGGATCATCTTGGAAGCTTGTTCGGGGTTGTCCGCGGGAATGAGCAAGGTCCAAAGGTAATGGTTGCAGGGCATTTTGATGAAGTAGGATTTATCGTGAATGGCATAACCGACAATGGCATGATCCGGTTTCAGCCTGTGGGTGGCTGGTGGAGCCAGGCCGTGCTGTCGCAGCGGCTGCAGGTGATTGCACCTGGCGGGCCTGTCATTGGGGTCGTCGGCTCAACGCCAACTCATCTGCTGGATGACACAGCACGCAGCAAGCCGGTAGACATGAAAGCGATGTACCTGGATATCGGCGCTGACAGCCGGGCTGATGTGGAAAAGCTCGGCATTGTGCCAGGCATGCAGATCGTGCCTGTCTGTGAGTTCACACCACTCGCGAATCCGAAGAAAATCATGGCCAAAGCCTGGGACAACCGCTATGGCGTTGGTCTTTCCATAGAACTGCTCGAAGCCGTACATAAAGAAAAGCTGCCCAATATCCTCTATACAGGCGCAACCGTGCAGGAGGAAGTAGGACTGCGCGGGGCTCGAACAGCAGCCAATCTGATCCAGCCGGATATTTTCTTCGCCCTTGACTGCAGCGCAGCCAATGATATGACCGGTGATAAAAATGCGTACGGCCATCTCGGTCAGGGCGCCCTGCTGCGCGTATTCGATCCGACGATGATCACCCACCGCGGTCTGCTGGAATATGTGAAAGATACGGCAGATACCCACAAAATCAAGTACCAGTATTTCATTTCTCCGGGAGGGACAGATGCCGGTCAAGTGCATGTCAGCGGAAAAGGTGTGCCGTCCACCGTCATCGGCATTTGCGGGCGCTATATCCACACGTCCTCTTCTATTATTCATACGGATGATTACGATGCAGCCAAGGAATTGATCATAACTTTGGTAAAAAACCTTGACCGCACAACCTTGAATACGATTATCGAAAATTCCTGAACGAACGGTTTCGGATTTAAAAAGAGCGAGTATCCGTGGCGGATTTCCACCAGATACTCGCTCTTTCTCCATACACGCGGCACCAGCGATTTGAAGAATACAGTCAGATTGCCGCTTGAACAACAGCGTAGATGGCCAGCAAGAGCGTCAGAACGATGCCCACCATCTCCACCCTTGCCCCTTTCCTCGTCCCCGTGCTCATCAGCTTGAAGCGCAGCTTCCAAGGCAGCGGCGGCAGCGGACGTATCCCGTTGTTCGTCAGCGAATCCAGAAGCAAATGCAAGGTATAAGCAATTCCCCCCGCAAGCCAGATGCTGGCTCCATACTGCTGCGTAGTGCCAAACAAGAGCCCCGTCCAGGCCGCAATTGCATAGACCGTGTGTGTCAACCCACGATGAGGCACGATCGTGCAGATCATCAGCAGACATCCCGCGATATAGTTCCAGGGCGCATAAGTCGTGCCATACCACGCAACACCAGCCCCGATGACGAAGATAATCACCTTGCGCATCATACGCGAAGGCATAAACGAGGCGGCCACGATGAGTATGGCCAGAATGAGATTCCATGGAGCAGGCGCAGCCTCCGTAAAAAACACCCAGCCCGCGGCCGCGACCATCAGCAGCTGAACGACCCGGAGCATCCGGCCGGAAAGCGTTCTGGTCAGCAGCAGCGAATTCGGTTCATCGATATCCGGAAGCAGTGCGCTGACTGCAGCAACGGCAGCCGCCGGAAACGTAATATCATATCCGTTCAGCGCAAGCACGGATAGCGAAACTCCGGTACCGATGATTAAATGGGCTCTTCCCATCATGTTGTACAGCATCCTTTCCCACAACGGGCAAAACCGTTTATAATTTCAAACCGTTCTACATTATATAACAGAACTATAACGGGAACAATAGTTCGCTTTTTATGAATTATATGTCCATCGCATTGAATAATAATGCAGCTTACGATTGAAAGCGATTGACACGCAAACGCATACATCCCTATCATAATAGTTGGTCTTCAAGGGGGGAATGCCATGATCAAACTAATAGATTTGAATAAACAATATGTTACTCGCAACAAAACCGTCCATGCCGTCGATCATGTTAATTTACATATCCACAAAGGTGATATTTACGGCATTGTCGGATACAGCGGCGCTGGCAAGAGCTCGCTGCTAAGATGCATCAATCTGCTTGAGCGCCCAACTTCCGGCCAGGTGATTGTCAACGGAACGGACCTGACGAAGCTGCCGAAGAAAAATCTGCGGATTGCCAGGCAGAAGATCGGTATGATTTTTCAGCATTTCAATCTGCTGTCCAGCAAAACCGCTGCTGAGAATGTTGCCTTCAACCTGAAGGCTGCGGGCATGAAAGAGCAGGCGATACCCGGGCGTGTTAAGGAGCTTCTTGAACTGGTTGGTCTGGCGGACAAAGCGGACCACTACCCTTCCCAGCTCAGCGGCGGGCAGAAGCAGCGGGTCGGCATCGCCCGGGCCTTGTCCAATAATCCGGATGTGCTGCTCTGCGATGAGGCAACTTCAGCTCTGGATCCGAAGACGACCGAATCCATTCTGAAGCTGCTGAAGGAAATTAACCAAAAGCTGAGCCTTACCATTGTCTTGATTACACATGAGATGGAAGTCGTGAAGGAGATTTGCAACCGGGTGGCCGTCATGGAGAACGGCAAAATTATTGAGGAAGGTGACACCTACTCCATATTTGCCGCTCCGCAGCAACCTTTAACCCGCGATTTTATCGACAAGGTGCTGCAGTACAAGCTTCCTGAACGGCTGCTGGAGCGGAGCAGGGGCGTTATTGTCAATATCCTGTTCCGGGAGTCCAAAGCGGAGGAAGCCATCGTGTCCGAGGTGCTGAAATCCTGTGGTGTTACGGGCAATATTCTGCACGGCAAAATCGAATATATCCAGGACAAGCCCATGGGCTTCTTCATCATGGAGCTGACCGGACCCGATACGGAAATCCGGAAAGCCATTGCGATGCTGACGGATAGAACTGCAGGAGTGGAGGTGCTGCGTAATGTTCTCTGAACGATGGGCTGAACTGCTCCCGGAAATGTGGAAGGCTTTCTATGAAACTTTATACATGGTCGGCGCATCCCTGCTGATTGCCGTCCTGATCGGCATCCCGCTGGGTGTGCTGCTCTTTGTCAGCGGACGCAGGCTGTTCTGGAATAATCCGGTTCTGTATATGCTGCTCGGTTTTATTTCCAATCTGATCCGCTCCATTCCATTTGTCATCCTGCTTGTTCTGCTGCTGCCGATGACCCAGCAGATCGTCGGAAGCACGATCGGACCGACTTCCGCCATCGTGCCGCTTGCCGTGGCCGCCATCCCGTTCTTCGCACGGCTGGTGGAGACCTCCATGCGCGAAATCGACAAAGGGGTGATCGAATCGGCCGTGGCCGCCGGCGCTTCCCCATGGCTGATCATCCGCGGGGTGCTGCTGCCGGAAGCGAAGCCGGGCATTACGGCTGGACTGACGATTACAGCCATAAGCCTGCTCGGCTTCTCGGCGATGGCGGGTATTGTCGGCGGCGGCGGAATCGGGAATCTGGCCATACAGTACGGCTATTACCGGTACGACAATTTCGTGATGTTCACCACCGTGATCGTACTGATTGTCCTTGTCCAGATTATTCAATGGATCGGGGACTGGGCTACGGCGAAGGTAAGCAAAAAATAAACACAGCCTCATCACATCGTAAAATTGATGAACAGGAGAGATAGAACATGAAAAAATGGCTTACACTAATTGTTATTACAGGATTGTTAAGCGTTCTTGCAGCGTGCGGCGGGCAGCAGGCGGATAGCGGGAATAGCGCCTCCGGCAGCGAGCCGGCCAAAAAAGATATTAAAATCGGCGCAACGGTCGGCCCGTACAGCGATATGGTCACCAAGGCCATCAAGCCTATTATGGAAAAGGAAGGCTATAACGTTGAGGTCGTGGAGTTCAACGACTATGTGCAGCCAAACAAAAGTCTGGCCAATGGCTCCATTGACGCCAACCTGTTCCAGCATATTCTGTACCTGGAGCAGTTCAAAAAGGATAACAAGCTTGAGCTGAGCGCACTCATCAGTGTGCCAACCGCTCCGGTCGGCATCTATTCCAACAAATTCAAATCGATTGACGAAATTCCCGACGGCAGCACCGTGACCGTTGCCAGTGATCCAACCAACCTCGGGCGCGCCCTTCTGCTGCTCAAGGCTGCTGGACTGATCGATGTAGGCAATCTGGATCCGGCAACCGTTTCGGAAAAAGATATTACATCCAATCCGAAAAACCTGAAGTTTGAGCCGGTCGAGGCCGCTCAGCTGCCAAGAACACTGGACAGCGTTGACGCCGCGGTGGTCCCCGGCAACTTCGCCTTGTCAGCAGGCATGGACTTGAACAGCGCTCTCCAGTTGGAGAATGTGCCTGAAAATTACCGCAACCAGGTCGTCGTCTCCACTGCCAATGAAAATGCGGATTTCGCCAAAGCGCTGAAGGCCGCAGTGGAATCACCTGAATTTGAAAAAGTTATAGACAGCGACTTCCAGGGCTTCTCCAAGCCGGAATGGATGCAAAACCGCTAATCTGTGACTAACCGCCCACCATCAGTGGGCGGTTTTTTTGTACATATCATTAAAACGTAGGTAGTTCATTAGAATCATTGTTTTCTGTAAAAGTTGCAAGCTTCTTACATAGGTTATAATATAGTACTAATCCTGCATTATACATATTTCGACATCAAGCTTTTAAAAAATCAGATGAGTCACATATATTTGCAGAAAGGATGATGGTTGTGAAAAAGCGACGAAAGAGCAGGCTGATTTTAAAAGCTGCAATGATATGCCTTCTATCTGTTTTTTTATTTGCAGAATCACAGCATTCATTACCTGCCAACGCAGCAGCCCTGCCTGTAAACGCCAATGCATCACAGGAGGCCCGCAGCCTGCTTTCCTATCTTTCAAGCATTTCCGGCAAACAGCTGATTACCGGCCAGCATGACTATTTGGAAAGCCCGGACGAGCTGAGCAATAAACTGAAAACCATCAGCGGCAGCTATGCCGGACTGCATGGCTATGAGCTGGGGGCAATCTCCAACCAGAGTGCGGAGGAAGCGGCCAAACAGCGGAATAATGTCATCTCCTCCGCTATTCAATGGAACCGGAAGGGTGGAATTGTCACCATGACGTTCCATCAGCCGTTGCCGGGGACAGCACGAACGTGGAAGAATGTGCAAGCTAAGCTCACCCAGCCGCAGTTTGACAAGTATGTCACTCCCGGAACGCAGGAATATCGTCAACTAATCGCTGATCTGGATGACGTGGCCGTCTATTTGGAAAAGCTGCGTGACGCCAATGTCCCTGTCCTGTGGCGGCCCTATCATGAAATGAACGGGGACTGGTTCTGGTGGGGAAAGAAGGATAATTTCCAACAGCTCTGGGACATCATGTATGACCGATTCGTCAATGTCCATCATTTGAACAATCTGATCTGGGTGTGGAACGCGAATGCCCCGAATCAGAATTCGGCCCCATACGCCGCAGTATTCCCCGGACTTTCCAAGGTGGATATTCTCGCCGCCGATATTTACGATAACGACTTCCGGGACTCCTATTACCAGGGCCTGCTCGCGCTGTCCGGCGGAAAACCGATCGCTATCGGGGAGAACGGAGAGCTGCCGAGTGCTGCGGTGCTTGCAAAGCAGCCCAAGTGGGTATATGCCATGACGTTCGGAAAGCTGCTTACAGAGCAAAATTCAGCCAATGAGATTAAAACATTTATGAACGCCAACAACACATTAACGCTTCCTGATGTGGTAAAAGCCAGAGGAGCGTCATTAAAGTAACAGATTAAAGGGAGCTTCAGCCGAACCGGCCGATCTCCCCTTTTTCATTTCTCCTGTCATTCCCTCGCCCCCCTCTCACTTGTCTTTCTCTCAGCCGATAACCTGCCGTGAATCCAAAGCACTATTTCTACCAGAATCCGAGTAAGCTTTGGTAATTTATGCTTTTAATTTCGGGCCCAGACCAAGTAAAATTAGTGGTGCATAGGTCACAAAAGTGGTTAATCTATTCATTGGAAAGGAAGAGAAGACAAGTTGAGCAAAAAATTTCTGTATTCAGCCTTACTTTTGACTGTCCTGCTGCCCTTCTGGCTGACAGGCCATGCATGGGCGGGCAAAAGCTATCCATTCACCGTAAACGGCGTTGAGGTTGATGCTGGCGGCAACGCCCCTTTTATGGATGACACGTTGGGCGCCATTTATGTGCCCTCCCAGTTTTTCAGCAAGCATCTCAATGCGCAAGTTAAATGGGATGCGCTCACGAAAAGCGTCATTATTCAGAATGAGGATACAGCCGCCGAAATCCGCTTCAAGGTCAACGAAAAGGCCATAACGGTAAAAGGAACCGCCAAACCGCTGAGTACACCTGCTGTCATCAGAAACGGCCAGGACGGGCGGCCGGCGACCATGGTCCCACTGCGGGCCACGCTTGAAGGAATGGGAGCATCCTTGTCTTGGGCTAAATCCAATACTGTCCTCGCGATCAAGACACCGTGGCGAATTCCCGAACTGGAGACGGACGTAAACGCCTGGGAGCCCTATGGAGTGCAAAAGGAAATCGCCCCCGCCCTCTTCAATGGAATCAAATACAAGGACGGGACCCTGAAGCTGAACATCCCGCAAATTCCCGGCAAAACGGTTGAGGCTCTCCTGATTGACGGCGCGGACGCTTCAAAAGCACCCGAAGAGATTAAGCAGGGCAAAACCTATAGCTTTAATACAAGGGATTTTTCGTTGAGCATTCGGGTTAAGATGCCCAAGGCGGACGATCGGACCCAATCTGTGGTCTATGATTCCTATGAAATCTATACCATAAGTGCTGCCAAACGAATATCGGAGAACTACATAGAAGGAGACCTTACCGTAGTCGACCGTTACCAGCACTACATCCCGCTCACGCGGGTATATGAAGCGCTTGGCATCAAGCTATAGGTGAAGTGATTGCTGATTTCAAATGGTATTTTTCAAAAAATAATCGTATGATGTTTACATAAAATTTTTAAATATACCGGAGGAACGGACGATATGAACATCGCTGGAAGCGCAAAACAGTCATTCTATGAATATGTCTACAGATATGCTTCTTTCGGGATCATTCAAATATCGCTGGATGGGGCGTTCGAAAGTGTAAATCCCGCCGTAAGCCGGATGTTTCAGTACACAGAGGATGAGCTTCTTAGCTTCAGGTTCGGTCAACTCTCCCATCCGAACGAGCCCTTTCAATCCCTGGCTGACGTCAAACCTCTGCTTAAAGAGAATGCTATCGAATTTCAACAACGTTATATTCAAAAGAGCGGCAATATTATGTGGTGCCTGGTCAATTTAAGCCTGATCCATGACGAACAGGGAACACCTCTGTATTATATTTCTCAAGTCATTGATATAACCGCACAGAAGAACTCGGAAATCAAGCTGCAGGAAACCGTGGAGCGCTACACCTCCCTGAAAAGGTATAATCATGATGCGGTCATTTCCTTCGATCTGGAGGGTAGAATTATCAACGGCAATAAAATGGCCTCCAAGCTTACTGGCTATTCTATCGAGAAAGAACTGGCCGGGATGGAGATCTCCAGGCTGATTGGCGAAGCAAATGTCAGGAAAATTCTCTCTCAGGCCTTGCATGATGATACGGTAGAGCAGCAAATAGACACCATCGTAACCAAGAATGGCAGCAAAATTCCTGTACTGTCCAGTATTGCGCCTATTTATATCAATCAAAAGAATATCGGTTTTTACCTGATTGCCAAGGATATTACCGAGCAAAAGGAGCTTCTGCTGGCGAAAAATATAGCGGAGAGCACCAATAAAGCCAAAAGTGAGTTTCTGGCCATGATGAGCCACGAAATCCGCACACCGATGAACGGTGTGATCGGCATGACCGATATTCTGCTGGAAACGACCGAGCTGAGTGACGAACAAAAAGAATATTTGGAGATCATCCGCAGAAGCGGAAACACATTGCTTTCCATCATTAACGACATTCTTGATCTTTCCAAAATCGAAGCGGGAAGAGCCGATCTGCAGGAGACGATCTTTGATGTACGCCAGTGTATAGCCGAAACGTTGGACATCCTGTCACCAAGGGCGGATGAGAAGCGACTGTCCATGACCTACTCCATCAGTCATGATGTGCCTGATTACGTATATGGCGATGCTGATCGAATCAAACAGATATTGATCAACTTAGTCGGCAATGCCATCAAATTTACGCCAAGCGGTGAAATCTCTCTGGGCCTCCGAAAGATCAGCAAGGATCATGAGCAGACTCACCTGGAATTTACCGTAAAGGATACTGGAATCGGTATTCCGCCGAACCGACTTGAGGAAATTTTTGAACCCTTTTCCCAAATTGACCACTTTATGAAAAGGAATCATGAGGGCACCGGTCTGGGGCTTGCAATCAGCCAAAAGCTCGCCCATCTTATGGGCGGAAGCATAAGAGCTGTAAGTGACGGCAAAAACGGTTCCACTTTTACTTTTGAGGTAAGTCTGCAGCAGAAAGGAAAACCGGTTCTCCAGGATGAGTCGGGTGTTGGGAGGGCGGGAACTTCGCTAAATATGCTGATTGCAGAGGACAATTATATCAACCAGTTGGTTTTGCGAAAAATGCTTGAAACGATGGGACATTCGGTTACGGTGACCGAAAATGGCGAGGAAGTTGTCAAGACGGCCGCATCCGGAGGATACGATATCATTTTCATGGATGTTCATATGCCGCACATGAACGGTTATGAAGCGGCGAAGGAGCTAAAAAGTGTCCTGCCGGCTGACCAATGCCCTTTGATTGTGGCCGTAACGGCCAATGCACTGAAGGGCGACCGCGAAAAATGCCTTGACGCAGGCATGGATGAGTATGTAAGCAAGCCGCTGAAGCGTGAGGTCTTATCCAAAATCGTAGATAAGTATATAAATACCAGGCTGACTACCTGAGCGCCCCTATGGAAAAGAGCAGATCCAGCTGGACCTGCTCTTTTTTTCATCTGTATTCCTGCTGAATATCGCCATTATTCCTTCAGGAAATCGCCGATGCGTTGTGCTGCTTCCAGCAGCATTTCTTCTTCCTGTACGAGAGCAATGCGAACAAAACCCTCTCCCTGAGCGCCAAATGCACTGCCCGGAACCACAACAACCCCGGTCGACAGCAGCAGCTCCCGTGCAAAACGCCGGGAATCCCACGGCTCCTGTCCCGTACGAAAGCGGCCGGGAAGCGGAGCCCAAAGGAACATGGTCGCCTTTGGCTTCGGGATATCCCAGCCCTGGACTGCGAGGGCCTCAACCAACACGTTGCGACGCCGCTCATACAAAGGCGCTACGCCTCTGTCTTCCGCAGGACGCTGCATCGCCTGCTCAAGGGCAGCGATGGCCGCCGTCTGCACCGGCTGGAATACACCATAATCAATGTTCCCTTTCAGCTCGCGCAATGCGGCAACAGCCTCGCGGTTACCGGCTAGAAAACCGATGCGGCAGCCTGCCATGTTGAAGCTTTTGGAGAAGGAATGAAACTCGACTGCCGTATCCAACGCGCCGGGAATCTGCAAAATGCTGATCGGACGATAGTCATCAAAGCCCATTTCCGAATATGCCAGATCATGAACTATAAGCACATTCCACTTTTTAGCCAAAGCAACCAGCTTTTCAAAAAAGGCATAGTCCTCCTGAACAGCAATCGGATTGCCCGGGAAATTAAGCAGGATGAACACCGCCTCCGCCCATACCTCATCCGGAATTTCGTCCAAATCAGGCAAGAAGCTGTTCTCCTGCCGCAAGGGCAGCAGCCATGGCTTTACGCCCGCGATCGCGAGCGAGCCAAAATATATCGGGTAGCCCGGATCAGGGACGATGGCCGTATCTCCCGGGTTGCAGACCGCCTGGGCAAGATGGGCCAGCCCGTCCTGCGAGCCCATCAATGCCAGTACCTCCGCCTCCGGATCAAGAGTTACTCCAAACCGGTGCGCCATCCAGGCGGCTGCCTGCCGGCGGAATGCGAGACTGCCGCTTGTCCCCGGATAAGCGTAGCTGTCTTCCGCGAGAACCGCCTGGCTCAGCACTTTCCGAACCTCTTGGGACGGTGCGCGGTCCGGACTGCCAATGCTTAGATCAATAACGTCCTTTCCCGCCCGCCGTGCTTCCTCCTTCCACCCGGCAATCTCCGCAAATATGGACGAGCCCAGGTGATCTAGCTTCTCCGCCCGCCATCTCTGTTTGATATCACTGTATGCCACTGCACGCACCCACTTGTTTTTTCAACTATTATAACATGATCCATTAATTTGCATGATTGATATTAAGGGGCGTCCTATCTCTGAAAAGCCCTTCATCAGCAACGAGCACTCGTACTTCCATGTTGAATGCCTCCCTCCATCTTACTGTGGCGGATTACTCTCCGCTTGATGCTGCCGATTTGTCACCCTGCTGGGCAAGCAGCAGTTCGATCTGCTCCATCTGTTCTCTGCTCAGCGGCCCGAATTCTGCAGCCTTTACATTTTCCATCACCTGGGTAACATTGCGGAACCCCGGAATAGGAATGGTCGACTCGCTTCTTCCCCAGAGCCAGGCCAGAGCCCCTTGCGTCAAAGAACGGCCGCCCGAAGTTAATATTTCGCGGATATTGTTCAATTGTGTGATCATGTCTGGCGCAGGCACGCCGTTTTTGAAATACGTGAGCCAGCTCAAATCGCTTCTGCTACGGATATCATTTGAATCGGTTACTGTCACGGCATCCGAGTATTTGCCGGTGAGCAGGCCCATCGCAAGCGGACCCCTGTTGATGCTGGCCAGCTGCTGCTCCTCACACAGACGGATCATATCCGCATTATCCTTGAACAGATTCATATCATGTTGAATAGCGGTGCAATGCGGATTTTCGGCAAAAATACGGGCACGCTCAGGGTAATCGGTAGACCAGCCGAAATAGCGGATTTTCCCCTCGACCGCAAGCTCTTCAAGCACTTCCATAACCTCCGGTGCCAGCTCCTCGGGGTAATCGTTAAGATGAAATTGATACAAATCAATATAATCGGTATTCAATCTTCTGAGCGAAGCTTCACATGCCTGCTTGATATAAGCGCGGCTTGCCTTCTGTCCCGTTGCCTCTTTTGTCTGTTCATTCGTCACATTACCGAATTTGGTGGCAAGCACCACCTGGGACCTCCGCCCCTTCAAAGCCTGCCCGATCACCCGCTCGCTATGGCCGGCCCCATAGTTATCCGCGGTATCGATAAATGTAATGCCGGCGTCCATCGCGCAGTGAATCGCGGCAATGGATTCCTGATCATTTACCTGTCCCCAACCGAAGGCCTCTCCGGTTTTCCCATCATGCCAAGGACCTCCTATAGCCCAGCAGCCCAATCCCAGTGCGCTGACCTCTATTTCCGATCTCCCCAATTGGCGTTTTAACATGTTCTTCATCTCCTTTGTTCTTCCATTCCCGTTCAGTATAATAAGAGACAATAAAGATCATAAGAGCCAATAACCGTTTTATTTTTAGGAACCAATCGGGAGGGATAGCCATTGTTCGGATTTGCTCCGGCACCTGGTGCCGGTTCCATAACAAAGCAATTATACGATTACTTGCGGAATCAAATTGAAAACGGTTCACTCGCCCCCGGACTGCAGCTGCCTCCGACACGCAGAGCCGCTCAGGAGCTGGGCATAGCGCGGAACATTGTAATCGAAGTTTATGAGCGGCTAAGCGCAGAGGGATATTTAAGTACGCAAACCGGCTCAGGCACTTATATCGCCGAAAATGTGCAAAACGAGCCTGTCCGGCTGACTGCGCAAGAAGCGGCTGCGGCCGCCATCCAAGCTCCTGTCATCCATGAAATTGATTTTGATCCGGGCGCTCCTGATTTGCGGCATTTTCCGCGCAGGCTATGGAGTAAATATGTACGGGAAATCATGAGCTATGAAATGGACCACATTTTTGATTATGGCGATTGCCGGGGCAATAAAGCGTTGAGGGAAGCTATAACACGTTATGTGTACCGTGCCAAGGGTATCCGCTGCAGCCCGGATGATATCCTCATCACTTCAGGCACCTCGAACAGCATACTGCTGCTTGCCTCCTCTTTCTCCGGTCAATTTCAAACGGTTTATATTGAAGATCCAACGATTGGGTTTACCGGCGATATTTTTGGGCGGTTAAACTATGATATTCATCCCGTTTCAGTGGATCGTGAAGGGCTGGTGATAAATGATATCCCTCCTACGGCCCCCCAGGGATTCATCATTATCACACCTTCCCACCAATTCCCGACAGGCAGTGTTCTTTCCCTGCAACGCAGGCAAGAAGCTGTAGAACTCGCCGAAAGGACGGGACATTATATTGTGGAAGACGATTATGACAGCGAATTTCGCTATCAGGGGAACCCTGTTCCGCCCCTGCAGACGCTGGCCCCCTCGCGGGTGATTTATGCCGGCACGTTCAGCAAAACCTTGTCACCGGCGCTGCGGATCGGCTTTCTGATCGTGCCGCCAGCCATCATGGATCAGGTGCTGCAAACGAAGTGCGATATGAATTTGACTTCCTCCGGTTTTACCCAGTCAGCCCTGGCCCGCTTCATAAATGACGGCCATTTCGAAAGGCATATCCACAAAATGAAGGCACTCTATAGAAAGAAACGTATTTTTCTGGAAAAGAAGGTTCGTCAACTGTTTAAGGATGAAGTCCGGATTTTGGGGGATGAGGCTGGTATGCACGTACAGCTCGCATTTCCTCCCGGGGAATATGGGGATGCCGATTGGCGCCAGCTGGAATCGTACGGCGTGCAGATCGGCACCTTTGAAGACTATGCAAAAATCAAAGGCGCCTACCCAGGCAGGCTGGTTCTCGGCTATGGGAACTTGACGATGGAAGAGATTGACGAGGGTCTGCGCAGACTGCATCAATTTACCGAAACGGTCAAGCTTGGGTTAAAAGGCTGAAAGAAGCAGAAAAGCTTTGCCCATTCCATGCACGCCCGTTATACTGAAGGAGCATGCCAAGAGGATGCGCAGTGTTATGTAATGCAAGCATGCTGATCATGGCTTCATTTATTATCAACAATCATATATGGAACTGGGTGCCCCATCTACAAGTGAGTGTTCAAAAAGTCAGGTTTTTAGCACCGAGAAGGTTGAATGAAGCTAGGGACTGAGGAGCGGAGCGTACGTTGGGTACGTGAGCACCTGAAATGTTTCCGCAGGAAACATACTTCGGAAGCATCCGCTTAGTCCCGGCTGAATTCAAGATTCGATGTCGAGTCCGCTTCCTGACTTACTTCGTGATCAAAAGATGACTTTTTGAACCCCCTCTACAAGGATGGCTGCTTAAAAGGGAAGTCCGGTGCAATACCGGCGCGGTCCCGCCACTGTAACAGAGGAGTCGCAGCAAGTGTCACTGGGTTATAACCCGGGAAGGCCGCTGCAAGGATGATGATTCTGGAGCCAGGAGACCTGCCCGTTCAACAACACGGCAATGCCTACGGGAGATAGGAAGGTGTTACAAGAGTCCGATTTTCATTGAAAATCAGTCTATTTGGAGCGACTTTTTTCCGTTTTTATGCGGGAGAAGTCGCTCTTTTTGCTTGTATATTTTCAACATGCTGTTATGCAGCAGTATTTACTACCCTCAGGAAAGGACGGCGAATGGCGTGAGCCGATATATTGTCCAAAGATTGCTCCAACTGGCCGCCGTGCTGCTGGGCATTTCGTTCCTGACCTTCCTGCTCACCTACCTGTCGCCGGGTGACCCTGCACGATTGATGCTGATGTCTACAGGAGTTACTCCCTCAGAGGAACTGGTCGCACAGGTGCGGACGGAGCTGGGGCTGGACGAGCCTTTCCTTGTTCGGTATGGCTCATGGGTCCTGCATGCGCTGACCGGTGATTTTGGCATGTCCTATAAATACGGATATCCGGTGACAGAGGTCCTGCTGTCCAGAATGCCTGCTACGCTGGAACTTGCCGGTGCCGCTCTGCTGCTGGTGGTGCTGATCTCCTTTCCGCTGGGAATGACAGCTGCAAAGCAGCCGAATCGTGCGAAGGACTATTTCATCCGTGTGTTTTCCTTTGCAGGGCTGTCCATGCCGAGCTTCTGGCTGGGACTGCTGCTAATGCTGCTCTTCGCAGTCAGGCTGCAGCTGCTGCCGGTCATGGGACGGTCAGGAGTCCGCAGCCTGATCCTCCCGGCCTGCACGCTGGCTGTGCCGTTGATTGCGCAGTATAGCGGGCAGATTCGCACGGTGCTGCTGGAGGAAATGTCCCAGGATTATGTGATCGGGGCCAGGGCGCGTGGTGTGCGGGAGGGCACGGTCATGCTGCGGTATGTTCTGCCGAATGCGCTGCTGCCGCTAATGACGCTGCTTGGGATGTCTGCAGGCGCTTTACTTGGCGGCGCAGCGATCATAGAGAGTGTGTTCGGCTGGCCGGGCGTGGGTCAGCTGGCGCTGGAGGCGATCATCGCACGCGATTATCCGCTGATTCAGGGTTATGTCATCTGGATGGCCGTCATCTATGTATCTATTAACTTGGTCGTGGACGTTTGGACTCATATACGGGACCCGCGGCTTAGACTTGGAGAGGACGTGTAGATGAGAATGCTGATACAACAGCTGGCACAGTTATGGATACAGCAGCGGCTATTCTCCATCTGGTTTGGACTGGCCGGACTATGGCTGATGCTGGCGATATTCGCCCCTTTATTGGCTCCACATGATCCCCTTGCAACGGACTTCACGAAGGTGCTGCAGCCGCCGGACAGGCAGTACCCCTTGGGAACGGATCAACTGGGACGCTGTGTGCTGTCACGGGTGCTGTACGGAGCAAGGACCTCCTTGCTCATGACCTTCGTTTTAGTCGTGGTTGTTGCTGCGATTGGCGTGACGATTGGCGTACTGGCAGGTTATGCGGGCAAATGGGTGGATAGCGTGTTTATGCGGCTCGCGGACACACTGATGGCGTTTCCGGGAATTATTTTTGCCATTGCGGTTGCGGGCATGCTTGGTCCCGGTCTGATTCACACCGTAGTGGCACTCTCCGTCGTGTGGTGGGCCAAATATGCCCGCATGGTGCGCAGTCTGGTCATTCAGCATAAGCAAAAGGAATATATCACTGCCGCTGCGCTCGGCGGGGCACGCCCTGTCCGTATTCTGGCGCGCTATATCCTGCCCAATGTGCTGCCGCCGCTAATCGTTATGGCAATGATGGATATCGGCGGCATGTTATTGTCCATCTCGGGTTTGTCCTTTCTCGGACTCGGCGCACAGCCGCCAGAGCCGGAGTGGGGAGCGCTGTTGAACGAAGGACGAAGATATATGCAGACCGCACCCTGGCTGCTGATTTATCCGGGTCTTGCTATTTTTTGCACGGTCATGATCTTTAATCTGCTGGGGGACAGCCTGCGTGACGTGCTTGATCCCAGACATAAGCGCTAGAATGGGAGGAGATATAATGAATAGGCGGAACAATGCTTATTACACGAATCGATTTGGAAGTATAACTGTATGGGTGTTCATGGTGCTGCTGCTGTCTGCATGTGGTGGAACAGCGGGCAATTCCGGCTCTGGCGGTGCAGAGAGTACACAAGCTGCTGGAGCTGCGGGTTCTGCTGCGGCAGGAAATGAAGCAACTGCGGGCAAGCACCTGAATGTGGCATTGTTCTGGTTAGGGACAAATCTTGATCCGGCAGAGGAATGGAACGGCTGGACGTTGACACGCGCGGCCATCGGTGAAACGCTCATCCAGTTCGATGAGAAGATGCAGATGGTTCCCAAGCTCGCAGATCGCTGGGAGCGATTGGATGATAAGACCTGGCTATTCCATATCCGCGAAGGGGTAACCTTCCACAATGGGCATCCGGTGACGGCAGAGGCAGTACAGAAGTCATTTGAACGCTCGCTGTCCCTGAACCCGCGAGGCAAGTCCACGGTTCCGATCGCTTCGATGAGCGCCGAAGGCCAGAACCTGACGATCCGAACCCGTGAACCGTACGCCTCCTTGCCGGGTAACATTGCCGAGCCTTTGTTTGTCATCGTAGACACGACTGCGGATACGTCTGCTTTTGCCCAAAAGCCTATTGCCACTGGTCCGTATATGGTTACTTCCTATACACCGGAGCAGAAGATTGAGACGAAGCGATATGAAGGCTATTGGGGCGGTGTGGCCGAGGTGGAGAGCATTACGTTCAAATACATAGCCGACGATAATACGAGAGCGATGGCTCTACAATCCGGGGAGATTGATGTAGCCAGCAATGTAGGCCGCAGCCAGCTGCCTCTGTTCCAGGACAGCTCCCGTTACAGAATTGATGAGATTCCGGGTCTGCGCACCCAATTTGTCTGGTTCAACTACAAGAATCCGGCATTGAGCGATATCGCAGTCCGCAAGGCGATCTCCTATGGCATTGACCGGGAAATGTATGCGGGTACACTGGTTGGGGGACAAGCAGCCAAAGGACCGTTCACTTCGGCGCTGCCTTTTGGATATGACCAAATCACAGGATATACCTATGATCCCGAGCAGGCTAAAAAGCTGCTGAGTCAAGCGGGCTATGAGGATCACGATGGTGACGGTATCCGGGAAAAGGATGGGCGAAAGCTCTCCCTCCGGCTGATTTTGAATGCCTCCTATGAGTCCGATTCCATCGTCGCGGAGGCGATGCAATCCCAGCTGAAGGAGCTTGGTGTTGGTTTGGAGCTGACCTCTTATGAGGATTTGACGGATGCGCAGAAGAGCGGCAACTTCGATCTGGCGCTGACCAGCATCAATACAGGCATTACCGGAGACCCGCAGTATATTCTTGACTTTTACTTCAAGACCGGCGCGGAGTGGAATATCGGGGGCTACAGCAACCCTGAGCTGGACGAATTAATCAACAGCCTGTCCTCGGAATTTGATACTGAAAAGCGACACGAGATTGCCGCCAAGGCGCAGCAAATGATTCTGGATGACGCGCCTTACCTGTTCGTGACCTACACGCCAATCAATATTGTGAGCAAGAGCTCGGTTACAGGGGCTGCGATGTATCCGATTGATTTCTATCTGCTGGATCGCAATATTCGGTGGCAGCAATGATGAGAGCTTCCGCTGACAGCATCCGTGATCTGGCTGGGGCAGCGGATACGCTGCTTCGAGTGGACCATCTGAGTGTCAGCTATTCTGCCAATGAGCAGCCTGCCTTGCACGACGTGAGTCTGTCCGTGAAGCCTGGTGAGGTTGTTGCGTTGGTCGGCGAGAGCGGCAGCGGCAAATCTACACTGCTGCGGGCTGTGATCGGCCTGCTGGGAGCTGGTGGCCGTATCACAGCAGGAGATATTACGCTGGAGGGCCTCTCGCTTACCGGGCTGAGCAGACGTAGCTGGGAAAGCATCCGTGGCCGGCAGATCGGGATGGTATTTCAGGATAGCGGCGCCTACTTGAATCCTATCCGCAGAATTGAAAGTCAATATATCGAGGCCATTCGCAGTCATTTACGCCTATCGAGGCGTGAGGCTTATCAGCTCGCTTTGCAACATTTGCAACAGATTGGGCTGAAGGACCCGGAGCGTGTCATGAAGACATACCCGAATCAGCTCAGCGGAGGCATGAAGCAGCGTACGGCCATTACTATGGCCATGACCTTGCAGCCGAAGCTGCTGCTGGCGGATGAACCGACCAGCGCGCTGGATGTGCTGGCACAAGCCAAAGTGCTGGAGCAGCTCAGGATACTTCGTGACCACCAGCAGACGGGCATGATTCTGGTCACTCATCATATGGCGATTGCGGCCACGATCGCAGATAAGGTGGGCATTATGAAAGAGGGAGCTCTGCTGGAGTGGGGAAATACCGCTCAAGTGCTTCAGGAGCCGCGTGATCCATACACCCGTGAATTGCTCGCCGCCGTACCTGAGCTAAAAGTGTCGGAATTACATGTATTGCACAAGCCGGAGAGGCTTTTGCCGAAAATACCGGCTGTGGGGAAAGGGGAAATTAAACGTGCTTGAACTGCAGCAATTGACCAAGACTTATCTACTGCCCAGTGGAAAAAATGTCCCCGCACTGCAGGCGGTCAATCTGGTACTGCAGCCGGGAGAATGGCTGGGGATAGTAGGCGAAAGCGGAAGTGGCAAGAGCACGTTGGCACGCTGCATCGCCCACCTGGAGACAGTCACCTCCGGCCGGATGCTGTATCGGCAGCAGGATGTAACGAGCCTGCGCAGCGAAGCGCTGAGACAGCATTACAGGCAGATTCAGCTTGTGTTCCAGGAGCCGGGCTCCGTGTTCCATCCCCGCATGCGCATCGGCGAATTTCTGCGCGAGCCGCTGCTCAACTATAAGCTTATGCCGAGGCGGCACATGGCAGCGGAAATCGGCACGCAGCTGGAGCGTGTGGGACTCTCTCCTGCAATGGCTACCAAGTATCCGCATGAGCTTAGCGGCGGTCAGCTGCAGCGGGTGATGATTGCCCGTGCGATCAGCATGCGCCCGGAGGTAATTGTGTTGGATGAACCGACCTCAGCCCTGGATGTATCCAGTCAGCAGAAGATTCTGGAGCTGCTATCCACCCTGCGCCGGGAAACCGGGGTCAGTGCAATCTTTATTTCGCATGATTTGGCTGTCGTGCAGCAGGTCTGTGAACGGATTGCCGTCATGCAGGAAGGACGGATTGTAGATATCGTGGCTGACAGCCGCCGGCTTGTTCCATCCGAGCTCCATCCTTATACACGCAAGCTGATTGATGCGGTGCCGACGATCAATAAGCTTGCGTATCGCAGTTAGGATGACACTCTAAAGAAACATAGCTGATAATTACTTTGGAGTTGTCTCTTGTTTAAATGGACATAAAAAAAGATGACTCCTGATGAGTTCAGAAGTCACCTCATGGCGGCATAAGCCTAAAGGGAATTTTTATGGCAGTCCACAACTGGGGTTACAGTCAAACCCCTGGTTGTTTTCTCGCCAGGCGTTCCAGCAAAGTGACCGCGTGCGGCAAGACAGCTTCATGGATATCAAAATCGGGATGATGATGCGGTGCGGGCAGGTCGGTGCCGATAATCATGTACGTCGCTTTGCCCCCCTGTTCCTGCACACGCCGGATCATATAGCTGGCATCCTCGCTGCCGAGAGCCGATGCGTCGGAAAATGGCTCGGCATGCGTGAATCCCGGAATTTGCGCCGCTTCCCCGGCCGCCAGCTCAGCCAGCTCCGCATCGCAAGCGATGGGAATGGCACCCCCGATGATCTCTACGCTGGCGTTCAATTCATGCATGGCTGCGCTGTGCTCAATGATCTGGCGTACCCGCCGTTCCAGCTCACGGTTCGTAGCTTCGTCCGCCGACCGTGTTTCAATGACCATACGGGCATGGGCCGGAATAATGTTCGCCCCGCTGCCCCCTTCCAGAATACCGACATTAATGCGGGTATCGGCTGTGCTGAAGCGGGGTAGCGCATGAATATTCAGCAGAGCTGTCGCCGCTCCCAGCAGCGCGTTGCGCCCTTCCTCCGGGGAAGCGCCGGCATGGGCCGACACACCGCTGAAATGTGCAGCAAGCTTGGTCGTAGCCAGAAATCCCCTTGCTGCGCCCCTCATATGCCCTGTCGGCACTCCGGTGCCCAGATGCATGCAGAACAGGCGGTCTACACTGTCCAGCATACCTTTTTGCACCATGGCATAAGCCCCTCTGACCCCTTCCTCGGCCGGCTGAAACAGCAGCCGCACCTTGCCGGCGAACTGCCTGTCGCGCAGCCGCTCTGCCAGGGCCAGGCCGATGGCGGTATGCCCGTCATGTGCGCAGGCGTGCATGATTCCCTGATGACTGGAGCGGAATTGATGATCTGCGGGAAAATGCCCAGCTTTATCGCTCTCCGGAATGGGGAGGGCATCCATATCAAAGCGGAAGGCGACCGTCGGACCATCGCTGCTGCCGTCAAGCTCTGCGACCACGGCCGTGAATCCGCCACGCATGCGCTCAATGACAGCCGGAGCTGCTCCTTCCCGCCGCGCACGCTGGTAAGCCTCCTCCAGCACCTCCTCTGAAGGCAAGCCGCGGCGTGATTCGCCATCCATCGTATCCTGGCCATACGTGACTTTGTATCCCCAGCCGCTCAGCAATTGCACGGCTTTGGCTGCAGTTCTGAATTCCGTGAATCCCAGCTCGGGATATTGATGCAGTTCTCTGCGAAGCTCTATAACATCTATCATCAGTATTCTCCTCCAAACATGAATGCGTCGAACAGGTGCTGATTTGCAAATGTCCGCGTCACCGCCGCCTACAATCTCGGATGCGCTCCGGGGCCGAGCGGCAAGTTAAACACGTACCATATAATGACCATCAGCGTCCAGGCAACAAAAAAAGCAATCGAATACGGCAAAATCAGCGAGTAATACGTTCCCAGCCTGGCATCCTTCCTGTACTCCTGCAAAAAGCCGACAAACAGCGGAACGAATGGTGATACGGGAGCGAGCGGAATGATGACCGAATCCGATACCCGGAAAATCATCTGCGTAAATGCAGGATGGAAGCCAAGCAGCATCATCATCGGGATAAAGACAGGTGCCAGAATGGACCAGATGGCTGAGCCGCTGGCAATGAACATGGTCAGCAAAGCAGACAGGAATACCAGGCCAATAATGACCGGAATGCCGTTTATGCCTGTCTTCTCCAGCAAATCGGTAATCGTCAGTGCGATAAACTGCCCCATGTTGCTCCAGTTGAAAAAAGCGACGAACTGCGACAGCGGAAAGACCATGACAATAAATCCGGCCATCGTTTTGATCGGTTCCATCAGCAAACCGGGGATATCATTCTGGGTGCGGATCACTTTCATTTTTATGCCATAGGTGATCGCCACTGTAACGAAAAACAGCAAAATAATCGGAACAATACCGGACAGGAAGGGTGAGCCCATCACGCTTCCGGTATCCGGGTTGCGCAGAATACCGTTCGGGGGAACCACAAGCAGGGCCATAATCATGATAAAAATAAGTGCGGCAATTCCTGCTGCGCGCAGCGCCTTGTTCTCCTCCGGTGTAGGGGCCTCCAGCTTGTACGGCTGCTCTCCTTCATAACGTCCCAGCCGCGGCTCCAGAAACTTGTCTGTCATAAAGCCGGCAATCAGGGTCAGAACAATAACGGAAGCAGACATAAAATACCAGTTATCGAGCACCGTAACGCCTGTATTCGGATCAATGGAAGCCGCCACCTCTGTACTGATGCCGGACAGAAGCACATCCGTCGTCACAATGAGGATGTTCGCCGTAAAACCTGCGCCCACACCGGCAATCGCCGCGATAAGCCCCGCCACCGGATGTCTTCCTACAGCCAGAAACATCAAGGCTCCAAGCGGAGGCATAATAACGAGCGCCGCATCAGAGGATACATGGCTCATGAATGCAATGAAAATAACGATATAGCTGGCAAAACGCGCATTAACACGAACCGCCATCTTTCTCATAACGGCCTCAAGCAGGCCTACCTTCTCCGCAAGTCCGATGCCCATAACCAGTGCAAGAATGGATGCCAGCGGCTTGAAGCTCGCAAAATTCTGGACGATATTGGGGAGCATCCACTGAATGCCTTCCCGGCTCAGCAAATTTTTCACATGAACCTGCTCACCGGTAATGGGATTGTAAGCCGAAGCTTTAAACCAGGATAAGACCAGCGTACTGACCATTAAGATGGCGATCAGATAAATGAACAGCAGAAACGGATTGGGCAGCTTATTGCCCACTTTCTCCACCCATTTAAACAATCCTGCATTCTCTTCTGCTCCAGCTGCTTTGACCATACCTCTCTTCTACCTCCCTGTCTTGATGGACCTGAATCAGCGATGACCGGACCCCTGAATAAATTCTTTTTCGTAATTAACGAACACATAAAGATAATGTCGTAATTTATGACATTATATAATCAATGCTTTCAAAAACACAATACTTATGTAAGCGTTTATTACACAAAAAATAAAAAACACTTATATCAATCCTCCTTAACGGAAGAAATGATATAAGTGTTCAAATAAAATAGTTCAGGACAAACTATGCTATCAGTTTCTCGTTTTCACAGCCAAACCGCTAAACGATATAGGTCCAACTACGTCGGCTCTTGTATTTGCCGTGCGGTTTTCTGCGGTAACTGTGTAGACATGGGTACCCGCAGGTACATTTCTATCTTCCGCCTGAAACGTAACTGCATAATTTTGTTCAGAACCGGCAGATTCGATGCCTTGCTGCGTGTTGAAAATCTCTCTTCCATCGCGGAAGACTCTAAAGAGAATTTGTGCAATGCCGGTGACACCCCGGACACCAACAGTCGCTACCAAATCTACCCGATTGGGTTGAGAATTCACCGGTATCCTTATACTGATCGTTGCAAGACGGGATCTTGCCGGGGAACGCCGGATAATAAATGAATTTGCCAGATTGAATCTGCTGCGGGGCTGAACGGCAGCTTTAGCGAGTATACGTGCCATAAGACATCACTCCTCTAGTAAGATATCTCCAAGGTATGTTGGACCAAAAACGAATGCTTGAGATAATCATCCAAAGAGAAGTAATTTCCATAGATGTCTTGATTCGAGTTGCCAGTATTAGAGCAAACGGTACCGGTTGCTTGGGCGGCCTCTGCGGCTATGCAGCTCGCTGCCCGTTATTTTCGCAGCCCCGCATTCAGTCAGGCTTCCCAGAATCCGCTGTACATGACGTGTCGTCATGGATAAGCCCGATGCCAGCTCTGCGGCAGTTACTTCCTCTCTCCCCATTCGGCGCAAATAGGCTTTGATTTTCTGATATGTTCGTATGCTCACGCCGGCCCTGTTCAGCTTCTTCAGCAATTCCGTATCATGGGAGAGGTAATGGTATGCGAGGGGTTCTTGCTCAGCGGAAGCCTCGATAATGGTTCCGTCTGCTTCGAACAGCACAACACCGCCGGATTTCGACTCTTTCGCGTACAAAATCGCTTTTCTTGCATTATTCTCCGCTACCAGAGCCGTTTCGCCAAAGCCGATTCCGGCCAGGGCTTTCAGCCCTGTATCCAGCTCAAGCTGTGTGATGGTTGCATTAAGCTCCTCCACGCTGCGCTGCATTTGGCCTCTTGAGCCAAACATCAGGTAACGCCCCGACCCGTCCTGATGAAGGGAGCCGTCGATCCGGTCGCAATGCTCAAGGAGCAGGCTTTTGATCTTCAGCTCGAGATGCTGCAGCCGGTAGCGCTCCGTGGTCTTCTGAACCTCCTCATGCAGCCTGTCCATCTCCAGCATCAGCACGCCCAGCTGGCTGTCCTTGAAGGCAGAGCTGCGGATTCTTTCTACCAGCATCCGAACGGCCTGCATGGAATCTATTTTGGTGGCGTCAATCTTGAATACCGGAACCTTTAGCTTGACGAGACCCTCATATACGGCGTACAGGCAGGTAAATGCAGCCTCGGTTGCTCCCTCCTGCCACAATCTTGCATGATGCTCCACCATTTCTTCCACGCTATAATCAACGGAAAATAAATATTTATGTACCTGATCCTCTGAAAAGGCCAGCTCTCTTAAACTGTCCCTCATCCCCCAGCTATCGTTATCCGGCATATCGATGGAGAGCCTTTCTACCGGACGTCCCAGGGTATATACCGCCTGAAGTATAGCTTTATAAAGGCTGCCGCCGGTCGGCGGGCAATATGTCGCATGCTCATGCTCAAGCAGGACAGCCTGGGCGGTTAAATAGGGGATCGGACCGGTAAACACCCATCCGTGCACGTTGTCCCGGTTACTGTGAATGATGTCTGCCGTTTCCCGGGCATGCTCGTAGGGAAACGTCTCGAATCTCAATTCGAGCTCCAGATCACCTAAAGCATGCAGCGTGCGGTCAATGGACAGCGAGGGTCCTACGATTCCAATGGTATACATCTGCTGCGCCCTGCCCCTTCCCTTTTCCGAGTCTCCTAATTGTCATCAAGTGAAAATGATAACCGCACATTCCCATTATACCCGCTGCATTATTGGGAATCCATTAATGGAGAAGAACGCGTAATGACTTGCAATTACATTGCTTGAATAATTTCGATTTGGTATCAGCCAGCAGTAACATTCAATAGTATCGCGGGCAAAACACAAAATGATAGGTAACCAAATTCAGTATTTTGGATATACTATGGATATACCTCAAGCGAAAGGTGTGGTACAATTGAAGCATGAAGATAAGAAAGGAATGATTCATGTGGCAACGACAACCATTGGCAAATGGGGAAACAGCATGGGCATACGCATTCCACAGGAGCTCCTGGAAACCGCACAATTAGGCTTGGGAGCGAAAGTCGAAATGGAGTTGATCCCTGATCAAGGCATTCTCTTACGCCCTGCCACAACTAAAAAGGCAAAAACGAATCGTGAATTGCGCAAGCTTTTCCTTTCGCTTCGTGGAAAGAATACTCCAGACCAAGCGCATGAGGAAATGTTCGTAGAACCAATGGGAGATGAGATCATTTAATGTCAACCAAAGGAACCGTAAAACGTGGTAGTGTCATCTGGTTAAATTTATATCCACATACCGGACACGAGCAAACCGGTTGGTGTCCTGCAATCGTCCTTTCCGATGGATTCATTGATCCATCCCTTAGTAAAATGGCCTTAATCGTACCCGTCACGAATCAGCAAAAGGGAAATACGTTTGAAGTTCCGGTACCTTCCGGAATTTCGACAACCGGAGCACAAATAACTTTTTCGGAGCTCAGCGGTGTGGTGCTGACCGATCATGTGAAATCGGTGGATCTTTCCGCTCGTAACGCTGAAGTTATCGGGGAAATCGATCCGAAATCGGAATTTTATCAGACGGTAGTTGATTATGTACGAGCTATTCTGGCCGATGCTGAGGATGATGAATAACGAACAGAGCTGAAAGCGTTAACGGAGCGGGATTCCTGGGTGATTCAACCACGATCCATTTCTGCCCGCGGAGTACACCCCCATGATCAGCCTTACGAGCCTCCCCTGCCTACATAAGTGGGATTTTGGCATAACTAAACCTCGGGGGTCCCCGAGGTTTTCTTAATATTTTTATGTCGAATCAATTGACCTGCGTTCGATAAATGGCTATATTTGTAATATAGTAGTAGAAACTTTCAGGGGTGGTTATTTTGAGCGATACAACCACGATTCGAGATCAATTGGATAGTTTCATGAAACAAAGAGAATTAAACATTTCACGTTTTGGCAAAATTTCCGGATTAAATGCGGGCACGATGAGCTCCCTCCTGAATGGCAACCGTGTGATGGCTTTAAATCAACTGGATCGAATCACCTCTGTCATGGAGCTGCCGGAAGGTTATTTTTATGAGCAATATATACAGGAGTATTTAAACGAGGCATCCCCCAATTGGCGCAGAATCAAGCCATTCTTGTATCGTTGCGCGGAACTGGGCAAGCTGGATTGTTTAAGACAAGCCGTTGGTTTGCTATTGGACAATTTAGTATATGCTCCTTTGCTTTTTGAGACGGCAGAGGATTTTTTTCATAACAATCAGGACAAGGCAGCGGCGATCCTGTACAAAGGTGTAGCTGAAAGTGAGACCCGTCAACATTCAGAACGGCTGGCAATGTGTCACTATCGTTTATTCTTATTGCAGATTAAAACAGATGATCAAACGCAAAATTTACGTGCGGCAACTCAATTTGAACCTTATGTCGAGCGTCTGGATGAAATAGATCAGTTGGATGCCTTGAAGGAATTAGCGAATACATACAGATCGCTTAGAGAGTGGGATAGACTAGAACAAACAGTAGATATAATGGAACCACTTGCGAAAGCCCTTTACTTCCAAAATGACCGACTCAAGGCGGGAAGGCAGTCACCAAAGAAAACAGGCAGACCCTTGTTCTTTTATATTGCTTATTCTCATTTGCTGCGGGCGTGTGTTAGCGAGGCGCGAGGGGATTACAAATCAGCACTGCAATACACCTATGAATACGCTGACTTGAGTTGGGTGAAGGAAACGGATGAAGATACGTTGCATTGGAAACGTTTATTCGATGAATGGGCACAAGCGAACATGTATGTAAACAAGCTATTCGCAGGAGAACTAGAAATCTTGCCAGACTATGTTGCATACATAGAGAAAAATCCGGATGAGATATTTCTTGCACTTTCCAACATTATGGAAGCTGCTAACCGCTTTAGCTTTAATGTAGACGATATACTTGCAAAATTTGATGAACATATCCAATCATATATTGAGGGAAGTCAAGAAATTGGTATATATGCAGATAAAATGATCAATGATCATATTCTTTATCTTATATATGAACTTGCCGATTATTATTTGACTAACAAAAAAGACTCAGATGGATTCAAATATTTAATAGAATGTTTAACAAGATCCATTATAATTAAAAACAAGCCGTATATTACCAAGTGTATGGTTCTGTTTGAAGTCTCTCGTGTACTAGCTTCTTCAGAAGCGGTAACAACCTATTACAATCTGATGAAAGAGGTGTACATAAATGAAAAGACCGGTCAGAAAACTCTTGCTATCAGTTAGTTTCTCACTGTGTTTAATCACAGCAATAACTAGTCCAGGGTTAGCGGGTACAATAATTCAGCTGTTTTCCCAACACGGTGGGGGTTAATATCGTATCTATACTTAATCATAAAGTAGTACCAGGATCAAAATGGTACTGCTTTTCTTTTTATTTTGATTAAACACAGACAATCAATGGTATTGTTCAAATAAGGTCCGTAAAATAAGAATCTAAAGTCGCTAAATCGCTAATTGACCTGTGTTCGATGAATGGATATATTTGTAACATAATAGTATAAACTTTCAGGGGTGGTTATTTTGAGCGATGCAACCACGATTCGAGACCAGTTAGATAGTTTCATGAAACAAAGGGAATTAAACATTACACGTATTAGCCAAATTTCCGGATTAAATCCAGGTACGATGAGTTCCGTCATGAGTGGAAACCGTGTGATGGCTTTGAATCAACTAGATCGAATCACCTCTGTCATGGAGCTGCCGGAAGGTTATTTTTATGAGCAATATATACAGGAATATTTAAACGAGGCAGCACCTAATTGGCGCAGAATCAGACCCTTCTTGTATCGCTGTGCAGAATTGGACAAATTGGATTGTTTGAGACAAACCGTTGGTTTGCTATTGGACAATTTAGTGTATGCTCCTTTGCTTTTTGAGACAGCTGAGGACTTTTTTCATAACAATCAGGATGAGGCAGCAACGATTTTGTACACGTGTGTTGCTGAAAGTGAAACTCGTCAATACTCAGAACGCCTTGCTATGTGTCACTTTCGTTTATTTTTACTACAGGTCAAGACAGATGATCATACGCAAAATTTACGTACAGCAACTCAATTTGAGCCTTATGTTGAGCGTCTGGATGAAACGGACCAATTGGATGCTTTGAAGGAGTTAGCGAATACGTACAGGTCGCTCAGAGAATGGGACAGATTAGAACAAACCGTAGATAAAATGGAGCCACTTGCTAAAGCTCTTTACTTTCAAAAGCGCCGGAACCGAACGAACGGACACACACCTAAGAAACCAGGAAGGCCCTTGTTCTTTTATGTTGCTTATTCTCATTTGCTTCGGGATTGTATTAGCGAGGCGCGAGGAGATTATAAACTAGCACTACAGTACACCTATGCCTACGCCGATTTAAACTGGGTGAAAGAGACAGATGAAGATACACTACACTGGAAACGTTTATTCGAGGAATGGGCAGAAGCGAACATGTATGTAAACAAGTTATTCGCGGGTGAGCTAGAAATCTTACCTGACTACGTAGCATATATAGAGAAAAATCCGAATGAAACATTTCTTGCCCTTTCAAACATTATGGAGGCGGCTAACCGATTTAACTTTAACGTAGACAATATACTTGCAAAATTTGATGAACACATCCAATCATACATGGAAGGTACGCAAGAAATCGGTCAATATGCAGATAAAATGATCAATGATCATATTCTTTACCTTTTATATGAGCTTGCCTATTATCATCTCACTAAAAAACCCGACTCGCATGGACTCAAATATTTACTGGAATGTGTGACAAGATCCTTTATAACAAAAAACAAGTCGTATCTTACCAAGTGTATGATGCTGCTAGTTTCTCGTTGTGTTTAATCCTGTCACAAATAGTTGAGATAGTAGTAGTACCAGAAATAACAATGGTACTACTTTTCTTTTTTTATGATTGATGCGAAACCGGCGCACAGCCTCCTTTTTTGAATAAGGACTAAGCAAACTCCTGATTTGTCCTTCTCTATCCTTATGTCGATGTACACTTGACTTTTTAGAATCGATGCCATAGCTTTATTAATAACTAAATAAATAGCAGGAGGATACATGAGTATTCAAGAAAATCGAAAGGAACAAATTATTGAAAAAGCCATTGAACTATTCTCCAAGTGGGGTTATTACAAAACGACAACAGGACTGGTCGCCAAGGCCGTCGGAGTTACCCAGCCCTATGTATTTCACTTTTTCAAAAATAAAGAAGAATTGTTCAAAGCGGTGCTTGACAGGGCCGTTGATCGTCTCGAATCGGCTTTTATTGGCATCGATGCTCCTGCGGACGCCGTAATTGACCACATGGGCCATGCTTTTGACGACCTTCTGCTGCACAACCGAAAAGAAATCCTGATGATCATGCAATCCTATTCCATTGCCGAGCCGGAGATCCGGTTGTACGTAAGAGGGAAGTTTGAACGGCTGTATAACGTGATATCGGGTATTTTGCAAAAGTCCGGAGTGGAAAATGCCCCTGCCGTTGCCAGCCAATTTATCGGGATGGGGCTAATGATTACAACCTCCGAAGTGCTTGAGCTGCCCCAACTGCGGCTGTTCAAAGTATCAAAGCATAATTAAGAATCTGAAGGCTGCCGCGGCAGCCTTCCTTCCTCTACCGATATGTGGCCTGCTGAATCTCTTCATTTTGCGGATAAATATTTCTCTTTTCTGCTCAAGTACCATTTCACTGTGTCCCGTATAGTATCTTCAAGCGGCCTATAGGCAATGGACAGCTCCCGCTGCGCCTTCTTTCCGCTCGTTCGTTTCATTTCTGTCATCACCTGAAGTTCTTGAATGGACAAGCTGGTCTCTGTATTTCTCAGCCGGGCCAATCGTTCATTAAACCAGGTGCTCATATAAACCATGGACTTGGGAAAGCTTTTGGACGGACCTGGTATACCGGAGGCTTTCCCCATGAAACGAAACAGCTCCTCCAAGCTTGAATAGTGTGCGGACAGGATGTACCGCTGACCCGTTAAAGCCGTTTCAGCCGCACGGTACATGGCAAGGGCAACATCCCTGGCATCGACAACATCGATACCGGATGGAAAATAACCCGGAATTTTGCGGGCGAGAAAGTTCAACACGAGCTGTCCGCTGCCGGTCGGGGCTGCATCGCCGGGACCAAACATCCATGCAGGCAGAACCGTAACCACCGGAATGCGGTGCTGCTGCATAAATTCATCAATGGCCTGATCACCGATAATCTTGCTCTTACCATACATATTCAATGCCTCGTCCGGAGCCAGCCGGTCCCCCTCATCACTGAGCCCTCCGTCTTTCCGCTTGCCGATCGTTGCATTGGAGCTGGTATGAACAATTTTGCCGACTCCGTATTGCTCTGCCAGTTCAAACATGCGTAATGTATTGACAACGTTGATTTTCATCAGGCTGTCCCAATGGCTCCCCCTGCCAAATGTCTCCCTGAAGTAGGCGGCTGTATTAAAAAGAACATCGCAATGCATCATCTGAGGCGCCCACCTCTCCACATCGGACAAATCCCCTATCACAACTTCTACATTCAAATCTTGGAGCAGCATCTGGACTTTCCCTGCGGATCGCACCAATATTTTGACCTCCCAGCCCTTCTCCACCAAAAGACGCACCAGATTGTTCCCCAGCAAACCCGTGCCGCCTGTGACAAATGCCCGCATGTCAATTCACCTCTTATGATTTATAAGTCAATAAATAAATGTGTAAAAAAAATTGCTGTGCTATTCATTTATTAATAGATAAATAAATATTAGTCGGGCATCTTAGATTTGTCAATGGGTTTGCCTTGCTGTCTTTGGATAAGAACCGTCCATCGACGAACTTTCTTTAATCTTCAAAAAAATAAACAGCGCGGCTGACCGCCGCGCCGGGTATAATGCCATTGTCATATTTACGGTTATTTCTCCGTTCTGTCAGCGGTTGCGTCGAACCCAGAACTGGAAAATATCGCTGCGCACATAATCATACGAATAGAGCACCTGCCTGTTCAGCTCATCATAATGAAGCTGCTTGAACAATAGCACGGCTGCCTGCTGCGAAGTTATGAGCCGGCGCGCGTGCGGATCCGTCCGGACCGGTACGGTCATCTCCGAGTATGCTCCTACAATACGAACTCCGGCCTTGTACTCGAAATTTTGAAACAGCGATCCTGTAAAAGAGCCGTCGACCATAATCGCCTCGGCAATTTGCTCGGGTATGTAATTGATCGAATGGGCCACCGCTTCTCCGTTGGCTGTTCTCGTGCGTTCCAGCACAACGACCGGTTCATGGCGGTCCAATTCCATCCGTTCCGCAATTTCACGCGGGCAGGAGTTCAGCAGCTTGATGGACTCAAGCTGCTCGTCTTCCTTCAGTCCTGCGGACCGGATCATGTCCCCGATGCTGTACAAGCGGTCGAGAGAGCTTGGAATAGCGGGCAGCGGACGTGTAATGAACGTTCCGCTCCCATGTTTGACGAGCAGTTTCCCCTCGTTTTCCAGCCGCTGTATTGCTCCACGGACCGTGGTGCGCGACACCTGAAAGGCTTGCGCCAGCGCGGTTTCGGGCGGCAGCTTGCCTCCCTGCCCGATCCCGCTGTCACGGATATAATCCTCGATCCGCTTTTTGATTTTTTCCTGTTTGGATGCCACGATAAAGCCTCTTTCCTTTCCTCAAAATTCGCAGCGCCCGCCGCTCCGTACAGCTGCTGCTTGAGCCGCCGGCGCATGAATATATACAGGATTGGTAAAAGCAACAAGGGTGACGGCATTCCCGAGACAGCCGAACAACTCGGCGCGCACCCATTGCAATGCAGCCTCAGCCTGAACCGTGAAGCTGTAAACAGCCGTCTCCGCCGGAATCTGCAGTTCGCCGCATACGCCCTGTCCACTTCTTAGCACAAGTCGTAAACGATCGCCTTGCAGTTCGTAAAACTCCCGCCGGACGTCCATATCCACATTCACGGTGAATTCCATCGCCATCTGATCAGGCTCGTCGTCCAATTGCACACGCTCGCCGATAGCATACTCACGCTCACCGCCTGCCATTTTGACTGATAAAGTAAGCAGTGGCCCCATGGTGACGGCAGCACGTCCCTGGCGTAACGCCTCGACGAACTGCACATGCAGAGGTACATCGTCTGTCTCGTCCACCCCAATGTAGGTGACGGCAGGCAGCGGATCGTCAGGCTTGCTGCCATGCCAATCACGGCCGCTCGTCGCCGTGATCCGGTAACCCTGATTCAGCAGGTCCGTCCACAGCGCGAAAGCTCTTTGGCTGTCACGCTTGACGGAAGGCATGAGGGTGGACCATACCTCAATGAAATCGACATCATTCCAATCCTGGATACTATATTCCCAGAAACAGCCTGTGCAGATCGGGCTGCCGATCCGGTATGGATGGGCCAGACCGGCAATGCCGCCCTGCTCATGCACAAGCTGTATGCCCTTATGAATGTCTTCCGGCCCCAATACCCGCCAGTCCACAAACTCCTTGACGCCCAGTGTCAGCATATGTCCGTAAAATGTCGTCCACTCCATGCCCGGCACAATGCGGATGCCGGTCTGCAGCTCTGCCTGCTCCGCACCCGCCAATCCGGACTGCGTATTATGATCGGTAAGAGCAATACAGCCCAGTCCGAGGCGGGCGGCGCTTTGTGTCAGCTCCAGCAGGCTGTGGGAACCGTCACTATGAAAGGTGTGGGTGTGCAGCTCGGATGGAATCCATTTCATCATCATACGCCTCTCCCTTCTGCGGCATTTCAGCCTCAACCTCAAGCCGATAGTTCAGCGTCTCCGTAACGACAGCGTGCAGGCTGACAGTCACACGCCATACGCCCTGCGGATTGATACCCGCCAGAAAACCGGGGGACGCTTCGGTCAAGCCAAGCCGGTGCTCCTGCCGGGGATCATGCCTGTGTGCAGCGCCGCGATGGCGGATCGGGTCGTCCACCGATAGCGTCAGCAGGTTCTTGAGAGGAGCGTATTTCTTCCAACCGTCACCGCCATCCTCTTCCGCGTATCCGTACTTTCGTATACTGTCCTGTATGATTACTCTGGCCTGTTCTTCGTCCGCCAGTAGCTTGGGATCGTAGGCAAAGCGAATGCAGACTGCCGAGACAGGCACAGGAATATGAAATGCATACGTAATGTGGCTGTGCGTGCACTCCGGGAAGACCAAACCTTCCGCAGCGAATAATTTTTTCATACTGCCCCGCTTTCCCCTGCCGTCCATAACACGGACACAGGCTGATGGCGTGTCAGCAGCCGCATAACCGGAGAGCGGATTTCATCGGCTGCCGGTCTGTAATGCTCATCCAGAACAAAAGCGCGCAGCTCTCCCACCCGCATCCGGTCCGCTCCTCCCTCAAGCAGGACGGCTTTAATCTCCTCTATGTCCTCAAGCGCTGCCAGACACGGCAGCTTGATCGTCGTCGAAAAATGAGCCTCCGCCCCTTCATACGCCGCCCGGAAACCGCCTGCACGCAAGTCATGATAACAGGATGAGTACCATTCATTCGAACCTTTAAGCCGCACTTGAATATCCACGCATCCGTCTTCCTCGCGGCTGTTAAAACCTCGCTTGGACAGGTCCTCAAGCTCTACGACGTCGGCTGGGAGCGGCTGCTTGAACAGCTGAACGAACACATAATAGCGCTGGTCCGCCAAGGCAATGGAAGGTGGTGCAGGCGGCAGTTCCAGCGGCTCCTGGCGCTTCATCTCCCAATTGGTGACCTGAAAAGCAAACGGGTGTTTCATCATGACGGCCTCGCGCGGCTCCTGTTCTGGCTTCCATTGGAAAGCCGGGGGCAGCATAAACCGGTAATCCGCAGTAATACGGTCCGTAAAATTCCCGTTCGTTGTCGCTGTCTGCAGTACCGGGTGCCCGCCCAGATCATATCCGCCGCCAAAGGAGGTGGTGACGTGATGTTCCCCCTGGAACACCGCGGTTACTGCATTTCCGGCTGCGTCCAGCTCGACACGGTACATCCATTCGATGTCCGTCGTCCTTCCCCACTTGCTCATCAGGAAAGGTGCCGGCGTTCCTTCATCCTCATGGCTGAACATCATCTGATATTCAATGACTGTTTTATCTTCACGCTCATCCACGGAATAAAACATCATTAACGGCGTATCGGTGAACCGGTTTTCATACGGATGGGCCAGACAGCGGCCGTACAGCAGAGGGGCATGCCGGTACACCAAGGCCTGTGCGGAAGAATCCGGAACGATTCGCACCTGCACGGCATCAATCCATGCTCTCTCCACTTTGGGTGAGGAGGCTTCAGCTCTGAACACCATTTCCACTTCATATTCTCCTGCCGTCAGATGTCCAAGCAGGCGTGTATATGTGAAAGAACTGCTGCCGTAAAAGAGAATGACATCCTGGTTACACTGTCCTCCCAGATATACACGCACAATAGCGGACTCGCGTTCCGGCTCCGACCAGTTGCTGTCCGATCGGGCCGTCAGGTCAAGCTCCGCAAACCCGTCCTCCAGCATGGTAAAAGAAAAACGGCAGCTGTTCTGCTCACTGATTTCCATCTCCGGACGCTGTTCTGCCAGCACGTATGCATCAGGCATTCCTTCCTTTTGCAGCCCGCTTTCGCTTTCCATCCGCTCTGCTTCCGTTTTACTTCCTGCCATTGTCATAAGTCCCTCCTTGATGTTCCATGGAATTCAGCTTAGTTGGCATCCGCATCCTGCACCATGGTCCGGATGTAGAAATAACCCATAAAAGAGCACAGTATAAACATAAACACAGCCATGGCGCTCGCCATGTGTGTTTCCTGATAGCTGGAGAACACCTGCTGCATAGCCACACCCAGTACCTGCGGCGAGTTGGCGCCGATCAGGAAGGGGGCGGTAAAGCTGCCGATCACGCCCATAAAGATAAAGGTTGCCGCTACCCACATTGTCTTGTACGACAGTGGCAGAATAAAACGAACAAACAGCTGCAGGGTACGCGCTCCGGCATCTCTTGCGCTTTCAATGACGGAATTCGGAATACCGGCAAGCGCCGAGCTGAGCAGCATGGTGGCAAACGGAATATTGAACCACAGATTGGCCAGCAGAAGCCCTTTGTAGTCATAAATAATCTTGGGGAACGAGTCGATTCCCAGTGTAAGCAGAAAACGCGGCGCCCAGCCATGATTGCTGTAGGTGGTGATCAAGGCATAGGTCGCAATGACCCCGGGAATGAACATCGGTACAAAATAGAGGCGCCGAATCCAGGTTACAACAAACCCGGAGCCAAAGCGCAAATATACCGCCATCGCGTAGCTGATGACCAGGGTCAGGATCGTGGATACAATCGTCAAATTGAGCGTGTACAGCACATTTTTGCGCATGGCAGCATCTGTGAACAGACGGATGTAATTTGCCAAGCCGAAACCGGTCCCGTTCTCGTCAATCAGGCTCTCTCTGATCGCGTACAGAATGGGGATGATCACAACGACGAGCAGAATGAGAAAAGAGGGGATGACCAGGAGCAGCCCCAGCATCCCTCTTTTAAATGATGTACTCATCATTAACCGCCCGCCACTTCACTCTGCCAGCGCTTGTAGATTTCCTGCTGCAGATCACCGCTGTTGAAGCTGCGGTAGCCGCCGGACACACTTTCAAATTGCTTTTGCAGCTCTGCCGGCATCAAGTCCCATTTAATGCCCGGATAACCGTAAATTTTGTTGATGACCGTCGTCTGGGCATCAGGGGAAAGCACGTAATCCAGCAGCTTCTGTACCGCTTCTTTCTTGCTCGAGAGAGCAGGCACCATCAGATAGGACGGTCCGCCCGTAAACGCAGGCTCAATCTGCGCAAGCTTCACGGTGTCCGGCAGCGTTCCTTTGTTCAATTGCTCCAGGGCCATATCAGACCAGGCCGGAATCATATCCACCTCGCCGCTGGCGAGCAGATCAAGCGTTCCTTGATTTTTCTTCGGGTACACGCCTTTTTCATACATAGATGGTCCCAGCTCTTTCAGCAGGGCGAAGCCTTGATCCCATTTTTCCATATTCGCGGGATCACTGCTATTCATGGCCTCGGGAGGCAGGAAATTATAAATGGCCGTGTTCACAAATGAGCTGCCCGCACCGCCCGTGGACGGATCGTTGTAGGCAAATTTGCCCGGGTGCTGACGAATCCATTCATACAGCTCGTCCGCCGTTTTAGGAGGCTCAGGCACGTTTGCGCTGTTATAGGCAAGCACGACGGAGGAGGCGCGGTAAGGCACTGCCTGATCGTTGACCTGCTTCAGGTAAGCTTCGTCAACATTGGCGAGGTTGGGCACCTTGGTGGTATCCAGCGTTTCCCACAAACCTTCTTTGCCTCCGCGTGTAATATCATCCAGGCTTCCTTCATACAGATCGATTTCGCTCTCCGACTGGCCGCTCTGTTTCGCTGCAATGAGCCGGTCCATCGTCGTAGCTCCTCCGGTGCCGGATGGCAGATAAACGAGCTTGACCTTGACGTCCTTGTTTTTGGCCTCAAAATCCGAAATCAGCGTCTCCCACAGCTCCTTGACGTTAAGCGATCCTGAAGTGTAGAGGGAGATTTCCGTTACAGCGCTCTCCGGTACTGCACTTCCCGCTTTGCCGCCTGCCGCCGCTGAGGAATCCGCTCCTCCACTGCTGCCGCAACCCGCCAGCAGCCCCAGGCCGAGCACCCCCGCCAACATCATGCTGAATCTCTTTTTCACAGACATCCTTTCTCCTCCTCAAATGAAGTCTATATTTATTGAACAAAGCGATGAAGGAAACGCCGCACCCGAGTTTTAAGCTTCGGGCGCAGGAAACGACACCACTCTGCTGAAGCCAATACGCACCTGCTGTCCGCTGCTGAGCCGGGCTGACTGTTCACGGGGAACGAACATTTTGAGCACCTGCTCCCCGCTTTCCACGGACACCTCTGCATAATGTCCAAGAATCATAACTTGCCGGATCGTGCCAGGCAGAGAATTTGGCTCCTGCTCCGTCGTCAGATAAACATCCTCCGGGCGCACGGCCGCAATGACTGCCCCGTCAACCTCGCGCTCCTGCTCGAACCGCGCCTCTCCCACGGCCACGCTGCGTCCGGTACTGACACCCTTGATCAGATTGATGCGCCCGATGAAACCGGCCACAAACAGCGTACGCGGCTGATCGTAAATCTCCTGCGGTGTGGACAGCTGCTCAATTTCGCCTGCCCTCATGACAACGATGCGGTCGGAGATCGACAAGGCCTCCTCCTGGTCATGCGTGACGAAGATCATCGTCATGCCGGTCCGCCTTTGAATGTCGCGCAGTTCTTCCCGCATCTCCATGCGCAGCTTGGCGTCCAGCGCCGAGAAGGGCTCGTCCAGCAGCAGCACCTCCGGCTCCAGCAGCAATGCCCGCGCCAGAGCCACCCGCTGCTGCTGTCCGCCGGACAGCTGTCCCGGCAACTTGCGCTCCGCGCTTTCCAGCTGAACCAGCTTCAGCGCCTCCTGAACTAGTCCGCGGATCTCATCCTTTTTCTTCTTGCGCAGCTTGAGTCCAAAGGCGAGATTTTCATACACGGTCATGTGCGGCCACAGGTTGTAGCTTTGGAAGACCATGGCCGTTGGCCTTTTTTCCGGAGGAAGATGCAGAATGCTGCTGCCCCGGATTTGAATATCCCCGCTGTCGGGAGCCAGAAAACCGCCGATGGAGCGAAGCACTGTCGTTTTGCCACAGCCGGAGGGGCCGAGCAGCGTCACCAGCTCCCCTTTTATCACATCGAGCGAAATGCCCTTTACCCCGTCCCCCGTCTTGAATCGTTTGCTCAGATCATGAATGGATAATTGAATCGACATACTTCAAGCCCCTTTACTTCAGAAAAGTCATTTTACTTGGAAGCCGCCTGCCAGCACATCCGCACTGACAAAACGCCTTGCGGCAAGCAGCAGGATGACCGTCGGCAAGGTAAGAATGACCGAAAAGACCGCACCGGTGGTGTTCGGATAATCGGCTATGATGGAATACATGATGACAGGCATCGTTTTGTAGTCAGGTATGCCGACCAGCAGCGTTCCCTGCGCCTCATCCAACGAAGCGAGAAAGGTAAATACGGAAGCCACCATAATGCCCGGCATCGCCATGGGAAGCGTGATCTTCCAGAACACGCGCAGCGGTCCCGCCCCCGCGTCCCGCGCCGACTCCTCCTGCGCCCGGTGCACACTGCGAAAGGAAGCCGCAGGAATCCAGGTCATGTACATGAGCGTGTTGACCATATGGATCAGTACGATGCCCACGAACGTGTTCATCAGCCCGAACTTGTAGAACAGCACCGCAATGGACACGTACAGCCCCATTTTGGGAAAGGCATGTGTAAGCAAAAAGGAAAACAGGAACCACCGGCTGAGCGGAAACGTTATCCGCGCAAAAGCATAAGCGGCAGGCACACACAGAATGACCGAGCTTACAGTAACTACTACAGCGATCAGGAACGAGAGCCACATCGAGCTGAGCACATCATCCTGGCTTAACACGAACCTCCACCATTCCAGGGAAAAGCTCTGGGGCAGCAGCGCCGGATACTGCCATTTTCCGGAGACGGCCAAAATCAGCAGGTTCAATAAAGGAACGAGAAAAAATACGACAAAAACAATCAATACCAGAAACTCAAGAATTTTGCGTTTGCCGAGTGAACGTAAATACCAGATCACAGTTCATCCCTTTCAAAGAAGTCTAGACGTCTAAATCTCTTACACCTATGAATATAAAGGGCGAATGTTATCGGCGCTTCAGGAGGAAGGAGAGGTTATGTTAAAGTCGCGGGGAAAACAAACCTTTTTGTAAAAGGTATAAAAAACGGCCATTCTAAAAAAGACCACTGAAGTCGTGCCTTCAATGATCTTTTACAACAGCTGCTTATAGTTTGGAATTCGGTAGAATCCATTCGGCTAGAAAGCTACGTAATGCTTCTATCAATCCATCCGGATCGCTTATCATAGGCAAGTGCCCGGTATTTAAGGTTTTGACTTGCTGCGGGGATAAATTTAGAATCATTTTATCCTGGAGAGACTGGCTAAATTCCTTGTCCTCCATTAATTTGATATATAGCTTGGGCACCGAAGGAACAGACACATCCAGTTTCCCTGTGTATACGCCGACAGGCTCCGGAGTAAAGTTCCTGACAATTTCCTCGGTTTGTTCCTGGGAAAGACCGCTGCATAAGCTGGAACGGATGACTGATTCAGGGGGACGGGTGCCAAAGAATCGCAGAAGAACGGGCATTAGTATCCGTCCAGGAAAAGGTAATACGGAAATAAAAGACCCTCCCTTCTTGGGAATTGCCGCTCCAACGGCTGCAAATCCCACCAGGCGTCCCCTTAATTCTGCGGCGGCTCTCAAGGCCGGAATTGCTCCAAGGGAATGAGCCACGATAACAAATCTTTCTACCTTCCACTCTTCCAACTGCCTTTGGATATAAGCTGTATAGTCATGAAGCGAAAGCTTCCGGGCAGATTCGTGTTTGCCGTTACGCAGCGGGAAATCTACCATTAAACAAGGATTGTCCAATCCCGCAGCAACCTTTTCCCAAATCCCCCGATTTAAGCCGGCGCCATGAATAAATGCGAAGCCGATCTTTTCCCGAGCATATTGTTCAACGTTCATCTGAAGTCCCTCCGTATTCATAATTTATAGGGACACTATAACCGAAAAACCGGTCAATTTCTGTCTTATTTAAAGATATAATATTAAGAAAGAAGGAGGGATGAACTTTTGTTAAAAGCACAGCGCCTCATCCAGCTGATCATGATCATTAACGCTAAAAAATCTTTTACGGTCCAGGAACTGGCAGATGAATTTGGCCTGTCCTACCGGACAATCACAAGAGATTTACAAGAACTGAGTGAACTCGGTATCCCGCTCTATTCCATTCAGGGACGTGGAGGAGGTTACAAGCTGCTGCGGGACAGAACACTTCCCCCGATTGCATTCTCGGAAAGCGAGGCCATCGCCTTATTTTTCGCTTGTCAGTCTTTGCAGTTTTTCGGTTCATTACCTTTTGAAGAAGGGGCCAGTTCGGCTCTGAACAAGTTCTATCACTATCTTCCCGATGATATCAAAGAACAACTTGATCGTCTCAAAAATAAAGTCGCTATTTGGAGCCCTTATCGAGCAACAGACCCGGAATGTTTGAAAACACTGCTGCAGGCCATCATGACTCGCAGCGCCGTAAGTATTGAGTACAACTCCCGTCACGGTGTAAAACAACGGAATATTCAGCCGGTCGGTCTCTATTCGAGCCATGGCTACTGGTATTGCCCCGCTTTTTGCTTTCTGAAAGGAGATTACAGATTGTTCCGTGCTGACCGAATTTTAAAGGCTCAACTGAATGAGACTCTCCCCTGGCGGAAAGATGTCGAGCAATTCGATTTAAGGAACCCGCCTGAAAAAAACGGAGCTGGCCAGACTTCTCTAACCGTCGAACTCACTGCAAACGGTGTGCGGCTGCTTGAATCAGACACCTGGTTCGGCCCTGCCATTGATCGCCGCGAAGACGGCAGCGGAACGGCAACCATCCTCGTACCTGCAGAGAATATAAAATTTTACTTGGATTTGGTCTGGCAATTGGGGGAAGATGCAAGGGTTCTTGAGCCAACGGAAGCGATTGAGTATATCAAGCAAAAAATCAAGATCATGAGTTTGAATTATAACTAAACAAAGAAAGACGCGCGGGAAAAAGAACAAGAACTTGGATCTCATATGGTGATTATATTGAGCATTTTCTAATTATTCATACGGAGGTGTGTAATATTTCAACGCGATTTGGCAGGAAAAAGAACATTCTAATAATACTGAGTGTGCTGACTTTTGGATTGCTGTGTTATGTTTTTTATAGCGGGTATATGTATACAAATACTTATTACAAATATGAGCATATTAAGGGAGTCGTTGTAGAACTCTCTGATAATAGACCCGGTATAGGCTCAACTACTCAATCCATTAAATCAACGGATGAGCAGGAAATTGCTGAGGTCATTCGACTCTTACACGAAAGGACGGTTATCAAATTATTTCCTGACATAGGACCTGTGAAAGTTTATACGAAGGACTATTTTGATTTGCGAATTGAGCTTATTTCGGATACCGAATTAACTTTAGAGTACCGCATTGATTCTTTAGGGCGTGTTGAAGTCACAAAGGGCTTCGGTAATAAAGCTTCAAACACAATGATTTTGGGTGGCAGCAGTAAGGAATGGTTTAATGAAATGAAAGACTTGTTTGAGGAAAAAAAGCAGAACAGCTTGTGGTCATACAGAAAATAGGAGTGAAACGGCAAACCGCCGTTTCACTTTCTTTACTCATAACACTTACTTTTCAATGCAGTTGGCACTTTAAGCGTTTAATATAAAAAGGCGTTTCATTACACGGCTGTTTGCTCCCAAAAAGGGGCCAAATTGACTGATATCACCTCAATGACTTCTTCAAACATCGTTTCCACCGGGCGACATTGAGGGTTCCGGCTCCACTGTAAAGCCGGTCCGAATATGCTCCAACTGATAATGAGTGCCATAGCTTCCAATTTTTCTTGTGAAAAGCCCTGTATGTCCACTTCATTTACCCGTTTAAGCAGAAGCAGATGAATATCCTGCCGCATGGCATTTTCAAACATCGCTTCAAACTGCTTGTCTCCCGGCGTACTGCATTGTTGAAACTGCAAAAGAAAATCGAATATGGCTTGAATAAGGATTCGCAAATTGTCCGCGTTGCATCTTGCTTCTTCCGGCAGTCTATTCATTATCGTCATTTGGAACTTTTCCGTCATCCAGTATTCAAGAAATTCATATTTATCCTGAAAATGCGCATAAAATGTTGTCCGATTTACGGCCGCTTGATTCGTAATATCGTGCACGGAAATGGAATAGATGTTTCTCTTTTTCCCAATCAAATCGTTAAAAGCCTGCACGAACAGTTGACGGGTTCTTTTAACACGCGGATCCTCGGGATTTACCGACATTTTACCACCCACTTTCTCTTAAACTCAAAAAACAGACAAAAAGGCAAAAATGTTGGGAACACAACAAAAGCAGCTTTTTGCAGGTTGTTTGGCCAAGTCAATCCTTCTATCTTTTACTTATACGATTATGATTGCACAAACAACATCGTATGACAAGAAACCCTTTTTATCTGATTTAAACATGAAAGGAAGAACAATAAAATGATTGTTGTTACTGGAGCGAATGGGAAATTAGGTCGGCAGGTCGTAGAGGAACTTCTCAAGCGTGTTCCTGTCGAGGATCTTGGTGTGAGTGTCCGTGATGCGAGCAAGGTACAGGACCTAAAAGAACGCGGAGTCCGTGTACGGCAAGGAAATTTCGATGATTCCGAAAGTCTTCTTCACGCCTTTGAGGGAGCGTCTCAAGTTCTCATGATCTCGTCTCACTCCTTGGGGGAAGCTGCTGTTCGTCAGCATCAAACCGCAATCGACTCGGCTAAGAAAGCCGGTGTTAGTAGACTGCTGTACACTAGCCAAATGTTTTCATCTGCAACGTCAAATTTTCCGCCCATGGACGTTCATGCTGCTACAGAAGAGATGCTACAATCTTCAGGGATGGCTTTCACGTCGCTGCGAAACGGCTTTTATGCCGCATCAGCGATCATGTGGATGGGGGATGCCTTGCAAACAGGGGAATTGATTGCCCCGGAAGATGGCCCTGTTGCCTGGACTACCCATTCCGACCTGGCCGAAGCCACAGCGGTAATCCTGACAGAGCAGAGATATGATGGTATAACTCCTTCCCTAACGGCTTCCGAGGCGATTGACATGGATAGAATTGCATCGATTGCTTCCAAGGTCCTGGATCGACCGATTCGGCGAATCGTCGTGTCGGATGATGAATATCGGAACCACTTGGTGTCCCGAGGTCTGCCGGAAGCGATGGTCAGTATGCTTACAGGTATGTTTCAGGCAAGTCGACAGGGAGATTTAGCGCAAACCGGTCCCGCTTTGGAAAACCTGATTGGCAGACCCCCGGTAAGTTTTTCCGGATTTTTTGAAAGCTTATCTTTAAAGGGTTATTAATTCAACTTTCGCAGCTTAAAATTAGTAGATAAGTCTTGTTGTAATTGGGTAGACGCGCGCTATCCACTGCTGAAGTTGACATTGATACTGCCAGTTAACGTAATGGAGGCTGCCGGCGATCGGCAGCCTCATTTGTTCTGTGTGAGCAATAGTGCTCTGTCGCTTGTGCAACATTATTTCCCGTTCAAATGATAGATTAGTTGCACAACGCCAGAGGATAACGTTCTTGTATTAACCGCCTTTAAATTTAACCTGTGCTTTATATCCATAAACAACGGTTTTCCTTCTCCCAAAATTACAGGATGAACAGATAATCTAAATTCATCAACAAGCCCTAAATTGATAAACGTTGTAATAAGACTTGCTCCACCATATAGCCAGATGTCTTTACCCGGCTTATTCTTTAATTTATTTACTTCTTCAAGAATATTATCATTTATGAATATCGCCTTGTTATCCGTCCCTTTTTGCGCCCTGGAAAACACATATTTTTCTTTACTATGGATTAATTCCCAAAATTCTTTATCCGTATCCGTTTGTTCAATTTCTGGAGTAAATTGCCCCCATAAATCATAGCTTTTTCTTCCATAAAAAATAGTATCAATTTGATTCAAGAAATCAATAAATCCCATCTCAGAATCCATAATGCACCAATCGACTTCCCCATTTTTCCCCTCAATAAAACCGTCTAAAGTAACTGCTAAATCTAAAATGATTTTTCGTTTCATGATTGTTGCTCCTTTCGTTGATCTATCACTCATTATAGACCTTATATATGTCACCTTGTGTCCTATTTAAAAGGAAGGGTAAATTATTAAAGCGTTGGCGCACGGGCAAAGTCGGAACCGTTTTGTTTTCATGCGCCGCACGAATATGACAGAAGATGTCATAATAATACCTGTATACTGATCCGTGTATGAACTACGCGAAAGGTGTTGACCGCATGGATCAGAATTACATCGTCATCAAGGGCGCACGAGAAAACAACTTGAAGGATATTACGCTTCGCGTCCCGAAGCGGAAGCTGACGGTTTTCACCGGGGTATCCGGCTCCGGCAAGTCGTCGATCGTTTTTGACACGATCGGTGCCGAGGCGCAGCGGGAGCTGAACGAAACGTTTAGCGCGTTTATCCGCAACCGGCTCCCGAAATTCAGCCCGCCCGAAGCGGACGCGATCGAACATTTGTCCCCCGCCATCGTCGTCGACCAGAAACGGCTCGGCGGCAACTCTCGGTCGACCGTCGGCACGATCACGGACATCTACGCGCTGCTGCGGCTTCTGTTCTCGCGCGTCGGTCAGCCGTTTGTCGGCAATTCGAACGCGTTCTCGTTCAACGATCCGGCCGGGATGTGCCCAGAATGCCACGGCGTTGGCAAGATCGTTTCGGCCGACATCGGCAAGCTGTTGGACCGGACGAAGTCGCTGAATGAAGGCGGCATTGCTTTTCCGACGTTTCGCGTCGGCACGTGGTACTGGAAGTTGTACGTCATGTCAGGACTTTTCGACAACGATAAGAAGTTGGGAGATTACACGGACGAGGAATGGAACTTATTACTTTACGGCATCGGCGGGAAGGAAGCGAAAATCTCGTTCGATACGCCAACCGGCCCGATGGACGCAAGCTACGAGGGTGTCGTCACGAAATTCGAACGGCTTTACATCAAGCGCGATTCGGAGGAAATGGCCGAAGCGACACTAAGCCGCGCCCAGCCGTACATGATGTTCGCCCCCTGTCCGCTCTGCCGCAGGACGCGGCTCAATCAAGCGGCGCTAAACTGCCGTATCGGCAGTTTGAACATCGCGGAGATGGCCGCCATGGAGGTCGGCGAGCTCGTACACGTCGTGCGCAGCATCCGGGAGCCGGTTGCGGAGACGGTAACATCCGCGCTAGCCGAGCGGCTCCAACAATTGATTGACATCGGACTCGATTACCTTAGCCTCGACCGGGAAACGGCGTCACTGTCCGGCGGCGAATCGCAGCGAATCAAGATGGTGCGCCACCTTGGCAGCAGCCTGACCGACATGCTGTACATTTTCGACGAACCCAGCGCCGGGCTGCACCCGGGGGACGTTATTCGGTTGAACCAGCTGCTCCGCCAGCTGTGCGACAAGGGGAACACGGTGATCGTCGTCGAGCACGACCGCGACGTCATCACGGCCGCCGATCATATCGTCGATGTCGGCCCGCATGCCGGCGTTCATGGCGGGCGGATCGTCTATGAAGGGGACGTTGAAGGACTGCTGTATGCCGATACCTTGACGGGCCGGTACATGCGTCACGAACTGGCGCTGCGCGAGAACGTCCGCAAGCCGACAGGCTTCTACCCGATCGTCGATGCGACGCTCCATAACCTAAAGCGGGTATCAGTCGACATCCCGGCAGGCGTGCTGACGGTCGTGACCGGCCTAGCCGGCTCCGGCAAAAGCTCGCTGATCAACGGCGAGTTTCTGGCGCGCTACCCCGAGGCGATCGCGACAGACCAGTCGGCCGTCGGGGCGTCGGTCCGCTCGAATCCGGCGACGTATACGGGCATTATGGACGAACTGCGCAAGTTGTTCGCAAAGGCGAACTTCGTGAACGCCTCCCTGTTCAGCTTCAATTCGTCGGGGGCATGCGAGACGTGCCAGGGGCTCGGTGTCCTCTATACGGACCTCGCCTTTATGGAGGGCATCCGCACCGTCTGCGAAACGTGCGACGGCCGCAGGTTCAAAGAGGAAGTGCTGCAGTACCGGTACCGTGGCCGATCGATATCGGACGTACTGGCTTTGACGACCGAGGAGGCCCTGGCCGCATTCGACAAGCATCCGTCCATCGGCCGACGTCTGCAGGCGGTCGTGGACGTCGGGCTCGGCTACGTGACGCTTGGGCAGCCACTGAGCACCCTGTCGGGCGGCGAGCGCCAGAGGCTGAAGCTCGCCTGTGAGCTGCACAAGGCGGGCAGCATTTACGTCATGGACGAGCCGACGACCGGCCTCCACATGTCCGATGTCGGGCTACTGCTCGACATCATGAACCGCTTGGTCGACGCCGGCAACACGGTCGTTGTCATCGAGCATCACCCGGACATAATCCGGAGCGCGGACTGGATCATCGACATGGGCCCGGAAAGCGGCGCCCGGGGCGGCATGGTCATATTCCAGGGGACACCGCAGCAGCTTGTCGAAGGGCAAGGTGACGCGGCGCGCTCGATCACCGGCAAATATTTGCGCGGCGAACTGCGGTAACGGCCAAGAGACGGCAGGATATCATCGCGGAAGCCTTCTTATTGGAGATGCGAATGGAGCGCCAATTAGGTGCTCCATTTTCTATTGTTTACTTTTAGTCGTGTGCCATTCATCATCTTTGATTTCGTATCGTGTATTCATCTACTTTAATTAACCATCTGAAACGATATTATTGCTGGATAACTTTTCTGGATAGCCCTTCTTATACCGATCCCTCCAGCATCTTGAGCCCATAATCGGGGTCCTCCAGCAGCGGCCGGCCAACCGCAATGGCATCCGCCAGCCCATCGCGGATAACACGGTCCGCAAAGCTGCGGTTGTGAATGCCTCCAACGGCAATGACAGGGACAGACATATGCTGCTTGAAGATGGCCGCGTCCGGCAGTTGGTAGCCAGGATGGACATTTGCCGGCTTGATTGGAAGCAAGCCGCCGGACGAGACGTCGACTGCGTCGATAAGTCCCTCCGCTTCAAGCGGCTGAATCATCAGTGCCAGATCGCGGGGCGTCAGACCACCGTCGGCGTAATCTGTGGAAGAGACGCGGATCATAACCGGATAGCTGCTGCCGGTTTCGGAGCGAATGGCAGCGAGCACATCTCGTAAAAATTTCGTTCTGGCTTGAGGCGTTCCCCCGTAAGCGTCGCTGCGGCCGTTAGAGAGCGGAGACAGAAACTGATGAATGAGAAAGCCATGCGCCGCATGAACTTCAATGCCATCAAAACCCGCAGCTACACTCCGTTTGGCGGCAAGCCGGTAATCCTCGACGAGCTCTTCGATTTCAGAAAGTGACAGCTCTGCAGGCGTGCCGTAGGAGGCATTATAAGGAATGGCGCTTGGCGCAACCAGCCTCTGCGTCACTTCCGGCGCCGATTTTCTTCCTCCATGCGACAACTGCACGAAGACCGGTGTCTGCGCAGTGTGAACGGCGTCAGTCACCCGCTTCAGTTGTTCGGCGTGCCGGTCGGAGTAAATGCCGATGTCGTTCGGCCATAGTCTGCCGTTATCAGACACAGCCGTGGACTCTACGATCATAAGGCCAAGCCCTTGCGCTCTTCTTCCGTAATGCAAAATATGATGCTCTGTCGCTAACCCCTCCGGCGTACCTTTGTACTGCTGCATAGGTGCCATGACCAACCGGTTGCGAAGCTCGGCGCTGCCGATGGCGAGAGGAACTTCCAATGACGGAAATGCTGTTGTGATCATTTTTATCACTCCTTCAATATCTGTTGAATGATATTTTATAAGGAGTTATTAATATTTCACATAGATAAAAAATGAAATATAACGAGATATTTTTTGCTTTTCAAGTTAAAATGGAACAATAACCTTAGAAAACAAAGGAGTTTTCGATATGGATCAAATCGACCGTGCAATCCTGTCATTATTACATAAAAACGCCCGCATGTCGGTCGCGGAAATTGGCCGGACCATTGCCATGACGCAGCCTGCGGTGGCCGAACGGATTCGAAAGCTGGAGGAGCAGGGCATCATTGCCGGCTACAAGGCCGTTCTTTCACCCAAGAAGCTGGGAAAGGACGTGACGGCATTTGTGCTGTTCAAAACAGGAAATTGTGTAGATTTCCAGCAGGTCATCTCCAACTCCCCCGATGTAATAGACTTGTACCGTATCAGCGGGGAATATAACTTTATGATGAAAATCGTAACCGAATCGATGGACACGCTGACAGCATTCCTCGATACATGCAGCCCGCATGGCTTCTCCTCGACGCTGATCGTGCTTTCAACAGCCATCAAGGATAAGTCACTGATTGCAGGAGAAGAAGGGACATTTTAGATCCGGCACACCCCATGGAATGCAAAAACCCATCCACTATGTTTGTGGATGAGTCTAAGCTTGGAATGGCGCTTTGCTTCCATTGGCGGATTCATCAACAACTTCCAGACAGTTTGTTAATTATCCCAGTTTAATCGTCAGTATGGTGTCTCTTCCTGCTGTTACGGCACCTCCATCATGAACCTGAACGGCTTGCACCGCATCGATTCCGGCAGGAACGATCACGGGAGTAATAACCGGCAGACCCGCTTCACGGATCATGTCCCTATCAAATTCCATAATCAGCTGGCCCTGCTTCACTTTATCCCCTGTTTGAACTGCCGGGGAGAACGCGGACCCTTTCAAAGAAACGGTGTCGATCCCCACATGAATAAGCACCTGCGCCCCGGATTCATGCTCCAGAATGACGGCATGCTTGGATTTAATAAGCTGCGCAACTTTTCCGTCAAACGGAGCATACATTTTGCCCTCCGCCGGTTCAATGGCCGCTCCCTCACCCATCATTTTGCCGGCAAAGGCCGGGTCAGGCACCTGTTCAAGGCTCACAGCTTGTCCTGTTATAGGAGCCATTATGGCAAGCTCCTTAATTGTTTTATCCTTTTTGAAAAATGACAGCATCTATATCTCCTCCTTGTGTTCGTCCGGGAAATAAAAAAACCCAAAATTCAGTGCGGAAAGTTGTCCGTACCGAATTTTGGGTCTTGCCTGCCAAACAGTCACAATCCCGCATAATTAAATTATGTTATTATACTAATTAATTTTTACCTGCCTGTCAATGATTGTAGATACAATGCGACTAACTCGAAAAATTTTGAGGATGACTTCACGTAGAAGTATTGATACAATCAGAACCACAAAATTTTAGTTTCCGAGCTGTGGAAGTAGATTGGAGCAATGAAATGAAAATCAACCGTGTCTTAAACAACAATGCCGTTGTGGTAAAGGAAGGCGATGTTGAAAAGATCGTCATGGGACCTGGCGTCGCGTTTCAGAAAGGCAAGAATGACCTGATTGACCCGGCCAAAATCGAGAAGACATTTGTGCTGAAGGAAGAAAGCAAAAAGTTTCAGCAGCTGTTAAGCTCCGTACCCGAATCCCATATCGCCATGGGAGAAAAAATCATCTCACACGCCGAGCAGGTGCTGGGTATGAGTCTGAGTAACCACATTCATATTGCGCTGACAGATCACCTGTCTTTTGCTATTGAACGTTACCGGGCCGGCATTCAGGTGAGGAATAAACTGCTGAACGAGATCAGGCTGCTGTACAGCACGGAGTTTAGAATCGGACTCTGGGCCTTAGAGCAGATTAAAGCTGCCTTCGGCATTGAATTTCCGGAGGATGAAGCCGCCTATATCGCCCTGCATATCCATACGGCCAAGATGGAAAACTCGCATATTGAAAAATCCATCAAGAAGACGATTATTATCCAGGAGACAGTCGAGATTATGCTGGAGGAACTGGGAGCGGATATTGATAAAAACAGCATTTCCTACCACCGTCTGCTCACTCACCTGGAACTGGCGCTTAGCCGTTATTATGACCAAAAACCCTTTCACACCCTGGATAAGGACATGCTGAAAATGATCAAAAAAACGTACAAGCATGGCTTTAAAGCCGCCAAAAAAGCGGCCGCATATCTGGCGCAGAAGTATGATATTGAGTTTCCGGAATCGGAAATGGCTTACATCGCCCTGCATCTGCAAAGAATTTTGGAAGAAGTTTAAAATTTGTTGACGAATGAAAATAAACCGTTTACAATGGGCTCATTCAAACGTCAATCACATACAGGGGATTGTGACTGGTCATGCAGGCAAGACCTAGAATGCTTATAAGGTACACGTATACCTTCGGCATTTTAGGTCTTTTTTTGTTGCCCAAAAGCATGAGATCAGGCAATAATTCCCAGAATGAAAAGAGGGGGATGTTATGTTTAAAAATCTGTTCAGCCGGTTCCAGGTTTTTGGCAAGGCCATTATGCTGCCTATCGCCGTTCTGCCTGCAGCCGGGCTGCTGCTCGGTATCGGCGGAGCCTTCTCCAATCCGAACACGATCAGCAATTATCCGTTTCTGGATCAGGTGTGGCTGCAGGCGATTTTCGTCATCATGAGCTATGCCGGCCAGATCATTTTCAGCAATCTGCCAATCATCTTCGCCGTGGGTATTGCCGTAGGGCTTGCCAAAAGCGACAAGGGCGTTGCGGGGCTGGCCGCGCTGCTCTCTTATCTCGTCATGAACGCTTCCATGAACGCCCTGCTTGTCATTACCGGGACATTGGCCAAAGAAAAGCTGGGCGATGTCGGGCAGGCGATGATTCTCGGGATTCAAACGCTGCAGACCGGTGTGTTCGGCGGCGTCATTGTCGGTCTCATGACGTATGCTCTGCACAAAAGATTCGGCAAGATCAAACTGCCGCAGTGGCTGGGATTTTTCAGCGGCTCAAGATTTGTGCCCATTATCACCTCCTTCTCTGCCGTATTACTCGGTCTTCTGATGTTCTTCATCTGGCCGCCGATCCAATCGGGCATCGCCGGGCTTGGCGGCCTGGTAGACCGTACAGGCTACTTCGGATCATTTCTGTTCGGCTTTATTGTTAAGCTGCTCGGCCCATTGGGGCTGCATCACATTTTTTACCTGCCATTCTGGCAGACAGCACTTGGCGGCTCAATGATGGTTAACGGAACTCAGGTGCAAGGGGCGCAAAACATCTTCTTCGCCCAATTGGCAGATCCGGCCACACAGCACTACTTTGTCGGCACTGCACGCTTTATGAGCGGCAAGTACCTGACCATGATGTTTGGCATGCTGGGTGCGGCATTGGCCATGTACCACTGCGCGAAACCGGAAAACAAGAAAAAAGTGTTCGGCCTGCTGCTGACAGGTGCAATCACATCCTTTTTGACAGGCATCACCGAACCTTTGGAGTTTGCATTTCTCTTTGTCGCTCCAATCCTTTTCGTAATCCACGCCGCATACTGGGGCCTTGCGTATATGGTCGCGCACATGCTGAACATCACCATTGGCATGACGTTCTCCGCCGGGCTCATTGACTTTACGCTATTCGGGATTCTTCAGGGCAATGAAAAAACGAACTGGGTGCTCGTTCCCATTGCGGGTGTAGCTTTCTTCTTCCTGTATTACTTTACATTCCGTATCCTGATTAAAAAGTTAGATCTAAAAACGCCAGGGAGAGAAGATGCTGGAAACGCAGCAGATCCGGAAGAAAATCCTGATGCAGGCGCTTCCCCCGACAACCAGGCTAATCGCATCCTGGCCGCACTGGGGGGCAAAAGCAACATCGAAGATCTGGACTGCTGTGCAACCCGCCTGCGTGTTACAGTTCATCGGGAAAACGATGTTTCGGAAGATCAGCTGAAGCAAACCGGAGCCAGCGGAGTCATTATCCGCGGTAAAGGGGTTCAGGTGGTTTACGGCCCACACGTGGCCGTGATCAAAACGGAAATTGAGGAATTAATGGGAGAATGAGAGATAAAGACAAAAGGAGCTGGTTAAGATGAGTAAACCTAATATTGTTTTCATGATTTCCCATGATACCGGGCGTTATCTCAGCTGTTACGGGCACCAGGTTCCAACCCCGGAGCTGGACCGCCTCGCCGCGGAAGGGGTCAGATTCGATGAATACTACTGCACTGCCCCGCAGTGCAGCCCCAGCAGGGGCAGCATTCTGACCGGCAAATATCCGCATAATAACGGCCTTGTCGGATTGGCTCATTTAAATTTTCATATCCGGGAAGATCAAACCACGCTGCCGATGGCCATGCATGAGGCCGGCTATGACACAACACTTATCGGCTTTAGCCATGAAACGATCGGCGAGGAGGAAAAAGGCACCTACAGCTCCACCAACAAGCTGGGTTATCAAAACTATTTGGGGATCGAGGGTTCCAGGGCTCCGCAGGTTGCTGAGACAGCCATTGAGTTTTTACAGAAAAAAGCAAACGAGCCGGATGGACTGCCCTTTTTCGCCAATATCGGCTTTTGGGAGACTCACCGTTCCTTTGACGAGTACGATGATATCAAAGATGATATCAACCAGGTTCAGGTTCCTCCCTATCTTCCGGACACGGAAAATATCCGCAAGGATTTGGCACAGTTTCACGGCTCCGTTAAAGTGCTGGATGAGGCGGTGGGCCGCATTATGCGCACCCTGAAGGAAACAGGACTAGAAGATAATACGATTGTCGTTTATACAACAGATCATGGAATCGCCTTCCCGCGCGCCAAAGGAACGATGAAGGATGCCGGACTGGAAACAGCGCTTATAATGTACAGCCCCAAGCTGATCGAAGGAGGCCGGGTCATCAAGGAGATTCTATGCAACATCGATATCATGCCGACTCTGCTGGAGCTGGCTGACGGAAGCATTCCCGCTGATCTGGACGGCAAAAGCTTTGCTTCGTTGCTGCGTGGGGAAAAGAAAGCAGTGCGTGACGATTTCTTCTGCGAGCTGACCTGGCACGATAAATACCATCCGATGCGCGGCATCCGCACAACCCGTTATAAATATGTTCAAAATTTCGAGGACGGGCCAAAAATCTATATGCCTGTCGATATTCACCGCAGTATCTCGGGGCCGGATGTCCGTGAAGAATTCTATGTCCCCAACGAGCCTGAGGAGCTGTATGATTTGGAAAAAGACCCGCTTGAATATACCAATCTGATTGATGACCCGGACTATGCCGAGGTAGCCAGGGAACTTCGTACCAAGGTGGAGCAATGGATGTCCTCTACTGACGACCCGCTGCTTCACGGTCCGGTTGAAGGCATCGAATCGGCAAAATGGGCGGAGGAAGCCCGTCACGGCAGAGCATATATTCCAAGAAATAAATAAGAGAAAAAAGGCAGACGAAAATTCATTTCCGCTCTGCCTTTCTTCATATAGATAGCTCCTTAAGTACGAGCACTGCGCCTCCTACAGCCACTGCGTTTTCCTGCAGTATGCCTTTAGAAAATACAGGCTGATACTCGGGATAATAATAGATATTTTTCTGTGCAACAGATACCGCCGTATCATAATACAGTCCGCTTGCGCTGATCAGAGCCCCGCCGAGAATGACCATTTCGGGGTGCAGAATGTTGATCAGGTTGGCCAGGCCGATTCCCATATGAGCAGCCGACTGGGAGAACAGCTCCTGCACAAACGCTTCACCATTCCGGAGCGCTTCCACCAGCATGGCGAAGTGTATGGCCTCCGGCTGCACGCCGTCCGCGCTCTCAAGCTGGTTGCGCCCCATCTTCACCTGTGCTCTTACCTGCTGCTCCAGTGCCTGTACGGAGGCGAACGCCTCCAGCGCCCCGTAATTGCCTGAGCTGTGCAGCCGCGGGCCGTCGGCCTGGATAATCATCTGACCGATGGAGCCTTCCATGTCCACCGCTCCATATACGAGCTGCCCGCCGGACATCATAGCCGAACGCAAACCCGTGCCGACGTGCACGTACAGCATATGCTGGAGATTCTCGCCGCGCAGCGCCCAATGCTCACCCACCAGAGCCGCATTCGCTCCGTTATCGAGAACCGCCGGTATTCCCGTCTTCTCTTCAATCAGCCGGCAGACCGGCACATTGGACCAGCCCTCCGCCGGAAAATAAAGCGGGTTCAGGATCACTCCCTGATTCCGGTCCAGCGGACCTACAGCGCCAATCCCCATGCCGAGCACCTGTTCTTTGGGAACATGGTGGGCTTCCAGCATCATTTCAACCTGATCCTGCACGTTGTCAATAAGTCGCTCAGGGGTCATGGTCTCGTCCATGGTCCAGCGTTTGTACGAGAGGGCATTCAACTTCAAATCAAATAATCCAAGCGTCGAATACAGCCTGGATATTTCCAGTCCAAAGATGTACCTGTGCGCTGAATTGATTTGGTATAAAATCGGTCTTCTGCCGCCCGTAGATTGCCCCAGTCCCGATTCGCTGATCCAACCTTCATGTACAAGCTCCTCCAGAAGTCTGGTCAGGCTGCTGCTGGTCAGGGTGAATTCCGCCATCAGCTCTGCCTTGGAGATATCGTCCTTTTGCGCAATTCGTTCAAAAACCGCTTTTTTTATATTAGCCGGTGAGTGGTTCACTTTTACCATAATATCGCTCCGTTTATTCCTATGATTATAGTAGGATTTGAACATATTATAGCGTTTTACGATTTGGATTGCTACCTCTGTTACGCTATAGTCACTTTCAATAACCACTTTTATCTAAATTGAATAAAAGTATACTATTTCCCACTCAATTCAGACCAAACCCATCCGAATAATCCATAAAAATAACTGAAATAGGCCCCTATCCCGCTTATAAACGAAAGTAATCTATTTTATCAGCTATAACTAATTTTCATTTTGGTAAAAAGGTGGTATGATGGAGACAAGAATAACGAGGTGAGCCATCATGAAATCAAGCACCATATCAAAACTAACGCTTTTATGGGATCTGTTCTGGATCTTCTTCAAAATCGGGCCTGCCACCTTCGGTGGCGGATATGCCATGATGTCGCTGATTGAACGGGAATTTGTAGACAAAAAGAAATGGATTGACAGCCAGGAAATGAATGACCTGATGTCTTTGGCCGGCTCCGCCCCAGGGGGTGTGGGCGTGAACGCTTCCGCATTTCTGGGTTACAGGATGGGCAAAGTGCCGGGGGCGATCGCTGCAACGCTCGGTATAACACTTCCTACCTTCATTATCGTGTTTGCGCTCAGCGCATTTTATTCCTTATTCCAGCATGAGCCGAAAGTACAGGCTGCCTTTAAAGGCATTCATGGCGCCATTATCGGCCTGATCGCGGTAGCCGCCTACAAAATGGGCAAAAGCGCTTTGTTCGACCGCACCACCGTTGTTGTAGCCGTCGGTACCCTGATTGTTCTTCTCCTGACCGGCATGAACCCGACGTTCATGATTCTGATCGGACTTGTGATCGGCGTTGTGATCGTAAGAGTGAAAAAGCTGCTGGGGCTCTCGGTCCAAACTGAAAAAGAGTACCACGATAAACAGCCTGTCATCGAATACTATATCTAGGAGTGGTCTCTATGCTGTTCTGGCAGTTATTCCTTTCCTTTTTGAAAATCGGCTTTCTTTCCTTCGGCGGCGGTTATGCCATTCTGCCGATGATCCAATTTGAAGTGGAGAAATACAATTGGCTTTCCGCAGAACAATTCCAGCGCATCGTTTCGCTGGCCGGCATGTCGCCCGGACCGATTGCAACCAACAGCGCAACCTTGATCGGCTATAACACTGCAGGCTTGCCGGGAGCCATTGTCGCCACCGCCGGGATTGTGCTTCCCAGTCTTATTGTGGTCATCCTGATTGCGGCATTTTTCTATAAAATCAATTCCTACCAATGGGTAAAATCCTCATTTTATGGTCTGCGTCCGATCATCACCGGGCTTATCGTGTATGCAGCCATCCATTTCGGGTTTTCCGGCAGCTCGGAGGCCATCTTTCATTGGACGACCTTTGCCACACTGCTCATCGGTGTGCTGGCTTTTGTAGCTATTACCAAATATAAAATCCATCCCCTCACGGTCATCGCAGGCTCTGCGATTATGGGTATTGTATTATTTTAAGGCGATCTCCCCTCTTAAGCCGGGGAAAGATCGCCTTTTCATTTACATTTCGTATTCTCGTTGATCGTGGCTTTCGATAGCCTGGGCCGCTTCAAACGTTGATGCGGTCGCGCCAGAATTAATAATAGCCAGATTCAGATTTAGCTTTTTACCGGATGCAAACTCGAATTGCAGACCGGATTGTCCTATAGGCAGCCCCTGCAAGAAATCCGGCAAAAACCGATAAGTTGAGCTGTTTTCAATGTTATAGTCCTCACCTTCGGTCAAGCTGGATAACACATTGCCTTCCGTGCCGATATACCGGATGGTTTTAAGCACATCATGATTCAAATAAACGTCAACCATTACCGAATTGCTCGGATCGTTAAGCATGGATTCGTTTAAATCATAGGTGGCATGGTCGATAGACAACGCCGGGTTGGTCTCTTCCTCACTTTCGCCATTGTTATACACCTGAATTTCCGTCATGGTCGGTGTCCAGTACTCTGTCTCTTTCTGTTTTGTAATGAGTAACCGAAGCTTGCTGCTGGCCACACTGCCGAAATCAGCAAGTGTAACATCATGCCCCATACCATCCGTTACGGCTTTAAATGTCTCCCACTGCTGCAATTCATCGTTAAACTTTTGCAGTTCGTATTCCTGTATTCGCGGATTCGTCGATCCGTCCGTATATTCATCCAGATAGATTTCATCAAAGGTAATCTCCTCGCCAAAATCGATCGTGATGATAATCGGGTACCCGTCCGTCATATCGTCAGGGTCGGCACTGGCCCAACGTGTGGCCGTATTTCCATCCACCAGCTTGTTCGCCTCCAGGCCGGGGTTCGGATGCGTATAGTTGGCAGTAATACTTTTGTGCAAGGCCAAATTTACGCGATCGGATTGGCCCTCTTCTTCAATCGGGTTAAGATCAACCGGATTTTCCACCTTATCGCCGATTTTGCTTTCATGAATGCCGATATCTATGCTGTCGCCGTAATAGAGATGTGTGTCAAAAAAGTCCTGTTCTCCAACATGCGGGTTGTAGCGTCCGGCATCAATTAACGGCGATTTTTTCTTCAATTTGAAATTGGCGGCCGAATCCACAATATTGTTGACACCGTTATTTTTCTTGTACTGCGCCGGATCCTTAACAAACATCGGGTCACCAAATACGGCATTCGCATCCTCCGGCTGCTGCTCCGAATAGACCCCGCCCGCTTCATAATAAGCATTATTCGAGAACACGGCTTTATCCAATGCGTTGTCTTTTCGGTACCACTTTGTCGGCGTCGTTTCCGACATATTATAGAAAACATTGTTCATGAAATAGACCGTATCCTTGAACACTTCATCATGGAACCAGTCCATTTTTTCAGCATCATATACAAACACATTGTTTAGGATATAAGTAGGAGAGTAGTTCGTGGACAGCATGTTTTTGACGAGCACACCGTTATCATTGACACTCAAATTATAGCGGGCAATGGAATTGGAGCTGTTGCCCATATAAGCCATCCAGCCAGCCGCGTTGTCGTGGGAGTAATTATACTGGTAGGTTACATTAAAATTCGTGTATTCCAGGTCCCATGGAGTTCCGTCATACTCCCCGTAGGGGCCGTCGTAAACCTCGTTATACTGCATGACCGAATCGGCCCCGGCCCACAAATACAGGCCGCAGGATACAGCATTGTATCTTTGCAGGTATCCATTCACCTCATTGAATTCCACAACCATATCCTTCGTATTGGCAAGCTGAATGGCACCCTGGCCGATGTCTTCGGCATAGTTATGGGCAATATACACATTGCGGCTGTACAAATCGCGGTTTCTGACCCACAGCTGTTCCCAGCCTTCATGATACTTCCCTGTCTCATCGTATTCGCCGGCACTGCTGTCACGGTCATAGAACCAGTTGAAAGCGAACTGGATCGCATGCAGTTCGGTTTTGTAGAAGCGGTTATTCTCGATTCTGACATCCTGGAAGTAGTAAGCGCCTTCGTCATATTCCTTGTAGCTTTTCTCGCCGAACACCTGAAACACGATGCCACCGTAATGGATTTTTTGCCAGTCCGTCGGGCCGTCGATGTCATGAACATATAAGTTGCTGATGCGGAAATAGTCCATGATCTTGTCATCGTTCTCTCCCAGCAGATCTGCATTAATCGTGATGGAGACGCCGTCCCGCACAACCGATTGTGTTTTCGCGGAAACATCGATATCGGTGTTAAAATCATCATCATTCGAGAGCTCCAGATTGTGAATTTCCCAATACTGCTGGTTTCGCAGCACCACAGCCCCTGTCAAGCCGACCAAGTCTTTATCCTTTACGAAATCACTGCCATTCCACGTCAACGGATTATTTACCTTTCCGTTCGTGGCGATGTACGGTTTACCAAGCTTGGCATTTCCGTACATATCGATCGTGATCGGTTTGCCGGGTGCGCCCGAGCCTTTGGGCCATAATTGCTCGTCATTCCATGTTTCACCGGCTTTCAGCAGGATTCGGTCGCCTGGAGAAAATGTGGCATTGTTCACCTTGCCCAGCGTTCTCCACGGTGTCCTTACTGACGTGCCGTTATTCGTATCCTTGCCTTTGGTCGCATCGACATAATAATCGGTACCGCCATATGGATTACGCATATTCCCGTTTAATTCGGCTTTATTGGATTCAGCGGCATATGAAGTAAATGGAGCAAAATATGGAACCAGCGTTACGAATAATGAAAAGCATATCATCACTAAACAGCTTCTTCTTATTGTTGACATGATCCAACCTCCATCAGGAATGATCTCGCGGCCGGGTCGCTTTTACGATCCCGTCGTGGTGACTGAGGACAGCTTCTTTTCATCCACCTTGATGGGCAGTGATTTTCGATAGCTATCCAAATATTCATCCAGCTTCTCGTCCAACAGCTGCTGCGTAATTTGATACCGGTACTCGTTTAATGCTTTTTGCTCATCCAACACAATCTCGTCCAGTCGGTATACCATCAGTCCTTGGCGGGTTTCCATTGGCGCCGTCATTTCACCGGCAGTCATAACCTTGAGCTTCATCAGCAGCTCATTATTAAACGTGTTCTGATTGGAAGCGTTCTCTTCTTCAATCACTTCTTCCACTGCCTGCGCATCACTGAATTTACTGCGAATTTCAGCAAAACCGGCATTGTACGATATCAGCTGATTGACTTCAGCTTGTATTGCAGATTTGTTTTCTTGTGTCACAGGTATAGTGATTTTCGTCAGCTTGTAGCTTGTGCCTTTTACCGCCCAATCCGCTTTATTCGCCTGAAAATAGGCTTCGACTTCCCCCCTTTCAATGTATAAAGGATCACCTTCGTTTTCACTTAGGGCCGTTTTTAATGCTGTTTTTAAAGCACTGAGCACGTGGGAGTAATACGGTTCAGCCGAAAAGTTCATCAGCCCGTACACGATTTCCCCGCTGGCTGCAGCTTTTTCCCTGTTTTGATTTTCCTCCTCCATCGCTTTCAAAAAGTCGGAATAATCAACATAATCGATCAGCTGCTCTTCCTTTGCGAGAATAAAGACCGTTTTGTCCCGGATGATTTCCTCCAGTGCTTTCGCCTGCAGATCACGCAGCGGCTTCCTGCCCGCAAATTCCTCTTCCCAGTCGTCTTTCCCGAGTGTGACACCATATTTGGTTTGGAACTCGTTTTGTACTTGAGCCTGCAGCTTTTTCATATGGAAAGAAAGCTCAGGGGTTGTGATCTCATATAGGCCGATGGAAGCAACACGGTTTGCTTTGGGGAGAGAAAGAAATGCTGTTAAAGAAATAAAACACACCGCTAACAGAACGGAAATTACAACGAAGCGCTGGTTTCTTTGCTTTGCCGTTTGTTTTCGCATCGTTAATCCTCTAATTTCACAAGATTGATATGAGCCAAGGTAGGAAAACCCCTGAATTTCTTAAATACGATCTTCAATCGATCTGTGCGTATGGGCGGAACTCTAACCATCTTTTTGTAGCCGATAACGGTGCCTTCGGCGATCCTGCTCCATTCACTGTGATCGGCAGCCCACACCTCAAACGCTTCGACCCGCTGCCCCTGTAAAATCTGTTCCTGCAGCACAACGGTATTCAGTTCAATCGTCTCGGGGAGCATCATTTGAATCCAGGGCTCCCGGTCATCCTCAGCCGGCTGCCAACAGCCTTCCAGCCGACCGTCTGTCAATTCCGTCAATTGATCCGGCTGATGCTTGGAACTGGATGCGGTTAAAGCGGCATTTTGCACGAGGGAGATGTCCTGCAGTTGAGTGATTCTGCTGCCCAGCCTTGTTAACACCTCCTGATCCTGCTTTACGATTACCCCGTCCTTGTCAGGAGGGACATTCAGCAGAAAGGTCGCGTTGCCGCCGACGGCGTTCAAATAAATCTCAAACAGTTCGCGGTCGCTTCTGACCTGGTGATCCTCTTCTTCATGGTAAAACCAGCCCGGACGAATCGAGGTATTCACCTCTGCGGGATACCAGACCCATTCTCCGCGAAAGCTGTCCACCACCTCCCGGCTGCCCAGATCTTCTTCCATCGAGTTCAACGAGCGTGAAAATTGACCGTCATCCGCCTGTTGGGATTTTTCAGCGACTTTCTCTGCATCCTGCAAAAGCTTGGGGACAACGCTCCATTCTTCTTTTCTGGTATGCCCGGCTTCATTGCCGACCCAGCGGATATCCGGGCCGCAGACGCTGATGACACACTGCGGCTGCAGGCGGCGGATCGTTTCATAGTAGCGGTCCCAGTCGTAGTACTGCTTTTTCCCGTTAGGTCCTTCACCATTGGCGCCATCCAGCCATACACACCCGATTTCACCGTAATTCCTCAGCAGCTCTGTCAGCTGATTCACATAGAAATCATCATACTTCCTGCCTTCACCGTAGCTGCTCTCCGTCCGGTCCCAGGGGGAGAGATACACGCCGAATTTTAACCCTTGCTGCCGGCATGCTTCGGAGAGATCTTGGACGAGATCTCCCCTGCCGTTCCTCCAAGGCGTGTGTGCAACAGTGTGCTGCGAATAGCGGCTTGGCCACAAGCAAAATCCGTCGTGATGCTTGCAGGTTAATATCATCGCCTTCATGCCCGCAGCCTTAAATATTGCTGCCCATTCGGACGCATTCAGCTTTTCCGGGTTGAAGAGGGACAGGTCTTCATTGCCCATGCCCCATTCGAGGCCCGTCATCGTATTGATGCCAAAATGGATAAAACCATAGAATTCAGTCCTTTGCCATTCATACTGCCTGCGAGACGGTGTAATGTTGAATATTTCTTCCATATTCATTCAGGCTGCGCCCCTTTCTCCTAACCAAGATCAGACCGGTCCGTCAGCTCCACGGAAAGACTGGATGTGCCGTGCAGTTCGAAGACATCCAGCACGTTCTCTCCAATCCGCAGCAGCGGTGCGGGAATATACAAGGTGCGGGTAGGTCCGGCATTCCAATAACGGCCGAGCATAAAACCGTTTACATATACAACTCCTTTGGTCCAGCCGTCCATACGGACGAAGGTATCCGCCAGTTCATCTACCTGGAATGTGCCGCGATAAAATGCGGGACTTGTTCCGGCGGAAGCTTCGGCCACGGCTTCAACTTCTGTCTCAGCTTCCGTAAACATCAACTGGTCGAGCTTGTCGAGCGGCAGCGGCCGGATCGTCCAGTCATACAAAAATGGATTGCCAAGCCGTACCCCTTCCGTGATGCCTTTCGGGTCCCGCAGCAGCGGGCCGTAGTTAATGCGGCCCATATTTTCGACCAAAATATCTAATTTCAGGCCCTCCGGAGGCACATCGAGCGGCAGGGCTTGCGGATTCCAACGCTCAATCGTCCCCTGATGTATCCCGTTGGCAAATACAAGCGCCCGGTCCCGCACTTCCTGCAGCACCAGTTCCATGCCTGTACGCGGACCGGAAATAAACGTCGAGTAGAGAATAAACCCGTAAGCCTGGCCCAATTTCTCCATCGGTTCAGGGCAGGCTGCGCGGACCGGGGAAGAGAGCCGGTCCAATTGACTGAACAGCTCCGCACGCTTGTCAAGGCGTACGGTTCCGTATGCCCGCTTGGGAAGCGGCATCGGGAGCTCAGGAAGTGACAAACCAAGGTGCCGTTCCAGCACGTTCCGCACCGCAAAAAATTTCTCTGTCGGCTCGCCGTTTTCACTAAGCAGCGCGTCATAGTCATAGCTGGATACCGTGGGTTCATAACGCTGAATATGATTGGCCCCATTCATCAAGCCGAAATTCGTTCCGCCATGAAACATGTAAAAGTTAACGGATGCGCCCAATTCCAGCATATCTTCCAGTTCGGCGGTTATTTCAACCGCAGGCCGGACTTGATGAGGCTCCATCCAATGGTCAAACCAGCCGTTCCAAAACTCCATGCACATAAGCGGCCCGACAGGCCGGTATTCGCGCAGCTTGATGAACGCCTCCTTCGCACGAGAGCCAAAATTAACGGTTGCCAGCACACCGTCGATCATGCCTCCCTGCAGCATGTGATCCTCCGGACCATCCGAGGTGAACAGCAGCACGTCCATGCCCCGGCTGCACATCGCATTGCGAATGTACTTGAGATATGCCTTGTCATCGCCATAGCTGCCGTATTCGTTCTCGATCTGCATGGCTATGATGGGCCCGCCGTTCGTGCATAAAAGCGGCCGCAGCCGGGGCAGCAGTTCGTCGTAATAGGCATCCACTTTGGACAAAAATGCCCCATTGAAGCAGCGCAGCCGCATGTTGGCGTCAGCCAGCAGCCAGGCCGGCAGGCCGCCGAATTCCCATTCCGCGCATATATAAGGGCTGGGCCGTACGATCACATGCAGCCCCAGCGAGCCGGCGAGGCGGATAAAGCTTTCCACATCGGCCATGCCATCGAACCGGAAACGGCCTTCCTCCGGCTCATGCACGTTCCAGGCAATATAGGTTTCCACTGTATTCAAGCCGCATGCCAGCAGCTTCTGCAGCCGATCCCGCCAGTATTCCGGCACGATACGGAAATAGTGCACCGCGCCGGACAAGATCTGAAGCGGTTTTTCTCCATACACAAACTGGTCTTCACGGATTTCGAGCACCGGCATTCTTTACACCCCGTTTCTGTAGCATCATTAAACTTCTTAACCCTTTACGCCCCCAAGCATCATGCCGTCCGTAAGCCTTTTCTGGAGCAGTGTATAAATGACGACCGTCGGCACAAGCACAATGACGAGCCCTGCAAACAGAGAACCCCAATCCGTGGCATACTGTTGAATTTGCATAAGGTTGGCAAGACCGATCGGAATCGTCTTCTTCGCGTCATCCGTGATGAGCGTGAGCGCCAGCACATATTCATTCCAGAAATCAAAGAAACTGAAGACGATCAGCGTTACGAGCGCCGGGCGCGTCATTGGCATAATGATCCGAAACAATGTGCTGAAATACCCGCATCCGTCAATCATCGCCGCTTCCTCGAAATCATGCGGGATCGACTTCATGAACCCGATCAGCAGGTATACGGAAAACGGCAGATTGCCAGTAGCATATACGGCACTCAGCCAAAACCGGTTGTCCAGCATATTCAGATTGTTCATCAAAATAAACAAGGGCACGATAATGTACACACCGCCAATGAACAATCCCGCCATATAGACATTGGTGATGAAGCCCCTGCCCCGGAACACCATGCGCCCAAGCACATAAGCTGTAGGCACGGCCATGACAAGAAGAAACAGCATGGAAATGATGACAACAAGGACAGAATTGAGCATATAATCGCCCATGCGTGCCGTAGTGAACGCCCGTACATAATTGTCCCAATTCAGCGAGGCGGGCAGCGTCCACGGACTTTCCATCACTTCCTCGTTTGTTTTAAATGAAGCGAGCACGTTCCAGAGCAGAGGATAGACAACAACGAGCGACTGTACGATGAGAAGAGCACGCAGCAATAAACGTCCGACAGCCTTAAATCCCGGCATCTAATGACTCCCCCTTTCGGTCAATCTGTTGCTGATCAGTGCCAGCAGCAGGGACATTACAAAAATGACGACACCGATCGCCATCGCATAACCGAAGTTGGAATTCGTAAACGCCTGGCTGTACAAGTAGGTCATCACGACCTCCGAGTGGCGGTCCGGACCGCCGGCCGTCATGATCGACACGACAACAAAGGAAATGGTCAGCACCCCGTTGATGCTGAAAACGATGGTAACACGGATAATTTCCCACAGCATCGGCACGGTAATGTTCCAGAATTGCTGAATGGGTGTGGCACCGTCCATACTGGCCGCCTCGTACAAATCAGGTGAAATCCCGTCAATCCCCGCCATATACATCACCATGTAATAGCCAGCCGCCTGCCAGACGAGCGTAACAGCAAGCGCCCACAATACAGTCCGCTGATCGCCCAGCCAGGCCAGCGCCCAGTCACCCAGCCCGATGAGCTCGAGACCTGAATTGACAAAGCCGATTGTCGGATGATAGATGAATGACCAGAGTATCGCGATGACGACAAAAGAGAGCACACTGGGAAAGAAAAACAGTGTCCGGTACAGCCCGCGTTCCTTCAGCTTCGACCGCGTCAATATGGAGGCATTGATGAGTGCAATTAAAATCGTCAAGACAGGCACCACGAGCATCAGAAAGCCAGTGTTGCGCAGCGAGAGCAGAAAGACATCATCATGGAACAAATCCGTGAAGTTTTTGAGACCGATAAACTTGGGCTCATCACCGATTCCTGTCCACAGAAACAGCGATTTTTCAAACACTTGAATCGTCGGATACACTTTAAACAACCCGAAGATCGCCAAACCCGGAAGGAGACAGGCTGCGATAAATAGCCGCCTTCTTATTCTCATATTCATAATCGTTTCATCCTTTGCCTCATGACTCCGTGCCGCTTTGTGCTAGCTCAGCTTGAATGTCGGTATAGATCTCATACATTTTGCTGCCGTATTGCTCCAGCGTCATCTGCTTGTTCATCAGAGAGGAAATCGGCGAGTACACTTCTTCACTCGGATTATATTTGCTGCCCTTCGCCACCGGCTTGAAGGTCCCGGCAACGGCCATCATGCCGTTATCCACTGCTTTGTACACATTGTAAGTCGTCTCGGACAGGCTGCTTTTCGCCAAATCCGGCGCGCCTTTGACCGCCATGACCGCCTTTGATTTCTCCGCGTTCAGCTGCACGCTTTTATCGGTGTATACATATTTCAGAAATTCCTTCGCCAGCTCCGGATTTTTCGCCTTCGCCGGAATCACCATCTGCTCGACATTGGTCAACGCCAATACAGGGTCGCCGGATTTGAGCGCCGGTACACCGAGGAAGCCAAACTGGAAGCCGTCTTCCCGCGGCGCATCCTTCATCTCGTCTTCGAACCACGTGCCGTTCGGAATGAACATGGCCTGCCCCTGCATGAACGCTGTCTGCGCCTGGGTATGATTGAGCGCGACCGTTCCTTTCATCAGCGCATTATCCTCGCTCGCAATCCGCTCAAGATTGCCCCACACCATGGTGAACGCTTCACTTTTCCAGAATTCAGGATCGTAGTTGAAAAATTGGTCCAGCGCTTCCTGGCCGCCTACGCTGTAAATCGCAGGCACGATCATCTCCTCCAGATAACCGGGATACAATCCCTGGTACGTGAAAAGCGCACGATTGTTCTCCTTTGCGGCGGCGTTCAGCCGGAACAATTCGTCCCAGGTCGCCGGCGCTTGAAGTCCCTTTTCATCAAACAATGCTTTATTGTACCAAAGCCCCATCACACCGTAGTTGAACGGCGCAAGATAAATTTTGCCGTCACCGTAAGGCGAAATGGACGGCGATTCGAGTACGCCAGGCAAAATTTTCTCCTTCAAGGCCTCCCCGCCTTCTTCGGCTGGCTCGTTAAACAGATCTGTCAGATCCAGCAGCGCATGATCTTTAATCAGACCGTCGAGGATCGGCGTGTTATCACTGCCGGATATGTACATGAAGTCAGGCGGGTTGCCGGCAACAATTTTCGGCCTTACGATGTCGGCGATCTTGGGGCTTGCCGTGATGTTTATTTTGGTGCCCGGATGATCCGCCATAAAGCTTTCCGCTATGCCATCCCAATACTCACGGCCATAGCCACCCTGGAATACGGCAACTTCCAGTTCCATATTTTCAAAAGGCTGTCCTTCTCCGGCAGTACCCTTCGGTTCAGAACTTCCATTGCCGCTTGTGCCGCAGCCTGCCAGCATCGCAGCAGCCAGCACTGAAGCGCCTATGGCCTTCAACCATGTCTGTTTTATCACTCGTACTTCCCCCCTGATTGACGTTTGGTAAAGATTACTGCGATTATAACAACGGCAATGGAGCCGCAAAATAAACAAAAAGCATGAAGTTTATGGATTATTCCATAAAGCAACATGCTCTGTCATGCGAAATCTTAAAATTGTACAGGTTCATCTTAAAATCATCCAGTTATGCTTTGTAAATGTAACACGGAGTTGTCAGTCACTGTTGCTTTACTTTTTTGGGAGAAATGCCGAACCGTTTCTTAAACAGCCGGTTAAAGTAGAACGGATCGTGAATGCCGACCTCCAGCGACGCTTGCTTTACCAGATACCGGCCTGAAGCAAGCAACTCGTATGCTTTCTTCATCCGGATCTCATTCAACTGGGATACAATGCTTCGCCCCGTTTCCGCCTTGAACAGCTGGCACAGATAAGGCTCCGACAAGCCTGCATGCGCGGCAACATCCGCAATCGACACACGATCCGCATAATGCGCTTCCAGATAAAGCAGCGCTTCGCGCACCTCTGTCCGCAGTAAGGGAGACGGTTCCAATTCTTTGTCCGCAAGTACAGCCATCTCGCCGGCCAATTCATCAACAACCTGCTTCAGTTCTTGATCCACCCCTGCACTCTCCACACGCTCCAGCCACAGCGAGGCATTCAATTCTTCCCGGCTGCGGAGTTCGGATGCATTCACCGCGTTCCAAATGCCGCCATTCAACGCGCGCTTCAGCGCAAAAGGATGCAGCCGACAAGCCGCAGCGCTATCTACTAGCCGGTAAGCTGCATAAGCCCAGCGCTCCATATCTGTCCGTGACGGTCCCGGAGCGGTATCATGCAGCAGCGCTTCCGCTTTGCGGAAGTCCTCATCTCCCCCGGTTACGGCCGGCAGGCCGGATGGAATTCCCCCTTCTCTATATGCCTTATAGAACAGCAAAGGCTCTGTCCCCCGCATCCGGTACAGCTCATTTACAAGCTCGTCCCGGTTTGAAACCGGAGCCGCATAAACTACATGGATGGATACACCTTGATACATGGCTGCCAGGCTGATCAGACGGCCTGCCAAGCCACGCGTATCTATTGCAGAGGATTCGTCAGGATAGGCAACAGCGAGAATAAAGCGATTTTGTCCAGTCGATACCGCATACGCCCAGCTGCTGCCCGTGAAGAGGGCTGAAGCAAGCATTTCCAGGGCTTGAGCAAAGTCTTCTGCCCGCTGCCGGTCTTCAGACATTCGTATAATAAACGGGTAGATACGCAACCCCTCTTCAGGGAAGCGGGCATTTCCTTCCTCCCCGCTATTTCCTCTATCCGCGCCACCCGCAAGGACTTCCGCCTCCCTGTTCAATGCGGCAAGTGATACACGTATCGCTTTAGCATTATCTTGTGGCTGCGCCAGGGTGGGGCTTGCCGCATCATCCAATTGCTTTGTCCGTCCCGACCGCCGCTCATCCAGCCTGTCTTTCATTTCGCCAAGCACCTTCATAAAGTTTTCGGTTTTGAGTGTCAGCTTTAATAAATAGTCATAAGCCCCCTGCTTTAAAGCTTCTCTGACAAGATCAAAATCGTTATAGTTGCTCAGAACCAGCGTTTCTCCGTCAAAGCCCTCGGCTTTCATCCGTTTAATCAGCTCGATGCCGTCCATTTCAGGCATTTTAATATCCGTAATGACAATGTCCGCCCCTGTCCGGTTCAGCATTTCCATCGCATTTTTCCCATTCGATGCGGCACCGGCATATGCAAGACCGCTGTCATCCCAGCGAATTAATGATTTTACCGCCTGCCGTACAATGATTTCATCATCGATGATGAGTACTTTATACACATTCCCGACCTTCTTTCATCGTAATGGGTAATGAAATCTCCGTTTCCGTTCCTTTGCCGACCTCGCTCTTGGTTTGCAGGCCATAAGGAGAATCAAAATGCAGCCGAATCCGCTCATTCACGTTGGAAATGCCGATCCCCGACAGCTTGGTGGACAATCGGTTCGCTGCTCGATCCTCCATGACATCAAAACCTTTGCCATTATCCGCAATCCGAATCCTTATGCCGGAACCCTCCCGCTTTGCGCTTACGTCAATATCGACACGACGGCCATCTTCCCCGCCGCCATGCAGAATGGAGTTCTCAACAATCGGCTGTAAAATAAATTTGGGTACAAGACATTCATGGATATCGCTTTCAATGTCGCAGTCAAGCGTAAACGAATCCCCATACCGGATGCGCTGGATCGTCGCATAATGCTGCAAATTTTCGATTTCTTGATCGAGGGGGATCAGCTCATCTGTCACCAAAATCGTGTTGCGCAGCAGCTCGGACAGAGATTCCAGGCCCTGTGTGACTGTGGTATGGCCGCTGAGCATCGCACTCCATTTCAATGAATTGAGCGTGTTGAACATAAAATGCGGATTAATTTGCGCCTGCAGCATTTTGAGCTCCGCCTCCCGCTTGGCCTGCTGCTCGGACTCAACCTGATAGATCAGCCGCTTAAGCTGCTCAACCATGCCGTTGATCGTTTCTGTCAGATTGTCCATTTCATCCGCATAAGACGTACCGATAGTCGTTTCCAGCTTGCCCATACGAATACGCTTGGCGTACTGCAGCAGGCTGTGCATCGGAGAATGGATGCTGAAGTAAATCCACATCGCAAGCAGACCGGACAAGAAGAGGGTAATAAAGCAAAAAAGCACGATGCTTCCGCGCATGGCCGTCAGCTCCGACACCAGAAAGGAATGCGGCACAAGTCCGATCAAATACCAGTCAGCGGCCCTTATGTACGAACTGGAAACCAGCATTTTCCTGCCCTCAACGTCAGCATAAAAAGGCTGGAGCCCCTCCTGTAAATCCTGAGACCGAATCGGGTCAAACACGGTCTGTTTGGCAAAGTATGAGCCCTGTTGAATGCCCTGCGCTACTGAAGAGACGATCATGCCACCCGCATTTGAAATATAAATGCGGCTGCCTTCACCGAGATCGACAAAACGGTAAATGTTCCTGGAGAAGACCTTTTCATCAATCAAAATGATCAAATAACCCAACTGACGGTTTAGATTGTGCTCGGAGTAAATTTTACGGCTCAGCGCAATCCTGTTCGAGCCGCGGTCTGTGCGGAGATAAGTCCAATAGGCATTTCCGGGCGAATCATTGACCGCCTTGAGCATATCGGGTAAATTTTTGGAATAGGAGTCGTAGCCCAGATCAAAAAAGGTCTCCCCGCTGTTCGTAAGCACAAGCACGCTTGCAAGGTTGCTGATGCGAAAAATCTGCTCGCCAAGCTCGTCACTGAGCCGCTTCTGCATCGCGTTTTTCTCGTAATCGGTCATCTCTGTGTACCGCGGCAGGTTCGACTGAATCGCCGAATTCATGATAATCGTTTCGCTTAGTGTTTCGTACTGCTTGAGCTCGCGGGAAGCATTCTGGGTAAGCTCATCAAGGATTTGCATCGAGGAGGCGCTGATTTTTTCTGAAATGGCGGCTTCATACTTCATATTGGAAAACAAAGCCACGATGACGACAGGCAGCAATGAAGTGATCAGAAAAGCGATCAACAGCCTGTTTTTAATGGAAAGCCGCCGCAGGGTAAACAGAGGGTTGGATCTGAACGGAACGCGATATCGCCGGGGCATGGGGGTTCACCTTTTCCGTCTCGAATATTTTTCTTAAACGTTAACAATACGTTAACAATACTTTCAGATTTCCGCAAGCAATGATGACAATGAAGTGTATAGTTTCAATTGAAAAATCCGGGATGTTCCTTTAAACTTCAAGTTAGATCAGATGAGAACAGGTTAGCCGAGCTGAGAAAAAGACGAGACCAGTTGAGAACTTCATAAGTTGTCCCCCTGTTCTCCTCTAAATTAGAGGAGGTATGTTTGTTATGAGTATTTTGTCAACGTTTAACCCTGCTCCCCACCACAAAGTCTACCTTACCCAAGGAAATATTGAAGTGAGACGCAGTTTAAAGCAAATGGACGTCAGCAAGGCGAATCAGGCCATTTTAAAGGATATTGATTACAAAAAAGGAGTGTTATTCTCCAGCGGCTATGAATATCCCGGACGGTATTCGCGTTGGGACATTGGCTTTATAGCTCCGCCGTTGGAGCTGAGGGCACAAGCAAATACATTTCGCATTACGGCTCAGAATGAGAGAGGAAACATTTTATTAGAAGCCATCCACCTTAAATTAAAGCATACAGCCGATATAGACAATCTCATCTATGATGGGAATCAGATTTCAGGAAAGATAGCCATGAAAGAAGAAATCTTTAGTGAGGATGAGAGAACAAAACAACCCTCCATTTTTTCCATCATTCGTGCGATCAAGGACCTTTTTTATTCCCCTGATGATATGTTTCTGGGGCTGTACGGCGCGTTTGGCTTTGATTTGGTGTTTCAATTTGAGCCTATGGAGCTGAAGCACAAGAGAGACATGAATGAATCCGATGTGGTGCTTTATTTTCCCGATGAAATCATCGTGGTGGATCATCATATGAACACTGCATTTCAGTTATCCTACGATTTTAGTTTTAACGGAGAAACTACGTCAGGACTGGAAAGAAGCGGAATCTCTCGAGAACCAAAGTTAAATGGACAAGTCCCGTCGGAAGGCTATATTCAAGGCAGCTACGCTGGCTTGGTAAAAGAAGCCATTCCATCCTTCAAGAACGGTGATTTATTCGAGGTTGTGCCCTCCCATACGCTATTTGAAACGTGCTCCAGCCTGCCTTCCCAAATATTTTCGCGCTTACAGAGCATTAATCCCAGTCCATATGGGTTCATTATTAATCTGGGGGATGAGTTCCTGGTTGGGTCTTCTCCTGAGATGTACGTGCGGGTTGAGGGCCGCAAGGTGGAGACCTGCCCCATTTCGGGCACGATTAAACGCGGTAAAAATGCAATTGAAGATGCTGACCGCATCAAAGAGCTATTAAATTCAGCTAAAGACGAATCCGAGCTGACGATGTGCACCGATGTCGACCGAAATGATAAATCGCGAATTTGCGAGCCTGGTTCCGTCAACGTGATTGGCAGAAGGCAAATTGAAATGTATTCCCACCTCATTCATACCGTGGATCATGTCGAGGGCATGCTGCGTCCCGAATTTGATGCTTTGGATGCATTCATGACGCATATGTGGGCGGTCACTGTTACAGGCGCCCCCAAGAGAGCCGCGATCCGCTGGATTGAAGACCACGAAGCTTCCCCAAGAAGCTGGTATGGCGGAGCTGTTGGTTATTTCGCTTTTAACGGGGACTTGAATACAGGGCTGACCTTACGAACAATCCGCATTACAGAGGGGGTTGCACAAATTCGCGTTGGGGCAACGCTGCTGTATGACTCGATACCGGAAGCCGAAGAGCAGGAAACACTCACCAAAGCCGCCGCCCTTGTTCAAGCTGTGCGGGAATCCAATATACCGGAAAAGGAAAAGGTTAACCGGATGCAGTCCAATGCAGGGCTGAACAATAATATACTGCTTGTGGACCATGAGGATTCTTTTGTCCATACGCTTGCGAATTATATTAAGCAAACCGGGGCGGATGTACTGACTTTACGTTCTCCTCTGGCCCGCAATGTGCTGAAAAAGAAGAATTTCGATATGGTCGTGCTTTCCCCCGGTCCCGGCCGGCCATCCCAATTTGCTTTAAACGACATCATAGCTCTTTGTCTTGAAAAGCAGATCCCGGTCTTCGGTGTATGTCTGGGACTGCAAGGCATTGTTGAACATTTTGGAGGAAGCCTGGATATTCTGGATTATCCTCAGCACGGTAAATCTTCTCTGATCAAGACAGACAGGGTAAGCCCGCTGTGGGAGGGTCTGCCTGGTGAATTCCATGTCGGCCGCTACCATTCCTTATATGCGAAGGAAGTACCGGACTGCTTACATGTCAATGCCATTTCAGAAGACGGCGTGGTGATGGGAATCGAGCACAAAACCTTGCCGATCAGCGCAGTACAATTTCATCCCGAATCCATCGCATCCTTGCGCGGGAACGCCGGTTTGAAATTAATCGAGAATGTGATAGCACAGCTGACAAAAGTGAACTGAAGGGCAAAAAGAAAGCGGCAGCCAGGCGAAAAAAGTCCTGGACTGCCGCTATTTAATTTCGTTTAAGAACTTCCCGCTTCGATTCTGTCTTATGCACCACCCGACTCTCTCATGATTTGTCGGATACCTTCCATGATCTGTTCTCTTTCTGTTTCTTTAAGAGTGTAAAGCCGAGGTGCTCTCGGGATATCAAAGTTCAGATGCGAGTGAGGAATACTCGTTATCAAAGTACCAATTGGTTCACAACGCTCATTGCGGATCACATTCCAAAAAAGACGGGTACGATTGTCCTCTGTTCCCCATTTCTCCAGGGAATCGCTGAATTTCAGGCATTTGCCGATCACAAAATCATCTTCCTTAACAGGCCCTAGCGCCTGAAACCCGGCTTCCTCCAATCGTTCAAACACGTGTGGCATAAGCTGATCAAGATATAAACCATACGCCGCATCTTCAATTTCCTGGAAGGCCTTGACCAGCTGCTCATATCTTTCCTCATATAACTCCTCCCACACGGCAGCAATGTAGCGGTTGCCTGCTTCACCGATCCCCTCAATCGACATGCTGTTCTCAATAACGGGTAACTGTTTATCCATCTGATGAGCACCTCCAATTTTCTTTCAAGTTCAGTCTACAACATGAAAGCCAATTGGAAGGTTTAGCTTGCATCTTTCTTGATTTAACGCCTGATTATCGCTTAAACTTTATAATTAACTTTAAAGAACACAAGGAGACTTACGCGATTGAATATGAGGCCCAAGGATCTTGCCGGAAAATTTTCCATCAGCACGAGCACGTTAAGAAATTACGAGGCCAAGGGACTGATTCCCCAGGCGCAGCGAACAGCGAGCGGTTACCGACACTATACAGACAAGCACATTGCCTACCTGTCATGCCTGCAAGCCATGGCTCCCGCTTTTGGTATGGAGGTTACGACAGAGGTGCTTCTGGCTATGCAATCCCAGGACATCGATAAAGCATTATGGAGAGTAAAAGAAAGTGAAATACAGCTCTATAACAACAGACAATTAGCCATGCAGAGCCTGCGGGAGCTTGAAGCAGAAGGGAATTTTGGAAATAACGCTCAAGCGGAAACCCACTGGATGACCGTCGGTGAAGCTGCCGTGGCGTACGATGTGCCAGCCACAACCTTGCGCCATTGGGAAAATGTCGGGCTCATAACATCCAAACGTGATCCGAATAACGGGTACAGATTGTACATCCGCTCTCACCTGCGAAAAGTACTGCTGATCCGAACTTTACGTTCATCAGTCTATTCAGAAGCTACCGTACGCTTGAAGCAGGAGATTGCAGAATTGGATGAACACAACCTGGAACAGGTGAGTAAAATGGCCGCCAGCTTATTGGAGTATCTTAATGGGGTGAACCGCGCGCAGCTGAAAGCTTTATTTCATTTATATCAGCTCATAGAGTTTGTTTCTAACGATGATTAACGATTGTTGAATATAATGACACCTTGTATTCCAGCTATGACAAATTTTTTCACAAGAAAAAACCGCCTTCCTGGGAATGCGGTAACGCAAGATTTACAGATTGATTTACGGTTGTCTCAAAACCATGTCCACATGGGGAATGTTATCCTCCAGGTATACGTCTGAAACTGCTTGGAAGCCGAAGGAGCCATAAAAGCTGTGCAAATAGTTCTGGGCCTGAATCTTTACCGTTGTCTCGCCCCATTCGTCTTTAAGAAAGGCAATCGCCCTCTTCATAAGCTCCTGCGCCAGTCCTTGCCCTCTATACGCTTCTTTTACAAGAACCCTGCCAATGGAAGCCTCGTCATAGGAGACTCCCCGCGGCACGAGCCGGCAGTAAGCAGCGATCTCTCCGTCCGCCTCCAGAAACAGATGGCGGCTCGCCTGGTCCTTACCGTCCATTTCCGGATAAAGGCAGCTTTGCTCCAGCATAAACACATTAACCCGAGCCTGTAAAATCCGGTACAGCTCGTGTCCGGTCAATTCGTCAAACGTCTTCAATTTCCACTCCATGGACTACACTCCCTTTCTCTAACGCCCATTATAGCATCCGTGGATGCAGGCACCTATTATATAGAACGCTAGACGCTCCGTTGCTGTAATATGGTGAATATTAACTAGCCAAGGAGCGGCTGCTTAGGGCACTAGAAGGATGACCAAAACGATCGAACCAACAAGACCGATCGGCAGCAGCCAGGCGGCAGGTCTGGCATGATTGAGCGTCCAGCCGAAACCCATTCTTTTCTCAACGAACAGGGAAGGGTCATCAGGGTTGTAATAAAAGATCCCCAATTTCCAGTTGTCATCTTCATTGCGCGTCGTTACGGATGAAGGCTGACCTGGAGAATTGACACGGCTTCCTCCCTGTCCAGTTGTGATATATAGAACAGTAACACCTGCCAGAATCACAAACACCATGGCGATAACCACGATAAAAGTCAGATCAGGATTGACCGGATAAATCATCGTAATCTGTATGAAATTAAATAACAGGATGAACATGATCGATGTAACAAAAGTAAAGAGAGAGTTTCTCATCCGAAACACCGCGTTTTTCTTCAGCGAAACCTCCGGGTTATCCGTATCGACCTGCTGCCTGCTGCGGTGAATGATCGTATTGATGTACAGGAACATCACCGTCAGTATCGCTTGCATGATCACTGGCATAAATACGGTCCCTATGCTCTTGTCCTTCACCGTTGACGGGTTCCCCGCCAAATCATATTGCATAACAATTTTGTCCGGAAATTTGTCATAGCTGACGATCGTAAAGATGGCGGTAAATAAAATAATGGCCGCATGAATCAGATACCATTGGTTTGACAAAGCCAGCTTGCGGTCCCGAAATTTCGTATCCAGGATCAGCTTAGATGTATGCATGGTATCAGACAGATGCTCGGCCTTGTATTTTTTCATTTTGAAATGGAAGTAACACAAGGTTAAGAAATGAGTAATAACCATGGCAACCGTGTATATGCCCATCCACACCCCCTGTGCGGACAAATCAGAGCGGCTAACCGTTCCCCATGCACATATGACAAGCAGAACGAGCTGCAGCGTTATATTCAGGGCGGCAAAATTCCTCCTCATCACTTGAAGAGGCCTGCTGTAATATGCTTCTTCGCTTACCGTAACACCAAAGCTTTCCGTCCGGCGGGTAAAATAAGGCGTGAAGGCGGTTAGAAATACTGCGGGCAGGAAGATAACCATCAGCATCATAAAATGGAGCCATTGCATAGAACATCCCTCCTGGAAGTAGTTAAATCAAGCTTTAATGTCCTGATAAATGCTTTTGACCATATCGATAAGTTCATCCTGTGACACCCCCCTCAGAATCGCTTCAGCGATGACCGGTCTCAGTTGCTGCTGCTGCCTGGCTGCAAAATGCTCATCCGCCTTCGGCATGCCGTTGGGATTGACTACAACTCCCTTTTGCCGGTGGACGTGAATGTAATCCTCCTGCTTCAGCTGGTTATAGGCTTTGTTCACGGTGTGCAGATTGATGCCGATGTCCGATGCCATGCTCCGCACGGAAGGAAGAGCTTCTCCCGGAAGCAGCTTGCCGCTGGCAATGCCTTCTATAATCTGATTGATCAGCTGTGTATAAATAGGTAGTTCTGATTGCATATCCAGCTCTATAATCATGTTGCTCATCTGCACCCCCAATCTCGTTATGTATATATGCTATATATGTAGTATAACAAATAATATATGTATATGTAAATCCCATAAAAAAACACAAACCTTCTCTCAATAAGAGAACGGATTGTGTTTTTAATACGGTACCTTTTCACCTTGCCCGAACCATATCCTTCCGCCGATACACACTGTAGATAATTCCTAACGCTGCTAATTGTACCAGCAGTCCAGTTCCTCCATAGCTGATGAACGGCAGCATCACAGAGGTCAACGGCAAAAGCCCCAGTGACATTCCTATACTATACGTGAATTTAAACGAGAACAAAGCTCCCAAGCCAATAATCAGCATTTTTCCATAGTTGTCCTGCACGGATAATGCCACTCTGATCAGTTGATATATAAACATGACGACAGTGAGCAGGATCACGGCGCCGGCAAGCCATCCAAAGCTGTATACAATATATGTAAAAACATTATCAGAATGAATAAATGGCAGTCTATTCATTACAGACGCAAAGCCATGCCCCCACCATCCGGCCGAATGAATGGCTTCATCGATCTGTACGTAGTTGTACCCCGCTCCATTCTGATCGTTATAAGGAAGGAAAAAAGCTGCCAGCCGCTCACGGCTATACGAACTAAAAGAAAATAATACAAGTACAAATATTGAGAATAGTATATGAGGTAACAACCATTTTAGGCCGAACCGGGAGAAACATAATAGTAATAAATACGAGACAGCATATTGCAGGACAGTTGCAAATGAATGAGCTGATGCATAAAGAAACAAGGGCACTGCAGTGAATATAACAAGGTGATAAAATACCGCCTTCCAGGATTCTTCACGCTGGTGGAGAAACCCCGCTGCCGACACAATAAATGCAAAAAGACTTACCTCCAGAAAATTAACCGCTGATAGAGGACCTAAATTGAAGAAGCCAGGCATTCCATTAACACGCGGCCCAAAATATATCCCCGCGATCAAGCAGACAACCGCTCCGCCATATATTAGTTTCCACATGGATAACAGCAGCCGATAATGAAGTCTGCTTAACATGAAGAGAACGACCAAACCAATCCCCATGAATACCGCTTGTTTCTCTAGAAAGCTGGTTTCTGCCGTCCTGCTTGAGCCTGCCGCATAACTAAGATCTATTGCATACATAGATACAAGAGCAACAACCAGCAAAAGTATTAAATAACTGAGCATACCCCAAGGAATGCGCGGCTTATGTACCTGGTTTAGCCCCTTTGCTACCGATTCTGTACTCCCCATCTGGGTAATCGCCCATTGTGCTGCCGTATCATCATCCAATCCTTGAGCAAGTTTATGCTCCATCAGCTCTTCCAGATGACCCGCAATTTCCTCTTTGATATCCTCACGCAGCTCTCTTGCTTTCACTTGACCAGACACATGATTAACATAATCCTGTAAGGTTGGGTGCAACTTTTTCATATCGGCTCCTCCCCAAGAACTCGATCTACCGCCGTACGGAACAGCCTCCACTCCTGTCTCTTCTCCTGCAGCTGCTGTCTGCCGCTGTCGGTAATCCGGTAATATTTTCGCTTTCTTCCCTCGGCCTGCTCCCAGTAGGACTCCAGCCATTTTTCGGTCTCCATACCGTGCAGAATCGGATAGAGCGTTCCTTCCTTTAAATTAAACGTGCCATCTGACATCCGTTCCAGTTCCTTGATCAGTTCATAGCCATATCGATCCTGCTGATTCAGCAGATTCAGGATCAATGTGCCTGTGCTTCCCTTGAGCAGCTCCTTATTGATTCGCATCAAGTCACCACCTGTTCTTGTATTCGATAAATAGATTATACCTCGTAATCATATGCATCGTAAATCTATGTATAAAATATTATTCTTTATTTTCCATTTTATTTACAAATTGAATTCATCTAACAATTGGTAATATAATGAATACAGCCAGTTGGACAAGAGAAAATCCATCCATGTGCGTCCATCATGAACCAGCTGCCTCATTTTACAAAGGCAAAGGAGCAGAGGAAACCTATGTGTACAACCCATGTTCTAAGCGTCCCAAGCGCAAAAGCACCTTTCGAGAGGACAACCATTGAGCGGAGAGAATTAAGACCTGATGACATTTTAATCGATATTAAGTATTGTGGGATTTGTCACTCCGATATTCACATTGCCCACAATGATTTTGGCAACGGGGTTTATCCCATGGTTCCAGGTCATGAAATTGCAGGAGTCGTATCCGCTGTAGGATCAGCAGTGACAAAATTCGCTGTTGGGGATCGCGTCGGGGTTGGCTGCTTTGTTAACTCTTGCGGTGAATGCAAATTCTGCTTGAGAGGTGAAGAGCAGTTTTGTACAAAAGGCGTAGTTATTTCATTTAATTCAACAGACTACGATGGAACTCTTACATATGGGGGATACAGCCAAAACATTGTTGTAAAAGAGCATTTTGTTGTTCGTATCCCGGACAGCCTGGATCTGGCTGCAGCAAGCCCTTTATTGTGTGCTGGTATCACTACATACTCTCCATTAAAACACTGGAGCGCAGGTCCTGGTAAGCAGGTTGCCATTCTGGGGATGGGCGGTCTCGGTCATGTAGCTGTTCAATTTGCTCATGCCACGGGCGCTGAAGTCACTGTATTGAGTACAAGTACGAATAAAAAAGATGAAGCCTTGAGCTTTGGCGCAGATCATTTCTATACCACCAGTGACCCCGCAACATTCAAGGAATTGGCTGGCCGCTTTGACATCATCATCAACACCGTATCTGCAAATATTGATGTTGATGCATATTTATCCCTGCTTGAAGTAGACGGATCACTTGTAAATGTGGGTCTGCCAAGCAAACCGGAGCAGTACAATATCTTCTCCCTTTACGCAGGACGCCGCAGTATTACCGCTTCAAATGTTGGTGGAATTCAAGAAACACAAGAGATGCTCGATTTTGCTGCTGAGCATGGTATTGCTCCCAAAATAGAGGTAATCCGCGCCGATCAGGTGGATGAAGCCTATGAGCGTGTTCTGAGCAATGATGTTCGTTACCGGTTCGTCATTGACATGGCCACTTTGTAACATTGAAAGACCCTTTTAACATAATATTGAACAATCGGGCAGGCCTGTGCGAAGTCGCATAAGCCTACCCGATTCTCGTCTTGATGCTGCCTGAAAGATGAACACATGCGCCGCCACCTGAATCATAAGGAGCTGACGGTTCAGCCACCTGGCAGATCGACTTGAAGGCTCTTTCATTTTCTTCGCTTTGACGTACGACGGACGCATTGACCAAACTCTCTACACTGCCCTTCCTAAAGCTTTCTCTTGCGTCTGACGCTGTAATATCGCATTCCTGCCGGAACACCCTTGATTTCCAAAACACCGGCGTAGATTAGTTCTCGCAACCGGTATTCAAAATATGAGTCTCCGATATATTGATCACAGTAACCAAGCGCTTCACCGATGACGCGAGCTGATTTCATGAAACCATTATTCCCTGCCGGAGGTTTAAGTTTGTCCAGCTTCTCCAATAGATATGGATCATAATAATCGGCCGGCACCTCAGCTACAGCATCGTCCCGCCAAATGCGCAGCACACCGGTTTGTTCACAAATAGCCTGCCATTCCTGTACCAAACGAATAATCTCGTCATCACCCAGCTTATTGTCTTCATCTATGCGCATGAGCGCCTCTTGAAGCTTATCAGATGTAATTTCTCCCGAATACCGATAGATGATATATGCATCCGGACGGTTGTACATCTTCTCACAAATTGCACAAGCATCGTATACTGCCACCGTATTACGTTTACCGCGCAGCAAATAAAGGGCGTGTCTCATGCCTGCCTGCTCGTAAGCATTGCTGCTGGTCCAAATCACTATTTTAGCCTGTTCGGGAATCTGGTCTATTTGATGGATAAGCTCATCGTATTCTTCCTCGAATTCAGTGTATTCTTCAAAAGCATTCGTAATATTATCGCGGAACCAGTCGCTACGTGCCTTTCTACCTTCGGATGTGTCCAAGGAGTGGAGTGGTCCAATGACATAATTCTCGCACAGTATAATCAATTTGTGCGTTTCTGACCAGCCAAGCCCTTTCAAGGCCATCTTCATACTTCCGGCAAAGGAATCCCCACAGACGATATGCACATGGGTACAACCCGGAGCGGGGTCCCATAAGACTCTTTTGTCCTGCAGCTCTATCAAACTATCATAAAGTTCAATGAAATCGGCAGCAAATGCTTCAGGCGATTCTCCCTGTTCCTTCTGTAATTTAATTTTCGTTAAAATCAGCCTCAAATATGACCGTATATCTTCATCTCTAAGATAATCGACAGCTTTCTTGATGGCAAGCATATCTTTCATGCTCATCAGGTGACACTCCTATCATCTTAATTTTAAATGCACCCCGGTCATTTACTGACCGTGACCGTGATAGTCAGCTCCGGAATGATTGTCTTCTCGCCCGTTTCATGTGAAATGAGGTACGGGAGTATCGTGATTTGCTTGGCCATCCGTTCAAAAGGATCCATATCCATATTCATTGCCATCACTTTGGTACCGGGGATGCCGCTGCCAAAACCTCCTCTATTCGCTTCTACCCGATTGCCCTCCTGATCCTTCAGGATATACTGCAGGTGCTCTCTCCTTTTCGTTAAATCCTGCTTGCTGTAATCTTCATTTATAGTCAGCCTGATCATAACAGATGTAATTTCAATCCTGCCCAGCGATATTTTGAATTCCCTCCATTCCTGCCAGACTGATCTCCAGGTTAAGGGTAAATTCGTCCGGGAAGCGATAAGGTGTTCCATCCTTGGAGCTGCAATCTACATGACTGATCGTGACGATTGCTGCCGCCGGAGAGTGTGACCGTCCCCAATTTTTCATGTTCCCTTGGCTTACGGTCATATCGACAATTTCACCGTTGACCGTACCGTTGACACTGTAACCGCGATTATTATAGCTTTCATTCTCAGTATCTTGTTCCAATATAAAATAGATGTTGGAGCCGGTATAAGCTTAGGGATCCGCAGTGTCACCCCATTATGCGTCACACTTAAATTCGGTTCATCCATCATGCCTTGCTCTTCTGCCGTTTGCAGACCCATATGCTGAGTCAATTTGAAAACATCTTCAAAGAGGGGAAGCTCTTTTAGCCTCTTGGCCATCACCGACGATACAAAAGCGGAAGTAAGCAGTCCGAGAAACAGAACAAAAGCTGCGGCAGCCGCACCCTGCACATATTTCCACTTGTGTTTGCGAATTACCTGTAGATTAGGTAATTCGCGAAATGCGTCCTCCATCCCTTTACGGACAATCTCCGGAATTTCATCCGTACCCACCACCCGGCAATGGTTCAGCTTCTTCTCAATATCATTTAAATCCATACGCTTTCTTATGAAGCGATTTATACGCCTTCAGAATCGTCTCCTGAATGGCATCAGCACAATCCCCATCTTTTTGAAGAATGGAAAAGGACAGCTACCTCTTGTTTTAAATCCACTCTTTTCCTGCTCCTTTATTTGGTAGTAACGTACTGTAAGAATTTCTGCATAACATTTAGATACATGAGGGCAGTAAGGTTTTAACAGAATGGAAAAAAGCACCGCCTCTCAACTCGGAGAGTAACGATGCTTCAATAGTTCCTGCTTACGGTCTACAAGAAAATAGTTAAATAGTTCTCTTGAACGGCAGATTGTATCTGTGTTGTATCCTTATGGAGATGGAAAACGTGCTGCCTCAAAGTGAGTAAATACTGGATTTGCTATGACGGTAACCGTACCTGCATTCGGTACCACAACCACAACTGACTGATTTCCTGCACTGAGCTGCTGAATTCCGGTAATTTCGACTGTAAAAGCTGTTCCTGGTGGAATTGGAACATTAACAAACTTCGCTATTTGCTGCGGTCCAGAGATCGAAATAATGATATTTGTGGTTGTTGCACTGGCAACCAGAAGGAGGCTTGTAGTGAACGAATATACCCCGCTTTGATTTGCAGTAAATGCTGAAATCGCAGGATTATACTCATTGTTTAGGTCAAAGAGTTCGTTCTGAAAAAGAACTGGCGCACCAGTCGAAGTAATGATTTGATTTGTAGTGCTTACTGCTCTGAAGGCTGATTCCGGTTCAGTTGATCCGGTAGCCCCGGTGGCTCCGGTGGCTCCGGTGGCTCCTGTTGCTCCCGTGGCTCCGGTTGCTCCTGTCGCTCCCGTGGCTCCTGTCGCTCCTGTCGCTCCCGTGGCTCCTGTTGCTCCCGTTGCTCCGGTGGCTCCCGTTGCGCCTGTCGCTCCAGTTTCACCTGTTGCCCCTGTGGCTCCTGTTGCTCCTGTCGCTCCCGTGGCTCCTGTTGCTCCGGTGGCTCCGGTGGCTCCTGTTTCGCCTGTGGCTCCAGTTTCACCTGTTGCCCCTGTGGCTCCTGTCGCCCCGGTGGCTCCTGTTTCGCCCGTTGCTCCCGTTGCTCCAGTTTCGCCCGTTGCTCCGGTTGCTCCCGTTGCGCCTGTCGCTCCAGTTTCGCCCGTGGCCCCCGTTGCCCCAGTTTCGCCTGTTGCTCCCGTTGCTCCGGTGGCTCCTGTTTCGCCCGTGGCCCCCGTTGCTCCAGTTTCGCCCGTTGCTCCAGTTGCACCTGTCGCTCCAGTTTCACCCGTTGCTCCAGTTTCACCCGTTGCTCCGGTGGCTCCTGTTTCGCCTGTTGCTCCCGTTGCGCCTGTCGCTCCAGTTTCGCCCGTGGCCCCCGTTGCTCCAGTTTCGCCTGTTGCTCCCGTTGCGCCTGTCGCTCCAGTTTCGCCCGTGGCCCCCGTTGCTCCAGTTTCGCCTGTTGCTCCCGTTGCTCCGGTTGCCCCTGTCGCTCCAGTTTCACCCGTTGCTCCGGTGGCTCCCGTTGCGCCTGTCGCTCCAGTTTCA